>CAYTGC010000279.1:0-6504 GCA_964437195.1 uncultured Myxococcales bacterium | reverse complement strand
GTCGCGATGAACGATTCCTTGGCCGTGGGCGGTGTCTAGGACGGAGCAGATCTGCTTTGTCAGGTTGATCACTCTCTGAACTGGTAGCGGCCGAGGTGATTTTCCTTTGGGCGAGATGATCTCGTCGAGGGATTGGCCGTCGATAAACTCCATGACGAGGTAGAAAAGCGCACCGCTGACGTTGCCGTAGTCGTAGATGAAGACACTGTTCGGGTGGTTGATCTGCGATGCCAGCTTGGCCTCGCGCTGGAACAAATCGATGGCATCGGGGGCGATCATTGCCGACGGTGACAGCACTTTGACAGCCGCTTCTCGGTCGAGGTTGTTGTGGCGAGCCTTGTAGACCATGCCCATTCCACCTTCGCCGAGTCGCGCGAAACAGGTGTACTGACCGACGGTAAATGGATCGATTGCACCTCGCGGTGACTTGGGTTCTTCTCGCTTCTCAGTCGGCAGCGTGTCGGCCTCGGAAGACTTGGTCTGGGTCTTGGCGCTCTGCAGCGCGAGTCGCTGATCCCTCCGAATGACCCACAGCAGACCGATCGCCGCAAGGCCCGCGAACAGGGCGATGCCGATGAGGATCGCGGCGACGATTGCCTTTTTGGGTTTCGTTGATGCCGGATACGCCATTGGTTTGGGCGGCTCGGCAAGACCACGATCAGCGCCGCCCGCACCGGCAGCTTCCGTTGCTGGAACCTCGTCAGGGATCGCCCGAGAAGACGACGACGATGGCGCTCTCGTGGGGGAAGTCTCGACCTGGCCTTGGGACGCCAGCGAACCGATTCCATCGCCAGAAGCCTCGGGCCGTCCCCCTTTGCCTCTAGGCTTGGCATCCGATCTCGTTGACGGAGCCTTTTTCTTCGCTTTGCTCGCCTTCGCAGTCGTCGGAGCGATCACGTCCTTGGTAGGGGCAAAGTCGTCCACGTCCTCGCTGGCCGCGGCTCGCGTGGATCTCGGAGCGGCTCGGCTCGGGGCAGGCGCTGCCGCAGCGGGCGCCGCGACATTTTTCGCCGGGCTCGACGGGCGGCTCGACTGACGGCGCTCCGCAGAGATGGTCTTGGCTCGCTCTGCAGGCTTCTCTGGCTCGGGCGGCTGCTTCCGCTCTTCGCTCGCAGATCGGGCTTCTGCCATTTCAGCCGCTGGTGGTGGCGCCGCCGCACCGGGTGGAGCTTGAACGCCACCTGTGAATGCTGGCGATGGCGCGGCTGCGCCCGGAGCCTGAGCGAACCCACCGCTCACCGATGGGGACGGCGCCATGTCCTCACTGCTCCGCAGCAAAAGCAACGAGCTCAGTCCGAGCACGGCCACAGCAACAAGCAATCCGACGGCAGCCACTGCTCCACGTCGGCGGGGCGCAGGTGCAGCATGTGCCGCCGGGTCAGGTACAGCCCCAGCCAGCGGAGACGGAGGAGCCGGAGACCGAGCCACAAGGGCCAGGTCCGCTGCTGGTGCAGACGCAGCCGCCTCGCTCAGCTTGCGGACAAACTCGTCGATGGACGCAGGCCGCGCTTCGGTTTTCTTGTCGAGCGCAGTGAGCAAAAGCTCGTCGACCGCACGAGGTATCGCTGGATTTACACTGCTCGGAGCGGCAGGCCGTTCGAGGAGAACCTTGATCCGGATCGCCGCCGGGCTGCTACCAGAAAAAGGCGCCTCTCCCGTGAGCAGGTGGTACGCGAGCGCGGCGACATGATAGACGGTGCTCGCGACGACATCTGGCTTGCCAGCAAAGACCTCGGGCGGAACATACGCAGCCAGCACGTCGAGCGCAGGATTCTTGGCCGGCTCAGCCCCTGCAAGGAGCACCGGATCTGTGACATCGAGCGTCTCTTCCCCCGACGGAGACGTCCGCAAAACGACTTTGGCCGGATGAACAAGCCGGACGTTACCGTCGGAAACTTGCGCGCCAAGTGTCTGACCCAGCACCGCCACAAGGCGTGTAACGCGCGCAACATCCCGGCTGCCCACAAGCGAAGCCAGCGTGAGCGCAGCGGTTTCGCTGCTCGACATGAAAAATCCCCCTGGCCCCTATCCTGCCACAGCCGCGGCAAGTCCAGGTCAGCGCAAGGCAGGCAGCGACGACCAAACCTGGGTCGAAAAAGTGACAATCTTGGTCAAGATATACGGACCAGCCACAAACAGCGTCGAAAGCCCCAGCAGCAGCCGAACCGCGACCGGCAGGGACGACTCCGTGATGCCAAGCCGCGCTTGCAGCCAGGAAGTCAACACCGCCGACAGCGCGGCAACAGCAATCACCGGCACGCTGCACAGCACTGCCAGCCACAGCATCGACGACAGCAGGGGCAGAAGCTGACCGCTCATGACGCCCCCCACAAAAGCGCCCGGTACAAAAGCGAAAAGCCGTCGCAGACCAGAAACAACAGCAGCTTAAACGGCAGCGTCACTGTGCTCACGGAGAGTCCACCGAGCTGAAGCCCCGACAAGATCAGCGCTGCAAGCAGGTCGAGCAGCAAAAAGGGCAGCAGCAGCACAAACGCGAGTTGAAACGCCGACCGCAGCTCGCCGAGGAGAAACGCCGCAAGCTGGAGAGATAGCGCTGTCTTTTCGACGGTGGCACCTTGCTTCTGGGCCGACCTGTCCGCCAGTGCCTGGACTTGGGCCCGATCCGCAGGCCGAGTGTGCGTCGTCAGAAACTGCTCCAGCGGAGAAATCCCTGCCCGCCAGAGCTCCTCGACCGACGCTGCTTCGGATGCCATCGCCACCGCCGACATGCTCTTGCCAATCACCGGCGACATCGTCAAGGTCGCCAGTGTAAGACCCAGGAACACAGTCACCAGCAAGGGCGGCACTCCCTCGCCGATTCCTCGTCGAAACACCTGGAGCACAATCGCGACTTTGACGTAGGCCAAAAGCGCAATTACCACAAACAAGCCGAGCGGCAGCATCGTCCGGACAAACTCTGGCGAGCCCATTAGGATCGATGCTCCTCGTCGGTGGTCTCGGCAGGAGCGGCGGGCTGCGACGACCACTGTGCCAGAAGCTCTGCGGGGGTCCGGCCCAGCTTGCTGTCAACGGCAACCGAGGGCTGGGCCGATAGCTCGCACAGCAGCGACAGGCCCGACGCGCCACCACCGAGAAGAAGCTGCCGCTCGCCCACCCGAACCAAGTAGACCGAGTGCGCTGCCGACAGTCGCTGCTCGGCGAGAACTTGGATCGGACCGGAGGGTCGCGTTGTCTGCATCCGCCGCAAAAGCAAAAGCACCGCCACCATCCCAGCCAGCACGAGCCCCGCCCGCAATAGCAGCGACAAGACCGGCCAGGTCTCATTCCCCGACGCATCGGTAAGCAAAGCGAGCATCTCTTTTATGAGAAGCGACTTGCCCATCTTCTGTCAAGCCGTCTCTCCCTGGCTCATGTACATTTCCGCCGACCGAGGGGAAACTGATCATGAAATTGTCGTCGTCCTTCCGCCGCTTGGCTTGGCTGCTCTGGGTTTTGCCGCTGCTGGCGTGCAATCGCCCAGGAAAACCTATCGACAGCCCGCAGCCCACGCTCACTCGCGAGCTCGCCTCTCAGCTTGTGCGCCTGTCACTAGACTGCGTCGATCGGCCCTGGCCAAACAAACCCGGCCATATTCTCGACGGCGATTCGGCGCTGCGGCCCCCGTCCGAGCTGACGCCGGCCTTTTTCGGCTGCTTCGACTGGCACTCTGCTGTTCACGGTCACTGGGCGATGCTGCGCGTGCTGGCGCGGCTGCCTGATCTTCCACAATCCGACGAGATACGAAAAAAACTCGATGCGCATTTGACGCCGGAAAAAATGGAACAAGAGCGGCAGTTTTTCCTTCTTGCGCGCAGCCGTACCTTCGAGCGGCCATACGGGATTGGCTGGCTTTTGCGACTCCATGCCGAGCTACATACCTTTCCCGATCCACATGCGAGGAAGTGGGAAACTGCCGTGGCTCCGCTGGCCGAGGTACTGAGAGAGAGACTTGCTCAGTATCTGGTCAAGCTGACGGTCCCGGTGCGCGCGGGCACACATGACAACACAGCCTACGCGATGATTCATGCTCTCGATGCTGCACGCGCACTCAAATATGAATCATTTGAAAAGCTTCTTATTGGCCGGGCCCGCGACTTTTATCTTGGCGATCGAGCTTGTCCCGCTGCGTACGAGCCATCAGGTGAAGACTTCATTTCGCCATGTCTCGTTGAAGCGGACCTCTTGCGGCGGGTGCTGCCGTCACAAGAGTTTGTGGCTTGGTATCGGCGCTTTCTGCCCCCGACCAGCGCGTCGGATTTTGCCAAGCTGCGCAACCCCATCGCGGTGGCCGATCGTCACGATCCGCGCATCGGTCACTTGATCGGACTGTCGTTTCAGCGGGCCGCCGCGCTGCAGGGCATTGCCCAGGCGCTGCCCAAAGCCGATCCTGAACGCACAGCGCTGCAGCAAATCGCGGCCCGACACGCCGAAGATGGGCTGCGGCAGATGATGGACTCGGGGTACGGTGGCTCGCACTGGCTGGCTTCGTTTGCGATTTACCTGCTCACCGACAAGGTTGTGATATAGTCCGCAACCCAAACGGGAGAAGTAGTCTTGTCAGACGATCACGATTCAACCGCAAAAAAGCTCAAGGATGACATCCTTCACGTCAGTGACGTGGTGGCGAGCGCCCTCGAAAGTGGCGACCGGTACAAGCAATACGAGGCGGGTGCGATGCTTCCGCCCCTCGTGGAACGCTATGCCAAGCTGCTCGGTGCGATGACGGAAGCCGAGCATGCGCAGGTCGAGCGATCAATTGGCCGCATGCTGACGGATCTCCGACGCCAGGCATCTGCATTGGCCAAGCAAGTCTCGGGTCAGCGCGTCGAACGAGCCGCCGATGCAGGTCAGCCATTTTTGCTGTCACGACCGCAGGCAGTAAGCGGCTATCGCGACGGACCTCGCACCCCGCGTCACAAGCCGAAGTACGCAGTCGGTGGGGAAGTCGAGGCATGGTGCGGCAAGTGCAAGGAACTGCGCACCCACGACATCGTCGCTGTCATCGATGCACTGCCCAAACAGGTCCTGTGCACGTTCTGCAAGAGCCGTCACGGCTACCGCACCGAACCGGCTCGATCCAGCGGGACCGACGAATCGGCGGCCAAAGCCGTTCCGATGATGAGCAGCAGTCGAGGCGGCGGCAAAAACGACAAAGCAAGCAAGGAACGGCTCCAGCTCGAGCGAGAGCTTCTTGATGCGGTGACGACCCCGACGTTTGATCCGCGCGACAACTTCAAGCCGGGTCAGATCATCGCCCATCCAAAGTGGGGTCGAGGCAAGATCGAAAGCGTCCTGCGCGGAAGCTTGCTTGTGCGATTCCTCGACGGATTGCGTCAAGTCTCGCGACAATAGCCGACCTGGATCATAATCTCCTTTCGCGGAGGGAGTGATGCGCACGCACGGACCGTGGTTTGTTGACGCGGAGGGGCGGACGCTCCTTCTGCGGGGTGTGAATCTATCGGGCAGCGCGAAAGTACCGATCGGAAAAGCGACGCATCGTCGCGGCTCGCTGCAATCGCCGGAAGCGGTTTCGTTTGTCGGTAGACCGCTCCAGCTCGATGAGGCCGATGAGCACTTCGCGCGGCTTTATGCGATGGGTCAGCACTTTTTGCGGCTGGTCATCACCTGGGAAGCCATCGAGCACGCAGGCCCAGGTCTGTACGATCGAGACTACCTGGCCTATCTTCGCGCACTTTGTGAAAAGGCCGACAGGCATGGAATCTTGATCTGGATCGATCCGCATCAAGATGTCTGGAGCCGATTCACAGGTGGCGACGGTGCGCCCGCCTGGACGCTCGATGTGGTGGGAATCGAGCGCGAGCGACTGCATACCTGTGGGGCTGCGATCATTCACTCGGAGTGGGAAGGTCCGCTGCCGACCATGATCTGGCCGACCAACTACGTGAAGCTTGGCGCGGCGACGATGTTCACACTGTTTTTTGCAGGTGATGACTTCGCCCCGTCGCTGCACATCAGCGGAGAGCCGGTTCAGCAGTACCTTCAGCGTCACTATGTGGCGGCTCTGTGTGAAGTCGCAAAGACTCTTTGCGGACTGCGCAATGTCGTCGGTTACGGAACGATGAACGAGCCGAGCGCGGGGCTTGTCGGAGCCCACGATCTAACCAGTCCGCTGCCGGGCATGATCAGCAAAGGACCGACGCCTTCGCCACTGCAGTCGATGGCAGCAGCGGCAGGCATTCCGCAGCAGGTTGCGGTTTGGGAATTTTCGCCGTCGTTTATGGGCCAGACAGGAACCACAACGCTAAACCCCGATGGAGTCTGTCTGTGGAAGACTCCGCAAGCGGACGTGTGGCGCCAAGAAGGAGTCTGGGATGTGGTGGCTGGAGCCCCGCAGATTCTGCGTCCAGATCACTTTGCGAAAGTTCGCGGTCGCAGCATCGACTTTGCGTCCGACTACCTAAAGCCCTTTGTGCTGCGGGTTCTGCACGCGCTTCGGAAGGAAGCCCCCGATGCACTGATCCTGTTTGAGGGACCGCCAGCCCC
>CAYTGC010000278.1:0-6516 GCA_964437195.1 uncultured Myxococcales bacterium | reverse complement strand
CTCGTGGCTCATGTTGGCGACGAAGCGGCTCTTGGCTCGGGCTGCAGCGGCAGCGGATTCCTTTTCTCGTTCCAGCTTCGCGAGCTGTTCTGCAGTGGTGAGCCTCTCTTTGTAGGACGCAGCCAGCGCTTCTTTGGCTTCGACCGATTCCCGCTGTCGCTTCGCGAGCTGAAACAGAAGGAGCATCACAACGCCAAGGAGTGTGGTCTGTCCGATGACATCGATCGCGTGCAGCTCGCTTCCGGTTGCGCTTGCAGAGGATGCATGTGCCTGGAGAAAACCGATGCAGCCAAACTCTGCGATCGCCGCGATCATAAAGCCGATCATCAGCTCTCCTTGCAGCTGTGGAACGACCAGCAGGACCCCAACCAGAATCATAAGACCCAGCACAGAGCTGCTTACGCCTGCGGCAAACGTTGCGACAAGACAACCAGTCAAGACCGCGCCTCCAGCGAGCGCCACGCCGAGAAGGAATCGACCCGTTGTCGCGAGCCGCTGCGAAATGAACAAAATCAGGAGTGCTGGAATCGAAAACGCCAGCACCTTTCCAAGCGCAACGTAGTGTACAGACAGTGCTGACAGGCCAAATGCAATGGAAAAGCCCATCCCTGCGATGCGGAGCAATCGGATCTGCTGCTGGAACAACTGCTCATCGAAAGTGCGAGCGGATGCATGCGACGGTCGCAACATGGGCAAGTCTCTCCATCTCTTTCGGAGTGAACCTGCAATGAGCCAGCGTTCCGCGGTCACTCCGCCGAATACGACTCCGCATATTATGCCGCAGAAAGCGGAGCGCTGTGGAAACAGACGATGGGAACCTCAGCGCAGAACGCACGAGCCGCGGACTCTGCAATCAGCAGAAGGTGGGATGTCGCGGGTGTGGGCCGTGTCCGTACAAATGATCGGCACATGTGATCGATTGGACGGTGTGTAGCGGATGACTTGCTGGCGATTTACGAATTCCGTCGTGTCCTACCCGCTGCAATTCCGGTATCCTTTTGGATGGTCGCAATCGCGAGAGGGTCACCGTGGCAGCTCCTCCTGACATCGATCCACTCCTGCGAGAGTTCCTGGAGCGCCGACATGGACTCTCAAAACAAGAAATTGATGCGCTGCGCAATGAGTGGCAAGGTCAGGGCTCATTCTCAGACTTCCTTGCTCGCAAGTCATTGATCGATCGCACGGTTTCCAAGCTGCTCATCACGGCGCAGAAGGGGCTTCTCGCTTCGTCAGAAAACACGCTGCGGTCGATGCTCGGACTCCGAATGCGTGCGCAGAAGGCCGCTTCCTCACCAGGAACTGTGGCTCCTGTCGTGAGCGCTCCGATCGTCGAAGCATCCAAGCGGTTGTCACGCGACAACTTGGCGCTGCTAAAACCAGATCAGAGCAAACCGGAACCCCAGGTGGGCTCCTACATCGACCGCTACTATCTAGAAGAAGTGGTCGGTGAAGGCGCCACGGCCATCATCTTTCGATCGTTTCACAAGCTGCTGCGAATACCTGTCGCCATCAAGATCGTCAAGAGAGACGCACTGTCCACTGACCCGATGGGAACGACGCGATTTCTGGCAGAAGCCCAGTGCCTTATCCGATTGGAACATCCCAATTTGGTCCGTGTTCTGGACATCGCTGCGCACGACGGTGCTCCGTACATTGTCTTTGAATACGTCGGAGAACAGAGCCTGGAAGGAATGATCGAGCACATGGGATCCGTTCCGGCACTGCGTGTCGCACAAATCGGTTCCCAAGTCGCCGCTGCACTCGAGGTCGTACACCAAGCCGGCATCCTGCACCGCGACATCAAGCCCGGAAACATCCTGATTCGGAAGGATGGATTGGCAAAGCTTGGGGACTTTGGGATTGCGACCAAGCGTGCGGAAGATGGCCGCGCGAGCGACGAGATGGCGCGTGCGGGCTTTGTGAGTGGAACTGCGCTGTACATCGCTCCCGAACAAATCCTGACCCCTGATCAGATCGATTTTCGCGCCGATCAGTACAGCTTGGGCGCAAGCCTTTACCATGCGCTCTGTGGACTTCCTGCGTTTGCAAAAGAGACGATCGAAGACACGCTCCGCGCACATCTAGAAGAGACGCCGATTCCAATCCTTCAGATCGAACCGACGATCGATCCGGCGCTGGCAGAGATCATCGAGCGCATGTTGCGCAAGTCGAAAGAGGATCGCTTTGCCAGTCTCTTGCAAGTCAGACAAGAACTGGATGGGGTCGCGGCGCGCATTCAAAATGAATCGGTCCAGCGAAAGCTCAGGTCGCAGTCGTCAGGCGGCGTTCCGGCGGTTTCCGATCCGAGTACAGCCGAAACGAGTAGCGCCAAGCTGCGGCAACCAGAGGAGATCGCTGCGCCGATACCCGTTGCAACCAAGCCAACGGCACTTGTTGTGCTCGGACTCATCGTGTCGCTGGTTGGTTTGCTGCTTTGGTTTGGATCTCGGATGTTCCACTAAGACACACACGATAAAAGGAGACGCTTTTGATGTCCGACGCATTGGTCCATGCACAACAGTTCGCAGCACGCATGCAGGCAGCAGGGGGCACGCTCACACCTGCCACCGATCAGCAGATCACGGAAGTCGAGACAGAGATTGGGAGAGCGCTGCCGGATGATCTTCGGGCGCTTTTCCGGTTGGCAAATGGCGTGTCAGACGTGCGTCTACATGGTGGCTATCGAGTCTTTTCTCTTTCGGGTCTGCGTGACTACTGGAAGCTCAGCATGCAGATCGCAGAGGAGGACTCTGGCTGCGAAGGAATCGGCGGCGCGCAGGATGCGTACTTCCTTCCGGACTGGTTCCCCATCTTGGACAGCGGTGATTCCACGTTCCTTGCCTATGACAATGCACCGTCGAGCGAAGGTACCGTGGGTCAGCTTGTCTTGGTCGATCCGCAGGATGAATACCGCGAAGTAAAGAGTCCCAGCCTGTGGGAATGGCTCGCCCGTGCTTCGATCGAATAAGTGGCGTTTGAACTTCTAATTTTCTGCGTGGAAGTAGGCAACGCAGCGGATCAGACAGAATGCCTTGCCTGTCATTGCGTGCGATTCCGAACAAAAGAAGAGGGCACCGTGATATGATGCGAGCGAGCAGACTCTCGAAAAACGAGTCGCGCCAAGCAGCGTAGGCCGCACACGACATGGAGAACGCAGCCGAGACAGATGCACTGATTGGGAAAGACCTTGGTGCGTACCGCATCGTGCGCAAGCTCGGGGCTGGTGGCATGGGCGTGGTCTTTGAGGCAACGCATCGGCAAATCGGTCAGCGCGTCGCGATCAAGCTGCTTCACAACCACATCGCCAAGGACGGAAAGACCTTTCTGCGCTTCCAAAATGAAGCCAAGGCGATCGGCCAGATCAAACACCCTGGACTCGTGAACATCCACGGTTACGAAGACGCTCCCGATGGGGCGGCGTACATCGTGATGGAGTTTCTCCAAGGTGAGTCTCTGTTCGATCGGCTGGAAAAACTCTCTGCCGAAAAAAAGCGGCTTCCGATTCCGCAAGCGGTCTCGCTGGTTCGGCAGGTCGCCTCTGCACTTACCGAAGCCCACGCCGCCGGAATTGTTCACTGTGATTTGAAGCCGGAAAATCTGTTTTTGGTTCGGGATGAACTTGTGGAATTTGGCGAGCGGGTCAAGATTCTCGACTTCGGAATTGCGAAGTTTGTTCAAGATGATGGGGGGCGGAAGACGACGGTGGGCTTGGTGCTTGGAACGCCCATTTATATGTCTCCTGAACAGTGCGAAGGCCGGGACAAGATCAGTGCCAAGGCCGATGTCTATTCGCTCGGTGTGATGTTCTACGAACTGCTTGCGGGAGAGCCGCCGTTTCGCGCCGATAGCAGCGCGACGCTGATGCGCAAGCACATGATCATGGAGCCGCCGCCGATTGCGAGCAAAGCGCAAGGCGTGCCGCTGGGTGTTGCGCAGGTTCTGCATCGCATGCTCGCGAAAGAACCGGACCAGCGACCCTCGATGCAAGAGCTGGCCGCAAGTCTTGAACATCCAGATCGAGTCGCGGTCGTGGGCTCTCACAGAGGACGGCGCGGGCTTGTGATTGCGGGCAGTATCGCGGTGCTGGCACTTGGGCTGCTTGTGGTTGTGCGCACGCGCGCGACGAAGCCACCTTTTGTGCCGCCCACCGTTGTAAGTCCGAAAGTACATGCCGCTGCGCAACCGTCTCTGCAACCAGCGAACGCGCAAACAGAGAGCCGGCCCGCCGCGGCAGCCCCTGACAAAGATGGGGGCAAGGACATCGCGGCTGCAGCCAACGTGCCGTCGCTGCCCGCGAGCGGCACAGCGAAAAAGAAACGCGACAAAAATGCGCCAAAGGCCGTGGCCAGCAAGTCCACAGAGCCGCAGTCTGCAGATGCCAACGTGGGAAAAGCGGTAGCAGAAATACCCAAAATTCCGGAACCCAAAGCCGAGCCGCCGAAAGAAACCAGCGACGCGAACTCGCAGCCAGAGTCACCGAAAAAACGGACGTATGGCGCATTTCGCTAGCGGGGTCACAACCCTGTAGCCGCGCGGACAAGGACGCGGTACGCTGGGACTTCTATGTTGTTGCTTTTGCGCAGCCGATGGGGGCTCGCTGCTTGCGTGTTTGCACTTGGGATGGAGCTTGGCGCTTCTTCTCTGTATGCCGCAACGCCATCATCGCCACCGGGAACCTCGGTATCGACGGTGCAAGTGGTTTCCCGTCCGCCCGATGAGGAACCGCCACCCGCGTCACCTAAGACCGATCCAGGTCTGGAAGATCGAGTCGACGCGCAAGTGCAACTGGCCAGCGAGCACTTTGCCGCAGGTCGTTATCGAGAGTCGGCCCAGTCTCTGCGGGCTGCGCATGATCTCGATCCACAGCCCATCTTTCTGTTTAACATTGCGCAGTCGCTTCGTCGTGGTCAGCAGCTTCGGGACGCGCTTGGGTACTATCAGCGCTACCTTGTGGCGGACCCAAAAACATCGCTGCGCGCAGAGACCAACGGGTACATCCAGGAACTGACGGCGCTGCTGGAAAAGCAGGAACAGATCGAACGGGAACGACGCAAGCCGGCGTGGCGGAAGCCGTGGTTTTGGGGACTTGTGGGTGGCGGGGTCGCTTTGGTGGCAACCGGATTGGGTCTGGGTCTGGGTTTGGGACTTCGCGATACACGCACTGTCATCACGCTTCAGCCGTAACGCCTTTGCGGCGGGCTCCGCCGAGGGGAAGTCATGACAAGCAGGATCCTTTTGTTCGTTCGCATTCTGCTTCTGCTCGCGCTGCCTTGGAGCTGCTCTGACAACACCCAGCTCGTCAACGTAGCGGTCGATGGACTGAATCCAGAGATCGTAAGTCTGGCGGTGCTCACATCGGTCAATAGCCTGCCCTATGGGGAACAGCCGGTGAGTCGACAGCTTGAGTCGTTTGTGCTGCGTCTGCCTGCGGAATCATCCGGAAGCTTGACGGTGGCCATCAAGGGACTGAATCGCGATGGTTGTAGCATCGCGGAAGGTTCGACTACATCGACGCTGCAGGCGGGCGAACAGACTGTCGCTGTGAGCCTGACTTCGCTTGCGGAACCCAGCTGCATCATCGAAGTAGAAAAAGGCAGCATTGGTTCCGGTCAGGTCAGCGCAGCGGAAGCCGGAATTTCATGCGGGACACAGTGTCGTGCGCAGGTTCCGCCCGGTCGGATGGTGACGCTACAGGCAACGGCAGATCCGGGATCGTATTTTGCGGGATGGTCCGGTGCGTGCGTGGGAACATCGGCCACCTGCACGATCAGGAGCATTCGTGATGGCTCGCGCATCGTGGCGTCGTTTGCGCCGAAACAGCGATGCAGTCCGGGGGGATTCTGTTGGCAAAATCCGCTGCCCGGAGGCGAATCATTGATTGCGGTTCACGGGGTCGGTCCGAGCGATGTCTGGAGCGTGGGGGCTGCGGGCGTGATTCTGCGCTGGAACGGAACCTTCTGGGTGCCACAGCCAAGTCCTTCCGCAAACACGTTGCGCGGAGTCTGGGGAAGTGGAGCAAACGACTATTGGTTCGTCGGTGAGAGCGGAACACTTATCCACTTTGATGGGAAGCTGTTCCGTTCTGTTTCCGGATACACGCAGCATTTCTACGCGGTGTTTGGGACTGCGGCAGATGACGTGTTTGTGGCGGGAGAACAAGGGACCATTCTGCACTTTGATGGGACCAGTTGGGCACGCATTCCGTCCGGCACGACACAGACGCTTTTGGGAATTGGCGGAAGCGATCGAACAGATGTGTGGTTCGTTGGGGAAAACGGAACGCGGCTGCACTTTGACGGACAGACGGTGTCGTCTCAATCGATCAGCACGAAAGACAGTTTCTATTCGGTGTGGGCGCGATCCAAGAGCGATGTCTGGGTCGCTGGGGGCGCGCCGTACTCGATCTCCGGTCCTTCTCCGCATGGTGTGGTGTGGCGCTACGATGGCAAGACCTGGACAAGCGCAATGCCCGATACCGTTGATCTGTTGCGTCACGTCCATGGCACCGATTCCGGT
>CAYTGC010000277.1:2355-6539 GCA_964437195.1 uncultured Myxococcales bacterium | reverse complement strand
TCCTCCTCAACTTCTCCCATCTGTGGGAAGCGCTGCGCAAAGCGGCGGGATGACGTAGTCCCAGCTCCTCCAGAAAGGCCGAGCCATGAAGCGCTGGACTGTCCTGACGATGCTCACCGCAGCCTGCGTTCCCATTCCGTACTTCGGAGGGATTGCCACTCAGGTCGCGCAGAGCGTACAAGAGCAAGAGCGGGAGGAGCAGAGACAGCAGCAGCAGCGAGCCGCAGAACAGCAGTGGGCCAAGGATCGGGCGCACTGGCTGGCAGTGCAGCGACAACAGCAGCAGGCCGAAGCGGCCCAACGACAGCAGGCCGAAGCGGCCCAACGACAGTGGGAAGCCACGCAGCAGGAGCGGGCGGCACGGCTCCGTTGGGAAGAAGCCCAGAGACAGCAGGCAGAGGAAGAGCGCAAAGCCTGGCAAGCTGCGCAACAATCCACAGTTCCGCGCCCGGTCGAACAGAGTGCTGGCGCGGAGTCGAACACAGTCTCAATCCTCGATTCGCAACTCCTCCCACCCGATGTGGAGTCTGCGCCTACGCACGCAGCGGCGTCCCTGGCTGCACCACCGGATTCCAGCGCCATACCGCCACTGCCGATTGACGCAAGAGAGCCTCCTGTCAGTTCCGCATCTCCGGTCGCTCGTCAGCAGGAGCCTGCACCACGTCCCCCCAGGAGGACGGAGAAGCGCAAGCCCAAGCCCCCCGCGAGACGGTACGAAGTCTATCAGGCGCTCATGTGCAACGATGGAACGGAATCGCCTACGTGCTCTTGCGGTGGCTCGCACCGCGGTTGTTGCTCGCATCACGGCGGGGTGAGTGGCTGCTCAACGCGACGCATTCCGCTTGACCAGTAGGTCCCCCGATGCTCATCTGCGATCCGCAGGCGTAGCCGTCTCATTGTGAGACGACGTCTCGCATCGATACTCGACCGAACGAAAGGGAACTCGTGATGACCAGCAAGCGATTTCATGAAGTGATTCTTGCCGCGCTGCTCGGCTGCGCAACGATGCTGACCCCCGGCCCTGCGCAAGCGCTTCCCGCACCGGGTGCCAATCAAAGCGTCGTCATCACGTATTACGCAGACTCAACCCGCACCGTTGAGGTCGGCTGGCGACAATATGGTGACTGTGGAGAAGGCTACGATGTCGGCGTCCACACCAGATACTTCGCAATTGAAATAGCGACGTGCTCCGCCTCGCCAGACATCAAGATTCCGGTGCCACTTCCGTTGTGCTGGACTGTTCAAGGCACGACTTGCCACAGTGACAGGGCAACCCAGAGCTGCACCGACGGAGAATTCGACGACTATGTCTGCACTTGCTCATCGCACGCTGGGCAATGGCAATGCCCCGAGGTTCGCTGACCGATCGGAGTGCTGGCTGGACCGAGGTCGCACCATCCCGACCTATCCAAGTACCACCGCACGACGCACAGCCCTACAACCGAACCTTCATCCGACCGACCGGCCCCCCCATCCAAGGGCAGCCGGGCTTCCAATCTTCGGACACTTTCAGTATTCCGCTGCTACTGTTCGCCGCAATGACGGGTTGTTTTTACGAACTCAGGCACCGCGAGTTTCAAGACTTGGTGTGCTGTAGTTGCCTGATGGCCACATGGCTTTTTCATGGCCAGTCGTCATAAACAGGAGCCCAGCCAGCGACATCGTACGGAGCGCCAAAACGGATGACTGAGCAGGGTGGTTGGTATTTTACGGCCCCGTGGGACCCGGTGACCGTTCGACGCGGCGATGCGCTTGGACTTCGCGCAGGTGCAGACTACTTCGCGGAGCTTCTGGCCCCCGGCCTGAGCAATAGCACCTCCGATGCGAGGTGGATATCCATCCTCTCATGGTGTCTCAAGTGGTCACACGTCACATGGCGAAACGCTGGAGGCATAGATCTGTCTCGACGTGAAGGCCAGCGCGAACGCTATGCGTGGCTTCGCCCCCTCGAGCTTCTATGGGTCGCGCGAACGCTAGTCGCTGGGCAGACGACTGGGCAGCTTCGCGGGCGACGCAGCGTAGCCCGTTGGATCACGGCGACCGAAGACGGCCAATTGTCGCCAAACTTTGAGATGAGTGCAGATCAGTTCCGTCGCTACCGGCAAGTCGGAATGTACGGCGCATACCGAGTGGTGTTCCGCAGCGTCCCAGGGCTGACGACGGGCGATGGCTGGACACTTGCCAACACCGCACACCAACTCGCTAACCTCGTCAATGAGACCCTCCCGCAAACTGCACAGCTCAAGCAGCAGCGCTTCGAGAACGGCACGAAATGGAGCCACTGGATCGGCAAGGAAGCGCGCTACTGGCTGGAGATCGGTTGGCAGGCCGAATGGAAGACCATCGGCGGCTTCCTCCCGACTCCCGACCACGCCGTCCGAGCGCTACTCCCCAAGAAGGAGTGCGACCTGCTTGCGCCCTCCCTGTTCGCTGCCGATTCGATTCGTCGGATGACCGCTGAAGTGCTAGCTGGAGCGAAGACGGCAAAGATGCACGCTGAGCTGTGTGAGGCACTCGCCAACTCCAGTATGTTGGCGAAGAAGATCGCGCCAGTGTCGCTTGCCTCACTTCCTGCGTTCACGCGATTCGCCGATGCTGCGATGCTCGCAATGCGTGCGCTCTGGAGAGAAGTCAACCACGATGACAACAGGCAAGCACCCTCCGTTAGGAAGCTGGCGAGCTCCGCCGATTTGCAGGCAAGGTTTAGCCAGCTTCGGGACGCTGGCAACGCATGGCTGAAGACCCCCTCTCGCAGCACCTTTCCGCATGAGCAGGTTGCCACTCAACTCGCCGAGGCGATGCGCGGTGCGAAGACGCCGAGCGAACAATTACGTGCTCTGGCGCGCCATCATTACGAACACGGTGGTGGTCGACGCTGGTTCCGCGAACAGGCCGACACGATCATTCCCCTTGTGGCCGACACCGGGATCGCCGCAAGCGACTATCGCTTTCGATTGCGCTCGCTTTGCCTCCTCGCTGCGCAGTGCGGGATCGCCAACATGAACAACGCTATCGACGCACTAGAACAGCAAGAAACAGATGACGAGGAAAGCAACACACCGTGAGTGCGCCCAATTGGAAGGACGTCCTCCCCGCGCCTCCACCAGGTGCCCGACTCTGCGAAGCGTGGATGACCAGCTACGATCAGCCCGACGCGGGCCTCCTGGTTGAGCACCTGCTACCCTCGCTTGTGAACGCGAGCCGCGCACTCACCGCGGAACCGCAAGAGCGCATGCTGTTCTTTGGGGAGCTAGGCACGGCATTGGAGGCATTGCACGGCCGACTCACGGTCATCACATCCCCAAGCCGACAGACGCGGGAACCGCTATACCCATGGCTGTGGCGCTACGTCAGCCATTTCACGGTCAGCGCGAGGCTGGGCGCAGTTCAGCACGCGAAACTCTGGGCCTTTCACTGGAAGCTCGATGACGAGGAGTACCTGGAGCTGCATGTCTCGTCTACGAACCTAACAACGTCCGCGTTCAAGGAGCAACTGCAAGCGGGCTGGAAGGTGTCGCTGCGGCTTGGCCAGGCCAACAGCGAGGCCAGTCAACGAACATGGGGACAGTTGGTGCCGTTCCTCAATGCTCTCGGAGACTACGCAGGTGACGAGGCGATGGTGCGGGTCACTCGTCTCGTCTCTCTGCTGGGCCGCGTCGACTGCCCGGCCGATGTCACGTTCGTCGCGAGTATTCCTGGTCGCAAGAATGCTGCCTACCAACTTCAGCAGTTCGAGCCATCCGAGGTCCATGTGCTGGCACCTAGCATCGGCGAGTGGAATGAGCGAACGCTCTCGGCTTGGAGCAGAGACGTTGGGATCGTGTCCGGCAAGATCCATCTCAAGTGGATCTCGACAAAGCACCGATGGGCGAACGGCTCGGGTTGGACTCTCTCTAACACAGCATGCAAGACGCTAAAGGCTAGCGGAGTACAGGTCGAGTGCATACCCAACTCAGCACGCTTTTCAGAGCTGCATCGCGACGCCGATCCTCGCTGGAGCCACGCCAAGCTCTATTTGCTCCGATGCCGGCGACGGCGGCGGCATCTGCTGGTAACGTCGGCAAACTGGAGTCTGTCAGCCTGGGGTGCCGGGAAGTTCCCACCGCGCAACTTCGAGCTCGGCGTCGTCTTCGCGTCCTCATGGACCGACCTTGAAGAGATCGCCGAGTCGTTCAAGCCACCTG
>CAYTGC010000277.1:0-2255 GCA_964437195.1 uncultured Myxococcales bacterium | reverse complement strand
CTGGGCTGGCGCCTTGAGGAGGAGGTATGATGGACGACTTTCAGCTCGATGCTCGCAGGTGGCGCTTCCTCGATAGTCCTGAACGCTATCTCGAACGTCAGACCGGTGGTCTCCAACTCGATCCGCTGGCCAGGCAGTTCAAGACGGTTAAGGAGATTCTCACCCGCCTCGTAGACGGTCGCGGCGTGCTCCTGGCCGATGACGTGGGACTCGGCAAGACGACTGTGGGTGCGCTCGTAGCTTGGGTCGTCGCCAGCCAAGATCTGCGCGTCCGCATCTATGCGCCGAACGATGTCCTGCGTCGCCGATGGGCTGCAGAGCTTGAGCGTCATCTGCCAATGCTCGCGCAGATCGGCGCGCGCAGCGACCGTATCAAACAGGGCGATGTCGGGAAGCTGAACGCGGGTCGGATCCAGGTCGCGACGCACCACTCCCTGGTGAAGAGCCATGGCAAAAACGAGCAGCGCACCGCGTGCGACCTGATGATCATCGACGAGGCACACCGGGCGAAGGGCGATGGCAGTTCGTTCAATGATGCACTTCGCGCCCTTGGTCAGTTCGCGAAGCGAAAGCTGATTCTCACGGCAACGCCGTTCAGCATCCGGCTCGCCGAGCTAGTCCAACTCCTGCGTTTCGTCGGAGGGAGCAAGCTTGAGGCAGTCAGCCGATACGCGAGCGAGCTGAAGCGACTCTACACCCTGGGCGAGGGTCACGATTTCGATGCAGAAGCGAAACGTCTGGTGGGTAGCGCGACAACTGCCATTGAGGAGCTTCAGCCCTACCTAATCCGCCATGCGATCGACGATCTGTCGGTGGGGGAGCGAAAGCACTTTGGTGCAGTGGGCACTGAACGATGGGACATCGCAGCAGCTCCCGCGTCATCCGAAGAGATCCAACTCTTACTAAGAATAGATCGTCTGCTCCAACTCACGCCAGAGCGTAAGGGAGAGCGCCGCAATGATCCGCGCTTCCACATCGGCTGGCAGCATCTCGCTAGCGAGCTCGGTCGAGCAGAAGCGCGATCCACAGCCGATGCCGATCATGCAGTCCGGCAACACATAAACGAGGCGAAAAAGTCGCTGAGCGCCCGTCGCACCAAACCGCATCCGAAGATCGCTGCAGTTGGTGAGGCGATCCGGCCGCTGCTGGATGCTGGAGAGAAGGTACTCGTGTTCTGCCACCACCGCGCGACAGCGAGCGAGCTGCTTGGCACGCTGGAGCGATCATTGAAGGTAGAAAGACTTTCTCCGACGGGGCCGCCAGAAACCGTGTGGCGGGCGGCCTGGAAGCTGTTGTTACCCAACGAAGAGCGCAGTAGCGAGCAGGCCCCGATTATCGACTGGCTCTGTACGCCAGGCCTGCGATGGCAGATCGGTAGTTGGCTAAGCGAACCAGCGAGTACAGCGCAGGCACTTGCCGACCAGCTCAAGATGAGAAGGCCGCGCAGCAGGGCCCGCGGCGTGCCGACTATCTTCGAGTCGGCGAAGATGCTGATCGACTCCCTGCTCGACAGACAGTCCAAGTCGACGAGCGTTCTGATGAGGAGAATCGCGAAACACCAGCGGACTTTGGGGGGCGGGGCCTCGCACTTTCCTGGCCGCCTGGACGATGGACTGCGGGTCATGGGAGCATGGCACCACGATACCCGGAACGAGGCCCCTCAGACGCTGTACACCGGCGAGCCTGACATCGTACTTGCGCTATTCAATAGCCCGTTTGGGCCCGATGTCTTGGTCGCGACCGACCGTCTCAGCGAGGGAGTTGACCTTCACCGCTGCTGCAGACATCTGATCCACTATGAGCTCGACCCCAGCCCAGTGCGCACGCTACAGCGCAACGGCCGCATTCGCCGTGTCGGTTCGTGGGCGGCGCGGACAGGCCAGCCGATCCGCTACGCATACCCAACCTTTGGGGGTACTCGCGACGAGAAGGCGGTCCGCGTGATGAGTCAGCGCATCAATGCGTTCGGGCTGCTGCTCGGCGGAGTACCATCGCTCGATGATGAGGTCGATGACAGCGAGCAGAGCTTCGCGGACAAAGTCCTTGCTAGCGCACGCAGGGAACTCTTATCGCTCAACCGACGGCTGTGCGTATGATGGCACAGCTTGTCTCCGTCCGTGACCCGAGCGGCCTGGTGCGTCCATCCCAAACATGTGTTGAACCGAGCACTGCGAAATGGCTTAGGAAAACTCCACAAAAAGACCGCACGCCGCCTATCACATCGCAGAAAAAATTCAAGCTTGGTCGTCGGCGTT
>CAYTGC010000276.1:0-6550 GCA_964437195.1 uncultured Myxococcales bacterium | reverse complement strand
GGTAGGGAAATTGTTGGGATCAGGAATTGGGTGTTGGGAGCGGACGAAGGGATCCATTTTCGCCAGTAGTACAGGCTGGGGAACTTGGGTCGGCGTCCAGAGACGGCAGTGGAGCCGCGAACCGTCGCCCCGTGATGGCCATCAATGGGCTGGCACACCATTAGTGCTTTGAACCATGGCTTTGCCGCCGACAGCGGCAGATGTGGTACACTAGATTGTCGCCGATCTGTGCGGAAGATCTCCGTGAGCTATACATTGTTCCCGTTCGTGGCCGTCGTACCCGACGTTTGGAGTTTGACGACAGCCGGGAATCGCTTACAACTTGGGCTCCTAGATCGAGATTCAAATGGCTGGCTACTACCGTCAGACTTTCTTGGACACGGCACGGCGTCGGGTGCGGGAAGCAGAGTCACTTCTCTCGGTCCCGAAGGTGCGCTCTTGTGATGGGGCCGTGGCGTGCGCTCTTCTGGCAAGCGAGTGCGCGTTAAAAGCGCTGCTGCTCTTTGGCTATAACGCCGATGAAGACAAAGAGCTGCCGCTCAAGATTTGGGAGAACTGCTTCCGGGGTAAGGCGGGCCATGCCATTCAGCGACTGTGGGAACATGTGACGCCCCGCTGCCAGTCGTTGATCCCGCGCGGCGCTGCTTTTCAAGCAGCCCTAGCCGCGCTCGATCAGGCTGATCGCTACGAGCACCGCTACGGCAAACAGCGCCCTGCCCAGTTTGATGCGATTCAGTTTGTTGAATATGCGAAGACGCTGTGTCTTTGTGTCAGCGAGGTTCTTCCGTCATGAGTCAAACGCAGCCGCGTGTTGAGCGTATTTCTAGCCTGTCAGACCCAGTGAGAGAAGGCAGCCCGGCAGAGATAAGACGACTTTTGTCGGCGGATTTTGTCACCCGAGCAGCGGACTCCGTGGAGGTAAAGCGTGATCATGCAGGGCTGTTGCTCGTACGGGTGGTGAGCGACAAGTGGACCGCGCAGCCGGAACTGGAGCAGCGAAGGAAGGATGTGCGCACTGTCCTGGCTCGGGCGGGGATCAAGCTGCCACCAGCGCTGATGACCCTGCGTGCTCCTTCAGAGCTCGATGGAGAGGACGAGAAGGAGAGACAGCGCGTTCCCTGGTTAGGCACTCCCAATTGGGCCGATGCGCTGCTGCTGGAGCCGCAGAAGAGCGTGCCGCCGGACGATCGGGGATTTTCCTGCAAGGTGGTGGCGTTCTGGGGAGTCAAGGGCGGCGTGGGTCGAACCACCGCGCTGGCCCATGTGGCAGCCCTCTTGGGCAGGCGAAATGCCAAGGTGCTGGCGCTGGATCTCGACTTGGACTCACCGGGACTGGTCGCCAGCTTGGCCGAGTCCGAGCCCGAAGGCGCGCGACCGCGCTTTGAGGATCTGGTGAGCCAGGCGGCTGACCCGCAAGTCTCTGACGCAGATCTGAAGCGAGAGATTGAGAAAGCACTGCGTCCCGCCAAGGAGCGCGGCATTCGAGCGGAGGTGCTGGGACCGGCGTATGCGGACGCGCCGTTTGTCCGCAGCTTGCTCGGACCGCTGTCACCGGCCGCTCTGTACCGGGGACCGACCCTGCGGCGGCTGGTTCGGGTTGCCATGCTCGCTACCTCGGCAGACCTCGTGCTGGTCGATGCGCGCTCGGGATACTGCGATGAGTCCGCAATGGCCGTGCTCGATCTCTGTGACGAGGTGGTCATCTTTGCCTCTCCTACGCCGAGCGTGTTTGCGTCCCTGGCTCCGGCCATCGAGGCCCTGGAGCGGAGCCGCCTGGCGATAGGGCGACCACGCCTGTGTCACTTTGTGGCGGGCATGCTCCCCGCAGGTGTGGAGGCACAAGCACGGATCATGAGTGAGCTGCCGGCTGTGGTCTATGAGGCGCGGGCGAAGCTGATGGTCGCGATGGAGACACGGCCCGAAGAGCTGCCCCCCGATGTCGCGCCGATCCGGGTCCACTATTCGCCGCGCATTGTCGAGAACGATGGCACCTTGCTGGTTGGTGCCAGTGATGGCTATCAGGAGCTGACCGAGCGTCTCTTGCCGATGCCAAGCCAGCCGAGCATCCCCGGTCCGAGCTGGCTGGGGGAGGTCCTGAAGGAAGCGGTGATTCCAGTCCCCCAGGCCGAGGATGAAGGAGATCCCAACAAGCTCTACGAGCTGTATACGAGCACGCCGCAGCTGCAGCAGTTTGTGCGCCATGACACCTGCTTGGTGCTTGGCGCAAAGGGCACAGGCAAGAGCTTTCTTCGCCGCATGTGCCTAGAGCAGCTCGAGCTGCTGACTCGGCGCAGCGGGGTCAAGGCCCTGCGGGACATTCGCTTCGTCGATGGCTTTAGCAATCCCCATCATGGCCGGCACAGCCAGCCGCCGATTACCCAAGAGCTGCTGCGGGAGTTCGAGAAAAAAGGCGAGAGCTGGAGTCAGGTCTGGTCTGCCCTGGCCCTGGGGCGAGCGCTTCACCAACTGTTTGATGGGAATCGGGCTGAGCTGGCCGGCTTCCTCACTGCCCAGACGCCCAGCTTGGCCAAGCCGCTGCGTACCCAGGTCGAGCAGCTGGTCCATGCCAGTAGCAGCGCCGAGGTGCAAGGGGCCGCAACCAAGCTGATGAGCAAGCCGCTGGTCCTCGATGACCTCTGGCCGGCCATTGATCGGGTGTGCGAACAGCAAGGCAAGAGCCTGGTCCTGCTCTTTGACGACCTTGACCTGCTGCTCGGCGAGTCCAAGTCAGCGCTCAGCAAGCGGCTGGAGCTGCTTCGGGGGCTGTTTGATCGCATGCAGGCGTCCTGGCTGAGCCGGCGCTGGCTGGGCGCGAAGATCTTTCTGCGCGAGGACCTGTTTCGTCGGCTCGGCCTGGAGGAAGCCGCGAAGTATCAGACCCGCACCGTGACCTTGGAGTGGCGACCGCCCGACATCTGGCGCTTGGCGATTCGGGCCATTGCCTCGGCCTCGCCGACGTTTAAGACGTGGCTCGATGGACGAATCAACCTGGAGCGCTTAGACGACGAGCCGCCGGAGGTCTGGAAGCCCGTGCTGGACGTGCTGTGGGGCGATCGCATGGGTGAGGGCGATAGCCAGACCCGTACCGTCAGCTGGGTCGAGAATCGCCTCCATGACGGTCGGGAGCGGATGTTCCCGCGCGCGCTGCTGTGGCTGCTCGACCAAGGCATCAAGGAACGTCGTCGCGGCGGCAAAAAGGGTGAGCTCAAGGTGCTCCTCGATCCGCTGGCGCTGCGAGCGGCGATGCCTACCGTGTCAGACCATCGCCTGGCGGATCTGAAGGCGGAGTGTACAGATGAAGCGAGGAAGCGAATCGGCTGGCTCAAGGGCTTTGACGCCTACCAAAACCGGGCCGCATTCCTTCAGCAGCTCGAAGCGCAAGGCGACAAGCATCCCGAGGAGACGCTGCGCATGCTCGCGGAAGACCTCGGAGTCATTGAGCACGGCGCCCGCAACGACAAGACGCCGACGGTTCGGATCGTCGATCTCTACGCTTTCGCGAAGGAACTGCAGATAAAGCGAGTTGGTCGTCGGTAACGGCGACGATCTACTCGTCCTTGATGCTGGATATTGGGACGGTGAGGGCGCGGGGAAACAACGCTCGTTTCCGCGGACGAAAGGCCGATTGAGCATCTGCCGCGTGACGGCGCACTCGATGACCAAGCAGTGGTGATCCAGTACCGCTCCGTGTCTTCTTCGCCTCATAATGGCGTCTTGCAGACAATGCAAGCGGGGAAGCAGACACTTGCTGAGGCTGTCGTCGGCGCGCGATGACAGCTTAGTTTGCTTCTCACCGGAGACAACTCAACGGCTTGGCTCATCGTTGACACATTCCATCCCTGCTGCACGGTGGCTACACTCATGGAGCCTGCCAGCGGCACTCCTTGTACCACGAATGCCAATCGCACAGCCAGGGTCGCCCCGGTTACATGCCAGCCATTCCCAGGTCCGACGCAGAGAGAGCCACGGATGTTCCATGTTGCTTCCGACGGTACACCCACGCTGCGATCGGATACTGCGGCGGCTGGTTCGGCCTTGACACGCCGGACGCTTCACCTAAAACTAGCGACATGGTCAGCCACGCTGCAAGGATACACAATGGTGAGTCGCCCAATCGGATGACCAGAAGCCCTCGTTGGAGGCGCATTATGCAGGCAGCGATCGGCGGCTCAGAAGGCACTGACCACATGCAGAAGGAGGATCTATCGACCAGCCCACGCAAGCATCAAAACCCGCGACGAGACAAACACTTTGGAGGAAGCGCACGATGTGTCCAGACCCGAATGACGGGCCGTGGGGCGGGGAGCAATAGCTCATGCCCCGGCGGCCCCAAAATATATGCTTTTATAAAGTGTATTTTTGGGTGCCCCCTTCTAATGGAACGCGAAGAACTCGGGCGTACAGACCACAGACAAGCATGTGGCATGTCCGCGCCGATGTCGTAGCGGATATCAGAAGGACCAAAAGGCAGAGGAGATAACGATGCCCTTCACATAACGAAAAAAATGTAAGAAAAACCTATTGTAACCAGAAAGGATGGCTCACCATGAGCTAATAAATCGCGCATGACTATTATTGATCGCCACGCTCATTCTTGATGCGTGGCTTTTTTTTGCGCATTATACGTTTTCCTATTTTGGCATGGAATTCCGGACTTAACGGTTGCTCAAGCAGATAGTGCAATGATCGGGAAAAGCCCTCTAAGCCCGGAAATAGAGTTGACGTGGTAATATTCATTCTCGACAAATCTAATAGTATTTCACTTCTAAGGAAGGTAGGGATGCATATCTTAATAATTAGGCCGAAATTAAGAAATTCTTTCAATAACGCCTGATCTTTGCTTGATATGAGAGTTTCTTTCCTTGAACAATCAAAGGGATCAAATAGATTATCTTCAAACGAACGGCTTAGACTCATGGGACAAAGAAATAAACCTTGCTGAATTGCAATTCTCTCATTTGTTCGTTCGGGCGTAACCGGGAGAACCATCGCGGCAGGCTTTGTTCTTGTTATCATCGATTCAAATATTTTGTTGCATTGAGTTCTCATGTCAAATTGATTGGCGCTCTTACGCTGCCTGGAGTCTTGGAGGAATGATGTGTAAAGGGACAACAGCAGGCGCTCGTTTACGGCCCATAGGGCGGAACTCCTGGCTGAATGGTAATTCTGCATGGCAAAAAATGCAGCAACATAGAAGGAGCGAGTGAAGTCTAAAAGTCTAGTCGGTCCTGAATAATGTTGAATCAGTGACATCCACTCCAGGCGTGAGCTTGGTAGCCTTGACACATAGTGGTGAGCATTCTCTTCAAAGCGAGACAGCACTACTTTTTCCAGTGCAGTTCGGTCTAGGATCTTGGCGAGAGAAGTATCAATTGCAGAAGCTTGCTCAACGGCCCGCTCAAGTGAGGGCTTTAGCCCCCAATCGGCATTGGCTTGCCCGCGGAAGATCCAGCCATCAAGACGCTCTCCGACAGCTCTGACGCTCGCCCAACTCCGAACGTTGATCAAACCGTAGGAACTCGTCGTGGACATGCTTCCTCCTAGCTAGCTAGTGGAGTCATTCTACCTCCACTAGGTGGGGGGTGTCATCTGCTTGCATCTGCTCGGCCCGAATCGGGGCGGGATCCAAGGACCGATCGAGGTGCGGACATCTGCCATCAGGACTGACCACCCGGAGTCCCTTGTAATGTCCCTGGGAGTATCTGTTTCCGACTCCTACGTGGACCCCTTTCGCACTCCTCATGACTGCTCCTTCCATCCCACATGTGGGCGATTAGGAGTTAAGTCATAAATGGATTAGGCGTCCCTCGTAGGGAAGCTGATACTTCGACGACAGGTTTTCACTTATCCAGCGCCCGACGGTCACAGTCTTCGGGTTTGTGCTGATCACTGGATACCATTTTCCGCGATACAGAACTTCAGCCCCTTCGGCGATGTTTTTCGCGTCGCACTTGACTCCGCCGAGCGCTTCGATCTTGGCCTCAAGCCCACGCTGGTCGGCGCGCAGAAGTCCGAGCTGCTGCCGAATGCGCTCCTTTTCGGGCTCGGCGAAGTGTGGCCGCACCCGATCCCTTTCCGACTGCCGGATGCGCGCCTCGATGTCTTTGAGCTGCCGCACCCAATAGTCGATGGGGCGATCTGTCTCCGCTCGGCGCTGATTGACTTCGGCCAGACGGGCCGACTCTTCCGCCTTCTTTTGCTTCTCGACAGAGACTCGCATCCCTCGCTCGATTCGCTCCGCATCCCGACGCGCCCGGCGCTCGCTGTGGTGTCCCACCAGGATCGGCTGACCGTGGATAGGAAGAACAAACGTGGTTTTGGTGCCATAGCCAGGGAAGTGAGCGCCTGAACCGTGCCTCAGTCGGCGACAACAGCGGAGATTTTACACTAGACTCTTCGCGGTCCGAGCCGAAAGATGCGGACTACCTCTGTCCAAATGACTCCTCCACTGCAAGTTTGCGCACCTTATGCGACGGCAACGCACCTGAACACGGCGTATTTTCTCGATCCGTACCCTTAGTGCCCGCGTTGTAACGGGAAGGCCCTTGCG
>CAYTGC010000275.1:0-6554 GCA_964437195.1 uncultured Myxococcales bacterium | reverse complement strand
TCCATTGCCATCCATGATGATTGCCACATGCCGAAGTCCCGGCGGAAGCAGTGGCTTTGTACCCATAAGGCATTGCCGTATCACGAAGCCCCGTCCCGGCCAAGAAAAAGCCCGCGGCGGCGAGGCGAGGGCGTGGTAATACCAGCATGTGCGACTCCATTTTTCGTCGCGGCTGCCGTGGGAAAGGCCACCCAACCGCTTCACGCAGCTTCAGCGAGAGCTTCGGACACAAGGCATCCCGCTCCTCGATCTGACGGTGTCAAACCCGACCAAAGCGCTGCCCGCGCTGTATCCCGATTCGCTTCTTGCGCCGCTTTCGTCGGAGCGCGCACTGCGCTACGAGCCGTCCCCGCAAGGTGCAGAGTGTGCCCGTCGAGCAATTGCGGATTCCTATCGCGAGCGCGGTGTCTCCGTCGATCCAGACCACATTGTCTTGTGTGCCAGCACCAGCGAGGCCTACTCGTGGCTGTTCCAGCTTCTTGCCGATCCGGGCGACGAGGTGCTCTTTCCCGAGCCGAGCTATCCGCTCTTGCCGCTCCTCGGCCAGCTGACCAGCGTCGAAATCGTCCCCTATCCGCTCCGCTTCGATGGCCGCTTTCACCTCAGCCTGCCCGAGCTGAAATCGCAAGTGTCGGCAAAGAGTCGCGCCGCTGTTGTAGTCAATCCAAACAATCCGACTGGAAACTACCTGCGGCAAGCAGAAGCGCATGGCTTATTGACCCTGTGTTCTGCTCACAATCTGGCGCTGATCGTCGACGAGGTGTTTTCCGATTACGCCTTTTCTGATCCGTGTCCGCAGGAAGGCCCGGTCCTTCACTCGCTGTTGACCCTGCCGCCGCCGCTCGCCAAAATCCCGACGCTGCGCTTTGTGCTGTCGGGCTTTTCGAAGGTACTCGGTCTGCCGCAGCTCAAGCTCGGCTGGATTGTCGTCGCTGGACCCGAGCCGTTGCGAACGCAAGCGCAAGACCGACTGGAGCTGATCGCTGACACGTTTCTTTCCGTCGGAACACCGATTCAGCTCGCCGCCGCCGAGCTGCTTTCGCATCGTCGCCAGCTTTTCACCGCCATTGCGTCGCGGACCTTGCAAAGTCTGCAGGTGCTACAGACCGCCGCGTCTGACTCCGCTGTTTCGGTGCTTCCCGTCGAAGGTGGTTGGTACGCAGTGCTGAAAGTGCCGCGACTGATCCCCGAGGAAGAGCTGCTTCTCCGCTTACTCACCGACGATCACATGATCGTTCACCCTGGCTATTTTTTCGATTTTTCCGACGAAGCCTACCTGGTCGTGAGTCTGCTTTCCCAACCTGAAGACCTGGCCGAAGGGGTCCGTCGCATCCTGCACCGACTGGAGAAACTATGACATCCGCTCGCATGATTGCCGTGCTGTCGACGGTGTTTATGCTTGGCTCTGGCCTCGCTTTCGCCGACCCACCCGCCTCAGCTGGCAACGAAACCGCAGCACCAGCCAGCCCAAGTCCCGCCCCGACCCCAAGTCCGGCGCCAACCCCAAACAGCCCACCAGCACCCGCGCTGGATGCGGATGGTCCGGGTCCGGTCGTCATCGAGAGCAGTCTCGGCAAGCTCACCCTCTCGGGCTACGCCGAGGGGTTTTATCAGTGGAACTTCAATCGCCCGCCGAGCGGAATCACCAACTACCGCGGCTTCGACAACCGCCACAACAGCTTCACCATCGCCAATGCCGCGATCGACGCACAGTACGAGAAGTACGGCGTGACCGCCCGGCTGGCGCTGCAAATTGGACACACTCCAAACACGTATTACCTCGCGGAACCCACCTCGCGAGCCGATTTGTCGACGAGCGTGATTGGAGCGAGCGACGCTGCAACCTGGCGCTATATCCAACAAGCCCTCATCGGCTACAAAGTGCCACTCGGGCGAGGACTGCTCATCCAGGGCGGCGTGTTCTTGTCGCCCATTGGCCCGGAATCACTCCTCGTCAAGGACAACTGGACGTACTCGCGCTCGAACCTGTTTTTCAACCTGCCCTTCTATCACACCGGCGTCCGTCTGACGCAGCAGCTCAGCGCGGCGTGGAGCGCGACGCTCGGCGTCGTCAACGGCTGGAACTCTGTCGTCGACAACAACGGCGAAAAATCGCTCTATTTCCACCTCTATTTCAACAGGCCGGACCGGCTGCAGTTTTCGGTGCTGTACTTCACTGGCGTCGAACGGAATCCGCTCGACTCGACGAGATCATGGCGCCACCTGTTCGACGCGTGGACCACGTTCTATTTCGGCAACCGCTTCGCCTTCAGCCTACAAGCCAACGTCGGCTTCGAGCCCCAGCAAGACAACACCGCGTCGTGGCTGGCTGGCGCCACGTATGTGCGTGTGCGAATTGTGCGCTGGCTCAAGCTGGCGGCGCGTGGCGACGTGTTCTGGGAACGCAAGCCGTCGTCGCTGGCCTCGCCGAACTATCCCATCTTCTTCGCGCCAACGGCGATGACCTGGCTGGCGTCGGGCACCAGCACGCTGGAATTTGGCGGCGTCCCCGGTCTGCTTTTGCGGCTGGAATACCGGCACGACCACTCGGACGCCGACATCTTCTTCACCGCCCCAACCGGCGGAGGTTTTTCGTCGGCCCGAGACACCAGCAAGAACACCCAAGACACGCTCACCGCGGGTGCCGTGGCTTGGTTTTAGACCACAAGAAAAATCGGGTTTAGTCCAGCGCAAGGCCAGTGACGGAAAAATTAGACTCCCGACGGAAGATTGGCCTAGCGTCGTTTTGCAGTCCATCGTCCACCGCACACCCAGGAGCACTGAGATGACCGCCCCGATCAAGTACCTGCTCGACGAGACGCGCATTCCCAAGTCTTGGTATAACCTCGCCGCCGATCTGCCGACGCCACCGCCACCCGTCTTGCACCCGGGCACCATGCAGCCCATTGGGCCCGCTGACCTTGAGCCGCTGTTTCCGATGGCGCTCATCGAACAAGAAGTCTCGACTGCCCGCGAGGTTGAGATTCCCGAACCAGTTCGCGATGTCTATCGTCAGTGGCGACCATCGCCGCTTTACCGAGCCCGTCGGCTGGAAAAAGCGCTCGATACCCCGGCTCGGATTTACTACAAATACGAAGGGGTTTCTCCGTCGGGTAGCCACAAGCCCAACACCGCCGTCGCACAGGCCTTCTACAACCAGCAAGCTGGGGTAAAAAAGCTCGCCACCGAGACGGGGGCTGGGCAGTGGGGATCGTCGCTGGCCTTTGCCGGATCGCTGTTCGGCATCGAGGTACAGGTCTTCATGGTCAAGGTGTCGTACGACCAGAAGCCGTATCGACGAGCGCTGATGGAGACATACGGAGCGCGCTGCATTGCTTCTCCGTCGGTGGAAACCCAGGCGGGACGGACGATCCTGGCGGAAAACCCGAATCACCCGGGCAGCCTCGGGATTGCGATCTCGGAAGCGGTCGAGATCGCCGCGCAGCGGGCGGACACCAAGTACGCGCTCGGGTCGGTGCTAAACCACGTCCTTCTGCATCAAACCATCGTCGGACAAGAGGCGCTTTTGCAGCTCGAAATGGCCGACGATTATCCCGACATTCTCGTCGGCTGTACCGGCGGTGGCTCGAACTTCGCGGGGCTTGTGTTCCCGTTTCTTGGTGTGCAGCTCCGCGGCGGACGCAAAGTGCGGGTGATCGCCGTCGAGCCCGCGGCCTGTCCATCGCTGACCCGAGGGAAATATGCCTATGACTTCGGCGACACCGGTCACCTGACGCCGCTGGTCAAGATGCACACCCTTGGCTCGACGTTTACGCCGCCGGGATTCCATGCTGGCGGACTGCGCTATCACGGCATGGCACCGATGGTGAGTCACATCGCCGAGCTCGGTCTTATCGAGTCGCGCGCTTATCACCAAGTGAAGTGTTTCGAGGCCGGAGTCCAGTTTGCGCGAGCCGAGGGAATCTTGCCCGCCCCCGAAGCCAATCACGCCGTCCGCGGTGCCATCGACGAAGCGATGCGCTGCAAAGAGGAAGGCGTGTCGAGGGCAATCCTCGTGAACCTCTGTGGCCACGGCCACTTTGACATGCAGGCCTACATGGACTTTTTCGCTGGCAAGCTCAAGGACCTGTCGTACAGCGAAGAAGAGCTGGCGATGGCACTGTCTGGTCTACCGTCTTTGTAGGGCTACCGAAAAAACGCCAACCGCGCGCGGCGACGTCCGTCGTTATCGATGTAACCCACGATCGTCGTGTCATCGCTGCGCGCAATCCCCAAATAATCACCCGGCCAGCTTCGAGCTTCCCGTCCCGACGTGAGCCTGAGCCCCCGACGGACAACCTCCACCTTGGGCGGCGCTTCGACGGACAGATCGGAAGAAAGTGTCAGAAGCCGCAGCGTCGCGTCGGAATCGCCGTCACGATGCCCAGCCAGAAACGCCACTTGAAGTGGCCCCAAGGGTCCATCCAGAGACGGCAGAAGCTGCGGATACATCATCAGCAAGCCTGGCTGCCCGATTTCCTTGCGGACAAGCTCCCGGTTTTCCTTGCGCTGCTCGACGAAAACCAACGCTTTGAGCTGCGGCGACCGCGCCGTGTCCCACGGTCCATCACTTAACCCAAACAAAACGATCACGCCTCTTTCACTGACAGCACACGACGGTCCTGCGTGGGCAATGCGATCGCCTTCTGCCGAGACCAACGCTGTCTCAAAAACCGTCTTGGATTCTTTGGAATCAAACGAAAAGACCTCGATTCCACGCTCAGGACGCAGGTACGCGACGTAGCTGCGCGATGAAAGCCGATCGCTGCACACGGTGGGCAAAGCGCCGGAAAAACCTGGCTCATCGACAAGCCGTCGGAACACCTTCTGCCCATCGGCGTGCAGCGCAACCTCGTGGATACCGGCTCGGTTGGCAAAAGCAGAGCGAAAGACCACATGGAGGATTCCATCGCCGTCGACGCTGCTCCAGGGCTTGTCATAGGTCGTCAGCGGCTCGGCGGCAACAAGTTGAGGCCCGTCGAAGCGAGAAGCCCCCGGACGCAAGCGAGCGACGACAATCGCCATGTCGAACGGCTCGGATTCAATCGCACTGTGAGAGTGGAATGACAGCCATGAAAGGTAGAGCGATCCGTCCTTTGCATACGCCAGCGTCGGATCAGCCGACAGTCGCCCGCCCGGTGCCGACAAGTGCTCGATGGCCGACATCGTCTTGCCACCATCTGACGATCGAGCCACAGCGATCGACGTCGCTACTTCCCCAGCGCCTGCGACCTCCATCCAAGCCAGCGCGACTTGCTTCCCCGATGCGATGACATGCGGCTCTATCGCCTCGGCGGGCCAGATCGTGTGGCCAAGCCGTCCATCGGGACGCAGCAGCCACCCAAGAACCACTGCACACGCCGTCGCCACAGCCCCAGCAAGGGCTCGCTTTGCGCGCAACGACATCACCACGCCTCGACGGGACTATTGACCGCCAATCGCCGGTGGCAAATTCGAGGATCGATCGCGGTTTCCCCGACAGCTACTTCGGTCGAACAGCAGGCTAAAAACCAGAATGGACACCGCTGCAAGATACAGAAGCGCAATCAGGATTCGATACGTAATCGAGCGCTGGTCACCCTGCCCCGATATCAACGAACGCGAGGATTCGCCAGGCGGCGGCGTCACACTGGACCGCGGCAACACCACCGCCCCCGATCGTATTCCTGACAGCGAGGCGCTTGGGACGGGATGTGCGCCTGACGCGCCCCCGAGGTACGGACCACTTGGACCCGAGGACAGCGACGACGCGGGAACACCGTCACTACGTATCGACGAAAGCGAGCTGAGCGCAGATGCAGACTGCGACAGACCCTGAATGCCTGCCGTCGAACGACTGATTCCCGATGAGCCCAGCGCCTGACGAGCAAGGCTTGCTGGTCCACTGCGCATCACCGGAGGAAGCGACGCGCTCGAACGAACCGGCGGCGGCAGAGTGCGGGTGAGCGGCGCAGGCCGTGACGGAGCAACCGCCTGTGCGACCAGCGGCGGTAGGCTCAGCGGCGCCACCACTTGCGGACGAATCCACAGTCGTTCATTCGGTTGTGCGACGGCGGCATGGAGCGCCTGCGAAAAATCAGCCACCGTTGGATAGCGCAGCGTGCGGTCGCGACACAGCGCCCGCTCAATCACCGACTCAAGGGCTGGTGAAACCTCGGGCCGAAGCTCATGCAGCGGCGCCGGATCTTGGGTCATGATCTTCGCGAGCAACAGCAGGTTCGCGTTCGGACCATCCGGCGGCAGAAATGGCGGACGCCCAGCCAGCAGCTCGAACAGCACCGCAGCGGCGCCATACACATCGACTCGTTCGTCGATTTCACCGCCTTGGGCTTGCTCGGGCGCCATGTAGACCGGTGTGCCCAGTGCCTGGCCTGCTTCAGTCGCTGGATCATCTTTGAGACGGGCAACACCAAAATCGACGACCTTCACTCGGTCAAACCGCAAACTTCCGTCAGCACTTTCGGGATTTCGCAGAACCACAATGTTGTCCGGCTTGAGGTCGCGGTGGATGATCCCGACTCGGTGAGCCGCACCAACGGCAGCGAGGACTTGCA
>CAYTGC010000274.1:0-6588 GCA_964437195.1 uncultured Myxococcales bacterium | reverse complement strand
GGTGAAAAGGTTCCGTCCGCTTGACCCAGAAACAGCGCCAGACCGTTCCCAGAGTCCGCCGCAATCACCAGATCGGTCCGTCCGTCACCATTGACATCGGCGGGGCGGGCGTTCTTGAGAGTTCCATTGAGAGGCTGGTTTGCAGCCGGAGCGAACGACGGCCAAGGAAAGTAGTGAAACAGTCCGTTGCGCTCCAAGCGCTGCGTTGTGGGCGTCGTTAGTTCCAGCGGAACCTTGGCCTTGTTTCCATTGCTTGCCGGAAACACCGCCGTCATCTGTGTGGACGAAACCAGCATCACCGACTTGGCTGGCTTTCCTCCGACGTTGAGCGTCATGTCGGGAACAAAGTTCTTGCCGGTGATCGTGACAGTTGCTTCTGTGTCATATGGCACTGCAGATGGAGAGACAGAGTCTATGCGCAGCGCGGGCTCGCACTCCCTGGTGGCGCTGTTGCAGATCTCTTCTTCCGCTTTGCAAATCGATGGTGTTGCAACACAGCTCTCGGGATTCCCTTTTGCCAAACCACCGAACAGGGAATCACAGCTTGCCAAGGATGTGACTGCGCAGGCGAGCAACAGCGGGCGGGAATACGCGAAGAAGTCCATCTAGTTCCCTCGTTCGAGTGCCAGCGGTGGTGCGGGTTTGGCTTTGCCGGGCCAGGCGAGCAGGAGTCCTCCCGCAACGAATACGGCGCCACCTGCACCCACCAGTCCGGCCCCAAGTGGCAGTGTGTTATAGAGGTTGTCACAGTGGCGCGCCAGTCCTTCCGGATTGGCGATGCACTGGCCATCAACAGAGAGCGCACCCGCGCCGAATCCGATCAGCACAGCGCCGACTCCCATGCCAACCGCACCGGCAATGATCCGCCAGCGTGGTCGTGGTTCACGCTGCACTTCTATGTCGCGCGGGATGACGATCACTCGTCGTTTCTGTGCTTCGATTTGTTCTTCTGGTTGCAGCGTCAGATTCACTGCGGTTTCGCCACCATCGCGGAGCATCACGCGGGTGCTGGCCGACCTGTGTTTGGCAAGGCTCGCATCCACACGAATCGAACCCGTAAACATCAGACGGCGCAGCGGCGATTGACCCAGCGGCACTCCATCGATTTGGATCGTCGCATTGGGAGGCTCGGTCTGAATGACGACTGTGCTCTTGCCGCGCGCCAGTGCTTTGCTGGCGACAGTGGTCGTTAGGAGCCGCAGTTTTTCCCCGAGCTGCACGGTTCCACAGCCGTTACAGGAATCGCTGATGCGAGCTGCTTCCTGCTCGACGCTGCGATCAATCACTCTTGCTTCAATCTGGTAGCTCTGCGTCTCTGCTCCTGTCGCTTGGGCGTTCGGCGCAACGGACACAGTGATGGCGTAGTCACTCTCATGGGTGACTGCTTGGCTCACAAGACATGGAGCCTGCTGCGTGCAGCCTGGCGGGATCGACGCACTGGCAGGTGGAATCAGGACAGCAAGCCGCTGCTTCGACAGCGCTCTCACCGTGGTGACGGCCAGCTCTTCAACGACTTGCGGTGGCAGTCCTTCGTACTTTTCTATCAGCAGCGCATGCGGAGGAGTCGTTACAGAAACCGCCTGCACATCGAAGTTAAAGCGCACTTCCAGTGCCCGTCCGGCACGAACAGAGACCGTACTGGTCAGTGTCTTGCGATCCAGTGTGGCCGTGATGGTGTGGCTGCCAGCCGCCATCGAAAGCGGTGCAGAAAGTGGCAGGACTTGTGGCGGCTGTCCATCGACGGAAACCTGGACTCCGCGCTCGCCCAGCAGATCAACCTCTCCGCTCTGCCGAACGGATGTGGAAGCCGGGGTTGCTTCTGCTGCAGAGACCCGACTCCCGAAGGCCGTCACAAGAAGAAGAGAGCAAGACATCGCAGCGAATCTGCGATGCCGATTGGGTAGAGAGCGCGTCATGGACAGCTTCCTGCTCGCACCGTTTGATTGGCCTGCACGGACACCGTTTGCGGCTTGCCCTCCACGGTCAGTTGATGACTGCCAGGCGGCATCCACAGCGAGACCAGCTCACAGGTCTTTCCATTTGTCTTCGGAACCATCACCACGCCAAGCTTTGGCACCAGTCGCAGGACACCCGCCTGTGCAGCGGCTTTCTCTTCCGCTCTGCCGACGACTTTGGGACTCAGCTTCATCGCTTGTTCAAACTCGGTCATCGCTTCGGCTGTGTGGCCTTGGGCCTCATGCGCGCGACCGAGCAGTACAGACAGCTCGAAAGAAAGCTCGGCGCACCCAGGAGTCTTGGCGGATCGCGTACACATCCTTCGCGCCTTCCCAAGAAGCTGCTCTGCCGCAGCAAAGTCCTTGGTATCCAGTGCATGCCGACCGCGACGGGCCAGCTCTGCGATCGGCGTTCCTTTGTCCGCGGCTGGACTTGGCGTGGTGGCAGGAAGACTGGCCGTGGCGGAAACACCCGCATCAGGAACGCCCTGGCTTTGCTTGCTGCCCAGTGGATCGTTTTTCCCTTGGGTCGTCGGTTCGGCAAGCACATTGCTGGCGGGCGCTACCTGTAGGACTCGCAGCAGGAGTGCCGATGCGCGTGCACGGATCACTGCGTTTCCATCATCAGACAAAATTCGCAAGACCGGTTGTCCCGCGGGCTTTCCGTCGATCTTCGGAAGCTCTGCCGCAACTTCTGCCACTTGGGATCGCACAGAAGCCGATGGATCTCGTGCCGCTTTCAGAAGAAGCGGAACACTGACGGATGGTGGTAGAAGTGCCAGTCCTTCCACCGCGGCCACACGCTGTTCGACAGGCACAGTGGTAGATAGCTGTGCCGCAAGGTTGGGTGGACTCACCTGTTCACCAAGTCGCAAAAGCAGTCCGTACGCAATCCCTGCACTGGCGTCACCGCGCGAAAGGGCTTGGCGAAGCACTGCGATCGCACTGCGATCGCCAGCCTCTGCGAGACGGCGGGCAGCGGCAAATCGCAACGGCCAGTTTTCCTCGGAAAGGGCTGCTTTCCACAGATCCCGGTCGCCATCCTCCCGATCAATGATCTGTCGCTTCTGTTCTGGCCCCACCTTCGCGTAAAGGGCGGCAAGCTGCGCTCTCTGAGACTCATCGCCCAGGCGCTCTAGACCGATGCGAGCCAGGAGCTGTTCCCGGCTGTCTTGACTGCGCAGGACTTCCTCTAGCCACGTTCTGACTTGTGCGACCAGATCATTCTGTTTGAGCGAAACGAGGATCGCAGACAGCTTCACAAGTGCGCTCAGTGCTTCGCTACGGACTTCTGCTGCCTCGTCGGAAAGTCCATCATGAAGCGCACCAAGAGAGGCAGCGTCCGTCCGTTTTCCCAGACCACGAATCGCACTGCTTCGCACGCTTGCGACCTTGTCTTTGGCCAGTCGTAGCAGCAGGTTTTCGGCTTGTGCAGACTTGTCTTCGCTAAGGACTCCTGCTGCATCTGCGCGAAGTGCAAAGTCATCGTCATCGCTGGCCAGGCGCGCCCAGGTTAGACTCTGATCGGACAGTGTCGTCGGTTCCCGCGCGGCGATGTCTACAATCGCGATGGCTGCTTGGTGACGCAGTGGCAAAGATGGATCGCTGGTGAGGACAGGAAGAAGGAGCCGCACATCACTGCTCTGTCCTGCAAGTGCGAGTCCTTCCATCGCAATCTGTCGGGATGCCAGCGTCGCGCCGCGATCAAGCGCAACGCGACGGAACAGAGCGAGTCCGACCGGATTTTCAGGACTCGCAAGGAGCCGTGCCGCAAAGAGCTGGTTCGTGCCGGGTTGATCCGCCAGCTCGCGCAGGAACCGCGTTCCTTCTTCATCATGAACAACCGCAAGTCTTCCTGCTGCCAGCATCTTGTGTTCAAAGCGACCAGGCCGGCTCAGTTTTTGACGCAACAGCTGTTTCGCCTGCTCATCACCACCGCGCGCCAAGCGACCGAGCAGACGGATCGCCTGTTCTTCAGGGATCGCTGGGTTTTGGACAAGCTGAAGGATGATCTCAATCGCTTTCGGATTCCCTTGTTCGCTCAGCCAGTACGCAGCCTTCTGTCTGACTGCCGGATCCGCACTAGCGAGTGCTTCCTGTAGCTGCTGCTGTCCGTGCGGATCACCAAGCTGGGATAGCGCAGCAGCAATGGCTACGTACAGATTGGCTGCTACTTTCTGATTGACGAGTTCTAGCAAACTAGGAATCGCTTGGCGGTCGCCCAGCTCGCCCAGTGCAGCCGCTGCTTGGGCGGCAATCTCGGTGTGGCTGTCCGTAAGAAACGGCGTGATCTTGGGTCGCAGACCCAGATCGTGGGTCCAGCCAAGCTCGCTTAACACCGAGGCCCGCAGCTCTGGATCTGGATCCTTTAGCTCTCCTACCAGAAAGGCCGTGGCTTGGTTCCGCGCATCGGCCAGTTCTTGCGGCGTCACTTTCTGAACTTCGGGATTGTTGCGGTTTGAGAGATAGCGATTCCCAACGTAAAGTCCAGCGCCTGCAAGCAGCAGGACTGTCGTGGCGGCAATCACAGAGAACAGAAAGACTCTCTGCTTTGCTTCCTTGGAGAGGCCACGGAATCCGCTTTGGACGAGACGCACGGCGTCTTTTCCAAGGAGTACTTTCTCGCCGCGCTGAATCAGAAGCAGATCGATCTCTTTCCCAAGATCAGAGATGACCTCTTTCATCGATGGATAGCGCGACTCCTTGGACTTTGAGAGGAGCCGCATCACGATGTGCTCAAGTGCGGACGTGATCTTCAGTTTCGGATTCCGCATCAAAAGCGGAGGCGGCGTCGCGGTGACATGCTTAAACATCAGGCTGGTTGGCGTGGCCCCCTCAAACGGAACCTTGCCAGTCAGCATTTCGTACAAGATGCAGCCAAGCGCATACTGATCGGCGCGCGCATCAATGTCTGTAGCAGAAGCCTGCTCGGGAGACATGTAAAGCGGCGTTCCCAAGACAGAACCGACCTCTGTCAGGCGTCCGCTGTGATCGCTTGGTTCTTTCGCGGCCTGCGAAGCGAGCACTTCGATCTGTTCTTGGCGCAGGCTCTGATTTGCCCGCAGCGCAATCCCGAAGTCGACAATCTTGACGAACTCCTTTTGCCCCGGCTGCTCGACAAGAAAAATGTTCTCGGGCTTGAGGTCTCGGTGGACGATTCCATGATCGTGAACCGCTTGAAGTCCGGTTGCGATTCCTTGGGCAATCTGACAGGCGCGCAGCGACTCGAGCGGACCTTCCGCAATCACCTTGGCCAGCGTTGGACCATTCAGAAGCTCCATCACCAGGTACGTTCGACCATCGGATAGGAGTCCGAAATCGGCGATGTACACTGTGTTGGGATGCCGTACGAGCGACGCCATCTTGGCTTCTTCGAGGAAGCGCCGCTGCGCGATCGGATCTTGGGGCTGAAGCAGAATCTTGACGGCCAGCGGCGTGTCCAGGTGAACGTGCCGGGCCTTGTAGACGACACCCATGCCGCCTTGAGAGAGTCGCGACTCGATTAGGTATCGCTCACCGAGAATGGCACCCAGCACCGGGTCTTGTTCGGCACTCTTGGTGCTTGCTGCCGTCGGGTCGCTCTTGCTCTCCGTAACCGTGATCTCGGGCGCACTACAGGAATGCCATTCCCCAATCGGAACCTGCATTCCGCAGCGCGTACAGCGCTTGGTAAGTGATGTACCAAGAGGTGGTGTGACCACGAAAGCCTCCCCCGAACGGCTGATTATACATCAGGCAAATCCCGTGATTTCGCCGCCGGTTCGCTGAGTTTTTCCAGATTGGCTAAATGGTCGTGCCAGCGCAGGTTTCAACGCACGTTGGCATGTGCGCTCGCACATCGGCACCGCCCGCGATGGTATGTTCGCGGCCCCAACTTGGAGGTCTGCCATGAACCCGCGGCAAGGCGTGGACGCGAGGCCGTCTCGACGGCAAGTTCAGAGTTTCGGGCCCAAGACGAAGGTACTGTTTGGTCCTTTGTCGATCTGTCTGTTGCTGTCGGGTGGGTGCAGCGCAGTCCGCGAGGTCGACACCGATGGCGATGATCCGCAAGATCCGACGCTTCCCGCTGATCCCACCAAGGTCGTTGACAATGCGCTCGGCTGCCGAGGCAAGGCGTGCTCGACGGCTGCTCCTTGCACAAGTGGTCAGCGCTGCCTCGAAGGCGTCTGCGTCACGGCGGGGCCGTCCTGCTCCGACGACTCGACTTGCCAAGATGACTCGCGCTGCTTCCGCGGATCGTGTCTGCCATGGGATGCCTGCAAGAAGCTGGGAAGCTTTGATCCCGAATGCAAAGGCGCGGCATTTACCCCCGAGCAGTTCAAGGCCCCCGTCGTTGCGTGCAAGCTCAATACGTTCCAGTCCCTGTCGGTGCCGATCGTGGCCGACATGGACAAAGACGGAAAACCCGAAGTCCTGACAGTCGCGCACGGCGTCGGGATCGTGGCGATGAGCGGCCAGGACTGCAAAGAGCTGTGGCGCAAGAACATCGGGCTTCAGACGTCGCACCAAGGCAATCTGGCCGTTGCCGATCTGGACGGCGATGGATTTGGTGAAGTCGTCGCTGTCGACGCCGCGAACCGGGTGATTGTGCTCGATTACAAGGGCAACGTGCTCGCGACTTCGCCGACGCCGA
>CAYTGC010000273.1:0-6592 GCA_964437195.1 uncultured Myxococcales bacterium | reverse complement strand
GGTCGTCTCTTTGGGGTTATGTGTCGTGAGGCCCACCAATGAGCAGTTGGGCTCACACTGCACAAGCACGAGGAGTTAATTTTGTGTCTTCAGATGCAAAAAAATCGCTGTATAATCTGCGCATTGTCATCCTTTCTCGTCGGGAGCCAATGAAGACGCACGTCAACTTCATCTGGGGGGCAACCATCATCGGCGCTGCGCTCGGGCTTTGCGAGGGCAGTGCACTGGCTCAGCAGCGCGTGGCTTTTGGCAACAGCGCGCTCCGTGGCGGCACCGACAACCGTCTGACGCGGCACGAGCCGGTCGTGACTGTCGAGCCGCTCGATCACTTGCCACGACTCCGTCCGGTGCTGCGCGGAGCCATGTATCGCTCGGGAACACCGAGTGAAGCAGCGCTTTCTCATCTGTGCGAGCGAGGCTGGAAGCGTGTGTACTCGCTGTACGGCGAGCACACCACCCAGACCGGCCCGCGCAACCAGAATATGCTGCGGACCGGGCGCGACGTACGAAACTGTCAGCAAGACGGGTCTTCTCGTACGATCGAGTGGCGTTCGGCTCCGTCTGCACGTCTGCGCACGCTGCCGAGCATCTTCAAGGATGTGCTCGAGAGTGTTCGCAACCCAGAAAAGGGGCCGGTGCTGGTTCACTGCTGGAACGGTCTGCACTACGCGGGCATGGTGTCGGCGCTGGCGCTGCGGCAGTTCTGCGGGTTTTCAGCCGAGCAAGCGGAAGCCTACTGGCGGGCCAATGCAAACCGAGGCGCAAGCTATCCGCTCATCATCCAGAACCTGCATAGCTTCAAGCCAATTCCGGGGCTTTCGCTGACCCCAGGCGAGCAGCAAGCGTTGTGTCCAGATGTGTCGGGCGGATACATGCTGCCGACGGACAATATCGTCGCTGCGGCGCTGATTCATCGCGGCAAAGGTGGCAGCCACAACCCACCGATTCCGCCGCTCCGCAACGCGATGGAATCAAGCGAAGGGAGTGCCGCCAGTGGGCCGCTGCCGACAAATCCGGCGCGCAACGGAAGTGGCGAGCGCTCGCCGATTCCTGCTTCATCCGGTCCCGCGGCCACCTCTGGTGCTACGAGTGACAACACGCCGCTCCCCTTGCGACAGCTGGGTCCCAAACTGGCGGCGCGTCGTTCCTGAGATCCGACCTACAAGCTTATTGGCTTTGTGGCGCCGACCTTTCCGGGGCCGGTCGATCCCTTCAATCCCTGACCTCTCGCTTCCTCGACATCGCTGGTGATGAGCCAAGTCCGTCCTTCGGTACGGCTGTAGCGCTGCGCTGACAAGCCCGCGCGCAGGGCCGCCGTTCTTGGTGGCAGTGCACCGCAGCTGTGGGACGAATTCCTGCAAAAAGCGCTATCGCTGAGCCCCAGTTGCGCGCAAGGATGTGGCGAAAAACGGAGGTCAGATATGAACGCTCGGCTGCGTGGTTGGCTTGGGTCGGTGGTTCTCGGAATTTCGGTCGCAAGCTGCGGCGGACTTGCTGACAGTCCGGTTCCAGATGTGGAGGACGGGACTCCGTCCCTTCCAGCGGTTCCGATGCTTGGGGCTCCGATCACGGCTCCAGCGAAGACCTGGACCTGGGTGAACTTTCCGGATGCGGTTTGTGATGACGGTTCTCCGACGGGAATTGGCGTAAGTTTGAACCCTGCGAGCAAAGACATCCTGATCTTTTTGCAAGGGGGCGGCGCGTGCTGGGATTACGACAGCTGTGCGGTGTCCAATACGTCGACCCACGGACCGTACGGCGAAGCGCAGTTCAATTCCACCAAGCTGCTGTTCGTGCTCGGATCGATCTTGGATAGGAATGCCAAGTCATCGTTTCAGGACATGAACATGGTCTATGTTCCGTACTGCACCGGCGATGTACACGTCGGCGACAACGTGATGACTTACGAGGGCGGCACAGACAAAAAGCGCGTCATCCATCACAAAGGAAGGCCAAACCTGGTCGCCTTCCTCAAGCGAATTGCCGCGACGGTTCCGTCACCTGGGAAGCTGGTGGTGACAGGCAGTAGTGCGGGTGGTTTTGGCTCTGCACTGAACTACGATGTGGTGCGCGCGTTCTATCCACAGGCCAAGTCCTATTTGCTGGATGACAGCGGTCCTCCGCTGGTGGGTGATGCGATTCCGGCCAACCTCCGTGCGCAGTGGTACAAGTCTTGGCGACTCGACCTGACGCTGGCGAAGCTGTGTCCAGACTGTGACAAGGACTTTGCGACACTCGTTCCGATCTTGGCGAAGCGCTATCCAAATGATCGGATGGGGCTCCTTTCCTATACCCAAGACGGAGTGATCCGAAAGTTCTTCGGCAACCAGACAGACAAGCAGTTCGAGCAGAATCTGTCCTCGATGGCCAAGTCAACGCTCGATCCGCTTCCCAACTTCCACTACTACTTTGTGAGCGGAACCGGACATACTTTTCTGTTTACACCAGGGCTCACATCGGTAAAGGGAGTCTCTCTGCTCAGCTGGATCACGCAGCTTGGCACCGACGATCTGAAGTGGAAGTCGGTGACTCCGTAACCCTCCTTTTGATATTCTGATCCCATGTCAATGAAACGCTGGCTCGCAGGTCTTGTACTTGGGCTCGCAAGCTGTTCTTCGGACCCCCGAGAAGATCACGTGGTTCCTCCGACCGTGCCACCAAGTCCGTCACCACCAGCGATTCACCTCCTGGTCCGTGATGGCGACAGCATGATGCCGATGCCGGCCCGCGCGATCATCTACCCGACTGGGAATACGCCAAGGCCTGACTTTCGATCGGACGGTGCAACCGCGAGCGTGCTTTCACCTGCCGTGATCGGATCGCCAGAAGGAGTCCTCCTGGTGACCGGAGACGGCACAGTAGGAGTCCCGGCCGGAACGTACGATCTGTGGATTTTGCAAGGCCTGGAATATGAGCTGGTGAAAAAGAGCGTGACGGTTGCGTCCGACGCAGTCACAACGGTTGATGTGACGCTCGAGCATTCCGTCAAGACCGCGGGATGGCTGTCTGCGGACATGCACATTCACACCAAGCGGAGCTTCGATTCCAAGCTGCTGGCTGCGCATCGCGTGATCTCGGAAGTGACGTCGGGAGTGCAGGTGATTGTCCCGACCGAGCACGGATTTCACTACGACTTGAGTGATCTCATCAAGGCGCTCGATTACCAGACTCGAGCCGTTTCGATTCCGGGCAGTGAGTACAACTTTGCAGGCGGACACGCGGGAATCTATCCGGTGGTGTTCGATCCGAGCGGACCATTTTGGGGCGCGCCACCGTGGCAGGAATGGCCCAAGCCCAACATGGCCGATCCTGAGACGTACTTTCCCCTGATTCACATGCAGGATGGGAATCCGCTGGTGGTGATAAACCATCCACGTCTGCCACCGGACCTGGGCTATTTCCTGAACATTCGCTGGAAGCCGGGAATGCCACTTACGACGGCGGGCCTGTTCGAGGGAATCGAAGTCCTCAATGGCTACGCCATGCGTCCTCCAGAGGTTGCGGATCTTCTTCTCGATTGGTTTACGTTCCTAAACCTTGGGCTCAAAGTGGCGGGACTTGGCAACAGCGACTCGCATCGGATCGACTGGCTGCGGGGCGGTTATCCGCGGACCTGGTTCGGTTTTCCGACGAGCGAGCCATCCCGAATCGTCCCTTCCGATCTTCGCGATGCGCTGCTGAAGATGCGTGCGGTGGCGAGCAATGGACCGTTTGTGCAGCTTGCTGTGGACCAAAAGGAGCTTGGCCAGACTGTCTCTGTGAAAGGCGGAAAAGTCGTCGCCAGCATCATCGCGGATGCACCGGGATGGATCGACTTGTCGCGGCTACAAATCTATGTAAATGGCGCAATGGTAAAAGAGATTCCGATCACCAGCCGCAACCATCCGGCGCTAAAGACGGATGTGCAGCTTGATATTGCCAGCGACGGGTGGATCGTGGTCATGGCGCTTGGCGATGTGCCGCTTCCGACCGATGTGATTGGGGCGGTGAGCGGAGGGCAAGCGCTTCCGATCGGTTTCACGAATCCGATCTTTCTCGATGCCGATGGCGATGGAAAAGTTACGCCATCAAAAGCGGTTCCGACTCGACCATTGCCGTGGAAACAGGCGGCCCTGCGTGCGGAAGTGGACCGTGCATCGGTGTTCGAGATGCTCCACGCCCCTCTCGACTGCGAACCATTCGAGTATCCCGAGTGGCTCAAGTAGTTTCGCAAAACGACCGTCTCCGCGTCGCAATCATCGGCAACTCTGGATCGGGGAAGTCGACGCTGGCCCGTCATCTGGCCGCAGAGTGTACGCTTCCACTACTCGACCTGGATACAGTTGCATGGGAACCGGGCAAGGTGGCGGTTCCGCGGGATCCTCTCCTTTCGCAGCGAGAAGTAGATTCCTTTTGCTTGCAAAACAAGGGCTGGATTCTAGAAGGCTGCTATGCGGACCTCGTCGCTGTGGCTCTCCGTTATGATCCCGTGCTGCTGTTTTTGAATCCAGGCACCAAGGTCTGCCAACACAACTGCCAGAATAGGCCATGGGAACCACACAAGTACGAATCGAAAGCGGCGCAGGATGCGCTTCTGCCATTCCTTTTGTCGTGGGTGGCGGAGTATGAGACGCGGCAAGGGCCGATGTCTCTGCGTGAGCACAGCCTGCTTTTTGATGCGTACGCGGGAAAGAAAAGAAAGCTGATTGAGCAGCTTCTTCCGACGGAAATCGTCGCTTCCCTGCGGTCTCTGTAATGACTGAGTGGCGGTGGAGTCGCAGTCTGTTTGCGCAGAGACTCACCCTGATGTCGGTTGTGTGGCAAGCTCAGCGAGGATGTGTGTGACTGCTGTGTCCACCGCCGCATCGACCGCATCGCTTAGTCCTTCTCCGAACGAAAAATCACACGCGCCGATTGCGAACAGAATGACGATCATGGGAAGGGAACCTAGCGCTTCGGCAAGCGCGAGGATCTGTGTGAGCGGTAGTGTGTGTGAAGAGGTCGCGGCAGAAGCGGGCAGGGGAGAGGAGCGCGCATCGAAGCGAACCACCTGGCCGGGTGGGATTCCGGACGCTGCATCGACAAGGATTGCGCGCTGACAGCGCGACAGAAGAGCAAGCAGCTCGCTGGCATCTGCGGCAGATTCCCAGACACAAGCGCCATCGGGGACTTGCTGCCGGAGCCTGCGCGACACGACAAGACCAACGCCATCGTCTCGGCGCAGCAAGTTGCCGATGCCAATGATGTAGGTGGTGAAGCTGGATGGACTAGACAACGGGAGGAAGGCAGTGAATGCCGCAGCGCAGGGCTGCGAAAGGCTGGACTACTTCTTGGGCGCCGCTTTGCCTGGCTCACCGAAACCGGCGAACAGCTCGGTCGTGGTCAGGGTCGAGCGCTTGCTCTCGGTCTTCTTGCGGCGCTGGCCGGCTTTCTTGTGGTTCCGCTTGCGGCGCAGCTCGGTGCTGGTGGTATTCGACATCGGAAAACTCCCGGTTGAAATTCAAAACGGTCAGGCGGACAAACCGCCGTAAGGGCCGCAGTCTGAATGTAGGAGTCCTGTCTTGTCAAGCACTTAGAAGTCGCTGGGCGAGGCACAGGCTCTCGGACACGCCGACACATCGGGCAGGCCTTTGGTTGGCACAATTGCGAAGACCTTCCCGTCGGTGGTTACCGTGATATCGCCATTTGTGTCGGTGCGGTAGTAGTGGACCCCAGCATTGCGCAGCTTGTCGATTGTCTGGCAGTGCGGGTGCCCAAACATGTTCGGGTCGTTTGGACCGCCCGAGCTGATGAGCGCATAGCTTGGCGCAATCGCTTTGAGCAGGCTGGTTCCCGTCGCGTTGCAGCTCCCGTGGTGACCGACCTTGAGGATGTTTGCCGAAAGCTGCGTCGGGAACAACCTGTATAGGTTCTTTTCAGCGTCGGTCTGCGCATCGCCCTGGAAGATCATCGAAAAGGCGCCGTAGCGCATCCGAATGATCGCCGATGTGTTGTTGATCCCGGTGCCATCGTTCTGCGGGTACGGTGTGTTCGATACCCCCATCACTTGCAGCTCGATCGCGGGGTCGAGCAGGAGGCTCTGGTTCATCGTGAGCGCGCTATATCGGCAGCCCGCCACGTCGCGGATGTACTGATAGCCAGCGATGTCAGGACGCGCGAAGCCGGGATCAAACACCCGCGGCTCACAGTCCTTGGGAAGCATGGCGATAGCAGTGCCCAGTCCCGTGTAGTGATCCGAGTGACCGTGCGACAAGATCACGTAATCGATCTGGGTGATGTTCTCTCGCTTGAGGAAGTCGGCGTAGTTGCCGCTGCGATCGGGTCCACCATCGAAGGCGATCACCGTTCCGCTCGGGGTTTTGATCAGCATTCCGTCGCCTTGACCGACGTCAACCATTGAGATGTGGAGCGACTTTTGCGGCTCGACCATCATCGGGTTGTCGACGTATGTGGCGGGGCCTCCTGCCGTGCCCGTCGTCTCACAACCGAGGAAAAATCCGGCGAGAATCCATCCGAGTCGGTCGATGCTGCTCATAGATCGCAGCATGCAACGGAAGTCACCCGTCTGACTATTCTCAAGAAATAGCGGGGAAGTTCTGTTCGCTTGCGCCGT
>CAYTGC010000272.1:0-6620 GCA_964437195.1 uncultured Myxococcales bacterium | reverse complement strand
GCTTGCGTTTTTCTTGGGATTTGGTTGGCGCGAGCTTGGTTGGGGGCGTACCGGAGATGGGCGCGGAGAAGGTGATCGGGGTTGTTGGCATGATGGTGGGGTGGGGCTTGGGCGGTGGGTTGGGGGTCAGACAGGCATCAACACCTTGTCTGCGATCAGGCGCTTGAAGTGGTGTTCTACGCGGTTGGGGAGGGGACCGCCGGTGATGAGCAGGCCGAGTTCCATGTTGATGGTGAAGGCATAGTCGGTGAGGTTGGCGCTAGAGAGGAACAGGCGGTGTCCATCGGCGACGGCGCACTTGACATGAAGGATGCCGCGCTTGCCGTCTTTGCCTGTGGGACGAACCTCTTTGGGCCAGTAGTACACGGAGCAGACCGATGCGACTTGGTCCCCCAGTGCGCGGAGGGAGTCGTAGGCACCTTGGCCTTCGATGCGGCTGGGGGTCTCGACGATGACCTTGATGCTGACGCCGCGCTCGGCAGCGGCAGCGAGCGCTTCGCATATACGCGGAATCTTGTAGACAGCGTAGCTGACGACGGTGAGCCGCTTGGCGGCGAGGTTGACAACTTCCAAGATGGCTTGCTCGGTGTGGCGCAAGCGATTGTTGCGAGACTCGGCGGGCTCGGGTCCAGTCCAGACGAGCTGGAGGGACTCTTGCTGGCGGTGGCTCTGTTCGCTGTGGGCGGCGGTGATGATGGCGATGGCGGCGGCTTGGGCTCCGACGCTCGCGGCGCGGCGATGCCAGTCGTCGAGGAAGCTGCCGGTTGCACCACGAAAGTCGGGTGTGGGCAGGCATTGCAAGATGGCCTGCCGTGCCAACAAGGGGTCTGTTTGACCCTGCTGGGCGACCGCATCGGCGACGGCAAGCATGACAGCGTGGGGCAATCGAGCAGCGAGTCGGGCTGCGGCTGCGGCCAGCTCGCGAGGTTCGGAGTTCATGCGGTTACTCGAAAAACGCGAGGTCGCTGCGCTCGACGGTCGAGACCAGCACGGCGCGGTCGAGGTACTTGTTACCACGTTCGCACGAGGTCTCGGGGGCGAACAAGCAGGCATGGCACGAAGCAGAATGAAGGGTCGTACCGTCGCGATACGGATGATGCTCGGCGCAGAGTGGGTCGCTGGCACATAGGCGCATGCTGTCGAGTGCCTGGTCAAGATGCCGCTCAAGGGTATCGGGCTGGCCAAACGACACCAGGCCACCGAGAGTTCCTTCGCTGTCGGGTGCTGCGGTGTAGATGAGGACACCGGCCATCTCGGGCTTGTCCTCGCCCGGACTCCGCGAGTAGATGCGCTCGCGCAGCGATGCGGTGGTGTAGCCGCATTCGACGGCCAGTTGGCGGATCAGGGCGTGCGCGAAGGAGTGCAGGAGGACGAACCTGACACCAGGGTAAAACTCGTGCGGCGGCTCGAGCTTGCGAGCGCTGCGCCACTGCTTGTGGGCCTCGAGGAAAATCGCGTCGAGGTGCCGAGCCTTGGTGACCCACTTTTGCACCAGGTCTTCCTTGAAGTGGAAAAACAGTCCCTCGCCGCGAATCTCGGAAGCGGGAATCCAGGTCGGCTGGGTCCGTGACAGCTTGGCCCGCTGGCTTGCCGGAAAGGCCGCCGGATTGTCGTAGTCGCTGGGCGACTCGATCCGCGAAAATCCGATGAGCGCCCGCACTTCCCGCAGCCGCTCCACCAAGACGATCTTGTCAAAATACTTTGCGTAGCGCTTCGGCGGCTCGGCCATCCGCAGTTGAAAGTCACGGCCCCGCTCCGCGGAATCGGGGTCGATGAACACCTCCCACTCTGGGCCTTTTAGGTCTGCTGGCTCGCTACTGTCGTCTGGCTCGGCGTCCCTTTTGGCCTGCACTGCTTGCCAGATCTCCGACGGTGAATATTCCGACAGATCACGAAGCTGCTGTGTGACCTGTCGCAAGAGCTCGATGTTCTGCTCGCTCTGGACCTTTTCCAGGATCGTCCAGTGCTCATCAACAAGATGCTGGAGCTTGCCGGAAGCCTGCGGAATCGCCAGAGCCGACAGGGTGAGGCCAAACCAAGCGTTCGATGCGCCTTGCAGCATCGGTTCCATCCGCATCTCTTGCCCGCCTGGGGTCTTACATCCGTTGCCATCAAAGTCCCGCAGGTGGGGCCGCCTGGCACTGCACACCGGCATCGCAGAGAGGTCCATGAAGGCGTCAGACATGGGCCGGGCTCGATTACAGTTTTCCCCTTCGCACTTCACAAAGATATCCGCCGCCCTTCCCGTCGCCGACGGTTCGATGAGCTTGAGTCCTCCCAGACAGGTCGTGGGGCCTCGATGTACATAGTCCCGCCAAGGGAAATCATCGAGGTGGCCGTTCTTGCAGGCGACCACGAACCGGGCCGGGACCACGGTCGGTGGCTTGCCTGGCTTGATGCAGTTGGAATGCACGAAGCGGACCTGATCCGTTCGGTACGGGGTGACCAGCTTGAACAAGTCTGAATCCAGCGGTGCCAGTCGCCGACAGTACGGACAGACCATCCAGCGCGGAAACGGAGCGACCGGTATCCCAACCAGCGCCGCAGGATCGAACGGACCGGGCTGAACCGTATCTGGCGCAACCGGCACGGAGCGCAGCGCCCGGACCTGTTCCCCATGGACCTCCTTGACTGAGGCCAAGAGCCGCTGTTCACCGATCTCGACCGTGTCTTTGAGCGGCCAGTCTTCCAAACCCATGACCATCACGGACAGGTTGGGCAGGTCCACGATCGAGCCAATCCCAAACGTGGTGAGCACTTGGCTGGGTCGCAACTCGCCGACCTTGCAGCGGTTGGCATTTTTGGGGTTCATGGCGTGGTTCCTTGCTTGGCCTGCGTCTGGGCGCCCGAGTCCTCGTCCATGCCACGGTCCATTCCGTAGTCGGTCAAGATGAGGTTTGCGGTCGGCTCAACGTCGCGCAGGGAGTTCAGGCAGGTGAACTCGTTCCACGGATCGATGCTGGGCTTGCGCAAAAGTCCCACCGTCAGCCCATCCTTCTTCCCCTCATACCCAAGCTGGCTCCCTTGATTCAACTGCTGCGCCGTTCGCTGCCACAAATCCAGCTTTCGCTTGAGCTGCTGTTCGACCTCCTCGGCGGCAGCCACCCCGGCGATCAGCTCTGCCCGCCGCGTGATGGTTGCAATCGCTTCGGTGACATACGGATGGCTGCGCAGGGTTGCGATCCGCATCGCTTTGTCGTTGGCGTTCAGCTCAGAACCCACCTGCCGAACCAGCGACACGAGCAGTGCAGACAGCCCGCGCGCCGTTGCTCCCGCAGAGAAAGGTGTCACCGACAGCGCCTCAACGTGTTTGTAAAAGGTTGCGTGGTAGTGTTCAAACGTCTCGTAGTGCGACAGGTCCCGTGGCCGTGCCCAGTTGAAGACGGTGCAGACCAGACCAGGAAACTTGCGACCGACTCGGCTGGTCGCCTGGATGTATTCCGCCGTCGTCTTGGGCTGTCCAGCGACAACCATCAAGCCCAATCGCGGAACATCCACCCCAACCGAGATCATGTTGGTAGCCAGCAGCACGTCAATCGGTCGGGCAACAGGCTCCCCGCCACCTCCCTTGGAAGCCTTGCGCTGCTCCAGCAGACTTGGATCAAATCGACTCTCCAGCAGATCCAGCGTCGCAGGGATCGCCGTCGAGCCGAGCCGCGACGTCAGCTCCTTAACCGCGTCTGGCGTGTAGAGAGTCCGGTTGGCAAGCCCCCGATCTCTCATGCTGCGCAGACGGTTCCGCACATCATCATCGACCAGCCGCTTCATTCCTCCCAGCTCGCGCAGACTGTTGAAGTACCCAACCAGTGTCATCCATGGATCGGCGTCAAGACCGTACTTTTGGAACAGCACCTCCCCCGCTGAAAGGAAGGCGACATACACTCGAATCAGCGCCGCCTTGAGCCGCCGACCGGGCGCACTCACCCCAAGGTACTTCCGTCCGGGGGTCTTTTCGCTCGATGAGCGTTGCAGCGAAAAGAAGTTGTCCGCGATGTCGAGACCCGTAGGCGGGAAGATGCTCAGGTTGCGCAAAAACAGGCCATAGACCTGATCGCTCGCTCGTCGAATCGTCGCGGTTGAGGCCACGACCTTGGGCCGAACTCTCTTGCCTCCGACTTCCCACGTACAGAGGTGGTCAATCGCCGTTTCATAGAGCCCCACCAGCGTGCCGAGCGGCCCACTGATCAAGTGCAGTTCGTCTTGAATGATGAGGTCCGGCGGCCTGAGCGGCCCGTGCGCCATCACCCGCGCGGCTGGCACTGGTCCTTTGGCCCGATGCACGCTGCCGACCTCCAGTTCCTCCCCGGACTCCGCCAGTCCTGGCGAGCGGAACCCGTGCCGCTCGCACAGCCCATCGACCTGACCGAACAGCATCTGCACCGAGCCGTTCCAGGGAAGCTGAGCAAACTTGTCCACGGTTGTAATCAGAAGCGACGGCAGCCGCCGATAGATTTCTTCATCTACCACGATAACCGGTAGCCCTTCCCCCGGCGCTTCCTTGCCTGAAAACTTGCACTGCCCAAACTTCGCCCCACAGTAAATCAGCGTGCGACAGCTTCCATCGCTGTACTTGACCGGTTTGATGTGCTTACCGGGGTCGATCTTGGTTCCGCACCATGGGCAGTTGGTGAGCTGATGCACGGACCCCACGCCGCCCACGCTCCCCGAGCGAGGCTTACCGCCGTGCTCCGCCTTCACCGATTCATCGGCATCGCGTGTCCAGTTCGGCGTCGTGCTGCCCCCGACCCAGAGTCCGATGCGGAATGGCGTCTGCCCCCAGCGAGCGTCACCGTTGCTCAAAGCCGTGCGACGGGTGTCTTCGCAAGCACAGATCAGTGCGGCGGCTCGCTGGAACTGCTGAAGCGTAAGCAGCCGCAGCGTGTACCGCATCAGCACCGTGACCCCGTGCTCACCCGAGCGCCCCTCGACCGTCCCTTGCAGCCGTCTTAGCCCAAGCGTGTAGGCTGTCAGGCCAAGATACGCCTCTGTCTTGCCGCCGCCCGTGGGAAACCACAGCAGGTCGGCCAGGGCATCCGGGGCCTCGCTGCGCTCGGGATGATCGAGCTTCGTGATCCCCGGCAGGTTGAGCAGGATGAACGCAAGCTGGAACGGATACCAGCTTCGGTTTTCCATCACGTCGATGGCTTCCATGTCCGGCTTTTCGTCGCCACGCCGCACCCGCTCCGCAAACAGTGAGTGCGTGCGCTGAAGCCACATCGCCCGGTTCATAAACCCAAACGCATGTGCCGCCTTGGGGTCGGTCTCGAGAAGCAACAGCCCGTCCTCGATCCGCTGGAGCGTCGTGCGACACCGGCTGATGACTTGCTGCGCTGCCTGCTGAAAGTTCGCCAAGCCCTCGCTGGGATCGCTAGCCTTCTTTTCTTCGCGGTCGATCCAATCCCGATAGGCCGCGCACAGGGGCGCAAGCTTGAGCCCAAGCTGCTTGGGGTCGGTCTCGGCAAGCTGCTTCATATCGAGTACCAGGCCGGCGAGCTTGGCAAAGGCCGGGTTGTACGCCGCATCTTCGGGCCGGGGCGGTGTGGTCCTCGGAACCTCGTAGCTCGGAATCACCTGCGTTCGTACCCGCACCGCACGGCTCGGGTCTGCCGACGGCTCCACGTGGACTCCGATGCCATGCCCCACAGCAAACTCGACGTGCCTCCGATACAGCATCTCCAGCAGCTCGTTTTCCGCCCGTACCTTGGGATCGGTGCCGGACAGCTCCAGGAGTGTGTTTCGCTTGTGCAGAACGGCTTCCCCACCCACCCCGGAGACGACCAGCTCCGGCTGGAACACCCAAGCAGAGTCCTTGAGCCGCTCCGGTTCTCTCTGCTCATTGACCAGAAACACCGTCACCGAGTGGTGATCGCTGCGCTTGCGAACGAGCCCCTGAACCACGACCTCTGGGCAGCTCTTATCAACGACAATCGGTCCAAAGGAGCCCTCCTGGAGCGTCAGACGATGGCTTCCGCCGCGCGCCTGCCGCTTCCAGATCCGCCGCCGGTGGCCGGTCTTTTCGTTCACCAGATACTCGCTGGCCGCTCTCTGGTAGTGGCCCCAGCTCGCCGACAGCTCGATCTCGGTGGCCTCGAGGTCCACCGATACCGTCAGCCCCATCGACGAAGGCGTCAGCGCTCTGTCCTGCGCCGGGACCGGGTCCGTGGTGCCGTCCTGGCTGCTGTCCCGACCCCCGAGCGCCAGCTCGCCCCCATCGACCGGCTCGCCGCTGTCTGCCGATTCCTCGTCGTCTTCATCCCCTGGGGTCTGGCGAGTCAGAGGCGCGGGCGGCACCGGGCCTCGGGGGCGCTTGCGCGGGGCCAAGACGCCGACAAAGTAGCGAATCCCAGGAGCCTCGACCAGCTCTTCATCGACGCTGCCGGGGCCGAGCAATTCCTGTACAACCATGCTCTCGAGTTCATCCCGCAGCCGCAGCGGCGAGACGGAGGGCTTGAGCGTGTCACTCATTCGCTGTCTTCCCCTAGATCAAAAAGCGTCCCCTGCATGGCCGTAGACTTGTCCGGCGCTTCCCTGGCAGCGGTCTTCTTGGCTGCGCCCTTTTTCTTATGCAGCCCAAGCTTTACTTCTTCGGCATAGCGCTCGTGGTTCAGCTTGAGCAGCCG
>CAYTGC010000271.1:0-6663 GCA_964437195.1 uncultured Myxococcales bacterium | reverse complement strand
ACAACCGCTGGCAGAGCAGCATCTGGGTGCAGCCGCTTTCCGCCGCTGGACAGCCGCAGGGTCCAGCGCATCAGTTTACGTTTCCCGAGCACGGCGGCAAGGGCGAAGGGCAAGACATGTCACCGAGGCTGTCCCCGAACAGCGGTCGGCTGGCATTCTTGTCCACGCGCGATGGTGGTCCGCCGCAGCTGTACGTGATGAGCCTCGCTGGTGGCGAAGCCCGCAAGCTGACGTCGCTCCCGTCGGGGGTGAGTGAGCCGGTGTGGACCCCGGACAGCCGCGGGCTGATCTTTACAAGCCGCGTCTACGCAGACTGCCCGCCGCTACCCGCCGGAGAAGAGTGCAATCGCAAGCGTTTCGAGGCGCAAGAGCAGAACCTTGTGAACGCGCGCATCGCCGACCGCTTGTTTTACCGTCACTGGGACAACTGGTACGACGGCAAGCGCCAGCATGTGCTGCGCGTGCTCATCCCCGAGGCGGGGAATTCACAAGCCCCCGTCGATTTGACGCCGGGTGACTATGACGCACCACCGATTGCGCGCGGCGGCGACGACCCGTACGTGATTTCTCCCGATGGCAAAGAGCTGGTCTTTGTCCAAAATCGCGATCGTGATGTTGCGTCGTCGACGAACTCTGATCTCTGGGCGGTGCCGCTGGGGAAGGACTTTGTTCCGACGGGACAGCCGCGCAACCTGACCTCGAAAAACTTGGCGTCAGATGTGGCACCGCGCTTCTCTCCCGACGGACGATTCTTGGCCTATCTGGCGCAGCGACGACCTGGCTTCGAGGCCGACCGCTGGGAAATTTGGCTGCACGACCGGGTCACGGGGCAATATCGTTCACTGACGGAAAAAGTGGATCTGATGGCGCATGAGCTCTGCTTTAGCGACGACAGCCAGCGCATCTACTTCGTGACGAGTGTAAAAGGCCGCCGCGCGATCATGTCCGTCGACATCAGCGGCAAGCAGGCACCCGTCGAAATCAGCCAGGGCGATGCGAGCGAGCTGCGCCTGGTTCGAGGTCAAAGCGGGCCAGCGCTGTACTTTGCGCGCTCGAGTCTTCAGCGACCGCCAGAGGTGTTTCGCATTGATCTCGACGCGATGGGAAAAGCGACTGGGACCGCCAACCAGGTGACGCGGCAAAATGACCCACAGCTCGCGGAGCTTCGGCCCGGCCCGACGAGCCAGCTCTTCGCTCGCAGCCAAGACGGCCTGACGCTGCACAGCCATGTGGTGACGCCGCCCGACTTTACTCCGACGCAGAAGTATCCAGCGGTGATCCTGATTCATGGTGGGCCGCAGGGAGCGTGGGAAGACCAGTGGCACTGGCGCTGGAACGCCCAGATGTTCGCCGGGGCTGGTTATGTCGTGCTGCTGGCCAATCCGCGCGGGTCGGAAGGATTTGGCCAGAAGTTTCTCGACCAGGTATCCGGAGACTGGGGCGGCAAGGCGTACGACGACTTGATGAAGCTCGTCGACGTGCTTATGCAGCAGCCGTACATCGATCCCAAGCGAGTCGGCGCGGCCGGGGCGAGCTACGGCGGGTACATGATCAACTGGCTGGCGGGTCACACGGATCGATTTGCGGCGCTCGTCAGTCATGCTGGCGTCTACGACCTGCGTTCGATGGCCGGAGAGACCGAAGAGCAGTGGTTTCCGCACTGGGAGTTCGGCGGCGACGCCACCCAGAGCGACCAGTACGATCGCTTCAGTCCATCGCGCTTTGCCGACAAGTTCCAGACCCCGACGCTGGTGATTGCCGGAGAGCGCGACTACCGCGTGCCAGCGGGACAATCGCTGCAGTTTTTTACTGCCTTGCAAAACCGGAAGGTACCGTCGCGGTTGCTGCTATTCCCTGGCGAAAACCACTGGGTCACAAAGCCACTCCACTCGCGTCTGTGGTACGGAGCGGTGCTCGACTGGCTGGGGCGATATCTCGGCGGGAGTCGGCCCGATCCGAAAGTCCTGGAGAGCGCAACGACTTGGGCAAAATAAGAGGACTATTATACGCCTAATATTGGCCTCACATCCCATCCGTCCTCTTCCTGGTCAGTCGCGATTTCATCCCACATCATTGCGGAGGCACGCTCGCACGAAGCGGGTATGCTTAACCCCATGAACCAAGCCAAACCATCGGCAAGTGCTCCGCTTGCGGCGCTCCTGTTTGGGGCACTTCTCGTCGGGATTCTTCAGCGCTTTGTGCCGTTTGGCCCACTTATCCTCTATCCGTTTACGCTGTTTGGCACCTGGGTTCACGAGGTCGGCCACGGCATGACCGCCATTTTGCTCGGCGGTAAGTTCGATCACCTGGATATCTTCCTCGATGCGTCCGGCATTGCGTACTCGCTGGTAAGGCCGGGCTTCCGTTCTGGCCTGGTGGCTGCTGGTGGACTTCTGGCTCCGCCGCTCGTCGGAGCCGCGCTGCTTCTGCTGGGACGGAAGGCGCCGCGGGCGCTCTTGTTCGCGCTGGCTGCGGCGATGATTTTGTCGCTGCTCCTTTGGGTGCGAACGCTCGTCGGCTGGGTGACGATAAGCGGGCTGGGTCTGGCGATTGCGGCGCTGGCGCGGTTTGGGTCTGATGGGCTGCGGCTGTTTTTTGTTCAGCTGCTCGGCCTGCTGCTGGCGATGGACTTCGTGGCGCGGATCGACTATCTGTTCGTCGCTGCTGGCGAGGCTGGCGGATCGATGCGGCAGTCAGACGTCGGTGGGATGGCCAAGGCGCTTGGGGGTCCGTACTGGTTCTGGGGAACGGTGATCTGCGCCATCTCAGCAGTGGCGCTTTTGGCTGGGCTTTATTCGATCTGGCGGTCGGCACCGGATGAAACTCCGAGGGTTCGAAGCGGGGTCTAGCTGCTCGTGCTGCTGCGTCGCTCGCTGACCGATTTGTCGTCGCGGCCACTCTCTGTGCTGCTGACGCGGCCCCTTGCGCAGTCGCAACAGACAGCGGAGTGGATTTCTGCGGAAGGGGGCGAGGCGCACATTCACCCTTGTCTCATCGTCGAATTGGCGGATCCGCAAGCACTGAAGACGGCTCTGTCGGGGCTGACGCGCTATTCGGCAGTGGCCCTGACGAGCGTGCATGCGGCTCGAGCGCTGATTCCTTTTTGGCCGATGGTGGGCGAAACGCCGCCGCTTTATGTGCTGGGAAACAAGGCTGCACAGGAACTGTTGCAGGCGGAAATTCAACCGTCCGCCGTCGTCGAGGGCGAGTTCGCCAACGCGACCGAGCTTGCCGAGCGGCTGCTCCGGCTTTTGCGAGCAAAACAAACCAACCTGCCGGTGCTGTTTCCCCAGGCTGCGCAGGGGCGCGACGAGCTACCAGATCTGCTGCGCGCCGCATCGATCCCGATCGAGAGGGTGACCGCGTATCGGACCGTCGCAGCGACGAAACAATCCTTGGCTGCGGCCATCGAACTTCTGAAACAACGACGGATCGATCTGCTGCCACTCGGGAGCCCAAGGACTGCGCAGGTTCTTTTGGCTGCACTCGGGGACGAAGCGCCGGAGCTATTGCAACCGGTGTGCGTCGGCGCAATCGGGCAGACGACCGCGCACGAGCTGCGCGAGCTGGGGCTGACGGACGTTGTGGTGTCCGAGCAGCCGGTCTTTGAGGATTTGGTAAAAGCGCTGGCGGAAGTCGTGCAGCGTCGGAAGTGACTAGCTCAGCGTGGGTTTCGACAGGTCCGTCGGCAGGATGTTCGGTGGCGTTTCGCCGCTGACGCGGGACAGCTCGCCACGCAGGCGATCACTTTCGGCCAGAACATGGCCAAGCCGCTGCTCCAGCTCCGACGCGCGATGGAACGCCTCGTCGCGCTCACGCGTGGTTTGACCGACCACTTCGGTCAGTCGTTCGACGCGGGCGCGCTCGCGCAGCGCCGTGGCCACCACTTCGTCGTCCTGCTGGGTGCGACGGCTGTTTTCGGACAGAAGCTCGTCAATTCGTCGCCGGGCCTGCGCAAGCTCCTGCTCTCGCTGCTTGAGCTCGAGGTTCTGCGGGCTGTGCGCATCGTGCGCTGCAATGCGACGGTCGCGATCTGACAGCTCGACGCGGAGCGTCTCCAGCTCGCGTTCGCGCTCGGACAGCGCCACTTTGAGCTGTCGAGCCCGCTCGCCACGTGCAAACGCTTCACGCTCGACTTCCGACAGCAGACGACCAAGCGCATCACGCTCGGCCTTCAGGTCGATGATCGCCCGCTCGCGGGCCTGCAGATCGTGCGCCATCCCAAGCTCGCTCGGGCGGGCTTCACTCGATGAATCCAGGCGACTGACGCTCTCGGCTTTTTCGCGTGCTTCCCGCAGCGACGCCTCGAGCGTGCCAACCGCCTGCTCCAGTTCATGCAGCCGCGCACCTCGCGACTCAGCCAGCCGCTGCGCGAGGCGCTCGGCCTCGATCAGCCGGGCATTCTCACTGCGGAGCGACTGAACGGCGGTCTGGCTTTCGCGCTGAATCCGCGCCACCTCTGCTTCGAGGGGCGAACCAGACTGACCGTCACTCGATGCCCAGCGCAGGGCTTCTAGCTCGGCCCGCAGCGTCTGGAGCTGCTCTTGCGTAGAGTCTCTCTCGGCAGAAATCTGCTTCACTTGGCCCAGCGCTTCTTTTCGCTCGGCCTCGGTGCGAGCCAGCTCTTCCTTCAGCGCGACGGCCTTTTTGGTCGCTTCTTCCATCGCGCGGGTCATCTCGACGGACGCCAGCTTGCGGGCATCGCGCAGCTTGCGCACCGTGTCCTCGCGCACTTCGGCTGCTGCCGATTCTGCTTCGGACCGCGCCTTGATCTGCTTCCACGCCTCGCGCTCGGCTTCGCTGACCTTGTCCTTGAGCCGCGTCACTTCGGCTTCGAGCTCGGTCGTCCGGGCGCGCAGCGTCGCCACTTCTTCATTGCGGGAGTGATTCGCCGACGAGATCACCACCGGTGCTGTCGGAATGTCTCCGACGGGGAGCGGGACTCCATCGTCGTGGGTGCGCGGTACCACAGGGACCGCATCAAGTCGTTTCTGCAACAGCCGCAGCCGCTCATCGCGCTCGGTCAGCTCTGCCCGCAAGGTCTGCGCGTCTTGGACCAGCCGATCGCGTTCCGCTTCGATCTTGGCTACCTGAGCAGCCTCGGCGGCGGCGCGATCCTCGGCCAGCTTCTGGAGTTGAGCCTTCTGCTGCTCGAACGTGCGCTGCGCTTCGTCGAGCTGCGACTTCTGTTGCTGGAATGCGTGCTTTTTCTCTTCTAGCTCGGCCTGCGCGACCAGGTTTTCTCGTCGGACCGCTTCAAGCTCACGCTGTCGTGCATCGAGATCCTGCGGCAGGTTCGATTTTTGAAGCTGCTCGGCCATTTCGGTCTTGGCGCGCAGGAGCAGACCTTCGACCTCCGCCAGCTTCTGACGGGCTTGGCGCTCGCTTCGACTGGCATCTTCGGCACGCTTTTCCGTTTGAGAAAGGCGCTCTTGCAGCCGTGGCAGCTCTCGCGCTTGCTCTTCCAGCTCTGCGACGAAAGCGTCACGCTCTTCGATCGCCGTACGCAGCTCGCGCATCTGCTTCTCGTGAAGCAGCGCCGCTTCGCCAGCCTCAGTTTCATGCCGGGCCCGCTGCCGCTCGCGTTCTTCGAGTTCGCCGCGAATCGCCTCGGCGCGCTGCCGCGCCTCTTCGCTCACTTTGAGCCGCTCAGCCAGTCCCTCGCTGTGGACTTCCGCTTCACGTCGCTGCTGTGCCGCTTTGTCGAGCTGGGCTTGCAGCTTGTCGAGCTGAGCTTGGAGCCGGTCGGCGTGCGTTTGCAGACGGTCGGCGTGGGCTTGCAGGCTGTCCGCATGCGCCGTCGCCTTGTCACCTTGCGCGCGCAGCTCGGTCAGTTTGTCGCGCAGCCCGTCGCGGTCGCGCTTGATTTGGGTCAGCTCCGCCGCAAGCTTGTCGCGTTCAGCGACAACCTGCGGATCGGCGACGCGCACTTCCTGTTTTTCGACGCGTACGCCAAGCTGTGCCGACTGCCGTGGCAGCCGAACGACCTCGAAAGGACGATTGGGGGCTTCGCCACACAGCGCGACGTATTCGTCCGGGTTTTCGCTTGGGGCCAGCGTGTCGTCGAGAATCAGCGCCGGATCGGTCGCACCGAACGGGGCCAGAGCGGCTGCAAAGAACGGGCTCTGACCGAGCATCGTCACCGGGCCAAGGCGTGCGCCCTCGAGCGCATCAAGCAGCTCAAAATAGCCGATGGCTCCCGTCGCATGGGGAAACGCTTCCCGACTGCACGTCGCCCACAGGAGTTGTCCCGTCGGACTGAGCAGCCAGCGCAGCGCCGAAAGAAAGCCTGGCGCTTTGAGCCAAGTGCGATCGCCCGACACGAAGATTACGTCGAAGGTCATGCCGGAGACGATGCGAAGCAGACCGCCTTCCGTCAGCAGTTGCTCAGCGGTGACGGCGCGGAGCTGGAGTCTGGCCGACTGCCGTGACTGGCCGCGCGAAACGGCCTGGGCATCCACATCGAGGCCAACGACGCTTTGGGCGCCGCGCTCGAGCAGCAAAGAGGCACCTTCTCCGTCGGCACAACCGAGATCGAGAACTCGTTTGCCTGCCACCAAGTCCGCCGCATAAATGTAACGCGCGAGCCGGACGTAAGAAGGAGTCAGAGAAGCATTGCCGGGCTCGCCGGCCGTCGGTGACGAAGAAGCTTGGGAGGTTTTG
>CAYTGC010000270.1:0-6676 GCA_964437195.1 uncultured Myxococcales bacterium | reverse complement strand
CAGCTAGACGCCCCAAGCCCGACGACGCGCGCCATGTAGCAAAGCCGCTTACACGCCTTTGGCGAATCGTGTTATGCAGGCAAAAATGAAAGTCCTGCGAACCGTCTTTTCGCTTTGTGAGTCGCGGCGGCTGGCGTCGCTGCTTGGTGCTCTCTCTGTGGTGATGCTGGTTCCGCTCGGCGCGGATGCGAAAGCAGACAAGCCGGTGAAGACCGACAAAGCGGCGCAAAAGCCCGCGCAGCCGGCCAAAGGTCCGGCCAAAGCCGAGGGCGCAGCGCTGCCAGATGCCTTTTCGCAGGTTCCCGAGAGCAGCCAGAACTTTGAGGATCTCCTCAAGGATGCGGTGCCGGTCAAAGACTTCGCGATGCTGATCGAGCCGCTTTATGCGCGCTGCGACGATCCCGACCCGCTGTACAAGCGCCAGTGCGAGGTGTCCAAGACGTTTCTGCTCGACTACCTGCGGACCCACACGTTCGTCGCCGAGGCGGACATGCCGCCGGATACCTCGCCGTACGACGCGACCGCCAAGCAGGTCGATATGGAGATTTCCGGCTGCTTGGTCTGCAAAAATCCGATCACGGTTGCTGGCGAGCCGCGCTATCTGACGACCAAGCCCCCGCAGCGGGTGCAGGACGGGCGCGCGTTTGTCGAGCCACTCGCCAACCACGAGATCGCCATCGAAGACCGCGTCCGCGCCGATCGCTTTGTCGAAAAAGTGGTTCCGCGTCTGAAAGTGCAGCACGTCTTCCGGTTTACCGCGCCATACCCTGTTGAGGGAGCCCCGGCTGTGGCAGCCAAGACCGCTGCACCGATTCCGCCGCCCGCCAAGGGTGTGCTGGTCGCCTCGCTTGGACATCGGGTGTACGACCGCTGCACGGGGCAGGTGGCCGCCGCTTCACCGAAGGCCAAAGCCGCTGTCAAAGTGACGCCCGACCGAGGCTGTCCGCGCGACGCGTCCGACGATCTGTCGCAGGCCGAGATCAAGAAGCAGCAAGACTTCATGGCGCTGCCCGAGCGGCTGACCCCGCGCGAGATCGATCGGGTGCTGGCGCCGATTCAGGCCCGTGTCCACGAGTGCTACGTCGAGTTCGGTGAGCCGAGCGGCACCGCAAAGGTCAACCTGATCATCGGGACGGAGGGCAAGCTGACGCAGGTGACGCTGCCGTCGCCATTTGACAAAGCGGACATCGGCGTGTGCCTGCGCTCGCAGCTAAAGAGCGCAGTCTTCCCGAAGTTCCGTGGCAACCCGATGAAGCTCGAGTACGTCTACCAAGTGCAGTAGCCCCCGCGACCACTTCCGTCGCCATTGAGGCAAAAAATGCTTGCAGCTTGTCTTCGCTTTTTGTCACGTCCCCGCGGGGCGTGGATGCTGGCCGTGTCTCTGCTTCCGCTTGCGCTTCAGCCTGCTTGTAGCAAAGGCGGCGCAGTGGACCCCACCTCGTGTCGCAAGCTGAGTGATCCGGTGACGACAGGAACGTCGACCGATCGTCCCATCATGCGGTCGCTCTACGCCGAGCTTCGGACACCGAGCGGTGCGTACGTGACGGTTCCACTGGAGGGCATCGGTGCGGAATACGGCGGCAGCAAGCAGCTTGGCAAGTGTGACGAACGTGGCCAATACACCGTCGAGCGAGTGGTCCTCGTCAACGCCAAGCAGGAACTGGTCGCCGTCGCCAATCGCCTGCCTGGGTCGGCCAGCTACAAGATCGACTACGTCGATGGGCGGACGACCAGCGTGGCCGGGACCAGCGTGGCCAACTACTACTCCGACTACGGCACGACGGTAGCGAGCGGCGCGGTGACCCTTCAGACGATCTCTGCCAGCACCAAGCAGGCTCGGCAGGGCGATCGCGTCACCGTCAATGTTGCGCTGCAAGGCGATGAGTGCGGTCTCCTCAAGAGCCAGTGGTGGCTCGCTGATTCGTCGCGAAAGCAGGTGACAACGCCCCAGATGCTTGGTGGCGGAGCGGGGACGGTTGCGGTTCCAGTGCCGGTCGATCTGACGCCGCAGACCTATTTTGTCGAAGGCCAAGTCACCACCAAGAGCGGCCAAGTTTTGTCGGTGACGCGTCAAAACGCCGCCGACACAATCTACAAGCTGTATGACCCCAAGAGCGGACTGTATACGCCGACGACCTACCCGGTGGTGACTGTCGAAGTGCTGGCCAATCCGGATGCCGATCGCGTGGCTCCGCAGGCGGTGCAGATGGATGCGACGCCGTCGCGGGTCGAGCGCTGCCAGCCGGTGAGCATCTCGCTCAAGCTGAGCGACGATCGTGCGCTGCCGACCCACCAGACGGTGAAAGTGTGGCTGGGACCCGATGGCACCATGCTGACCAGCGTTGAGCTGACCGGCGGCGAGATCCTGTATGGCACCTACACCATTCCGTCGGATGCGCCGGGCGGTGTTTGGTATGCGTACCCTGACCTCATCCGCGATGCGATCGGCAATGAAGCCCGGTCGAGCTTTTCAGGTGGCAAGTTTACGCTGAGCGGCAACGGCATTACCCCGAAGGCGATCCAGGCGGCGACGTTCATTGTTCCCGCCGAGCTGCCCAAGCCGGATGCGGGCGTCGGACCCGTCGACTTTGGCGCGCCGCCCGACTTGATGGCGACCTTTCCTGCGCTGCTGCGCGAGATCAAGGTGGCCCCAGCGGCCATCAGCCGAGATGGCGACGCGATGACAATCAGCGTCAAGTGGACAGACGTGGCGGGGATACTCAAGTAAGCGACGCCGGATCTTCGCTGGGACCGGGCGCTCGTTGGGGCGCAAGCCGGGGCTGGCCGGTGACCGGGGGACGCGGCGCTCGTTCTTTGGCAAGCTTGAGCGACCGCGTTCGTCTTTGCGGCTGCGCGGGCGGGACCAGGCAGTGCGGCTCGGTTCCGATGAGATCGCGCCGACCGGCGAGATGGAGTGCTTCCCGCGCCAGGTCATGCTGGCTGCGATCCCAGTACAGAAGCACGGCGCGCTGCATTTTCTTGTCGCGTAGCCTGCGCGCCGAATAGACCGGACGAGCAGACTGTTCCGACAGTGGATCTCGCCCGGTGTGGTACATGGCCGTCGCCAGAGACATCGGCGTGGGGACAAAGTCCTGCACGAGCAGGGGCCGCAGGTTGCGCTGCTTCAGATACAGCGCCAGCTCGATGGTCTGGGAAAGGGTCGCGCCGGGATGGCCCGACAGAAACGACGGCAAAAGCGACACCGCCTGTCCGCTTTCTTCCGCCGCACAGTGAAGCTGGCTGACAAAGCGCTCGAAGCTGGCAAACGCGGGCTTCTGCATCAGCCGCAGGACGTCGGGCGATACATGGTCGGGAGAGACCGGCAGAAGCTGGGTGCCCTGATGCTGGGCAAGCTCGCGCAGGAACTGAGGCGACGTCACCGCGAGGTCATGCCGCACCCCCGACTGAACTTGCAGGCGCGCGATGCCTGGCTGACTGCGGACGGTTCGCATCAGATCGATGACCGGCCCGTGGTCGGTCTGAAGCTGCCGGCAAATGTCCGGTGACACACACGACAGCCGACGACAGCTCTGCGCCAGTTTTTCGTCGGTACAGTGCATCCCGTACATGTTGGCGGCAGGTCCTCCCAGGTCGCTTACGACGCCGCCGAAGTCATCCAGCTTTTGCAGCGACCGCAGCTCGTCGAGAACACTGCTCGGGCTGCGGCTCTGGATGACGCGGCCTTCGTGCTCGGACACGCTGCAAAACGAGCAACCGCCAAAGCAGCCGCGCAGCAGCCGCAGCGAGTGTTTGACCGCTTCATACGCCGGGATGGTTTCTTGGTAGATCGGATGCGGCCTGCGCAGAAACGGCAGCTCGTAGACCGAATCAAGCTCGGCTGGGGCGAGCGGCAGGCTCGGTGGATTGAAGTAGATCGCCCGGTTGCCACAGCGCTGGAGGAGCGGGCGACCCGAAAACGGGCTCGACTCTTCGTGATACAGCCGTGACATCTGGGCGAACCGCTGGCGGCTGGGCTCGTCTTGGCCTGCGACGTCCTCAAAGCTCGGCAGTTCCAACAGCGCTTGGCCGTCCCTAGGCCCGTGCGAGGTCAGCTTCGACGTTTCCTCTTGGGACAAAAGGTGCGCGGTGCCGCGGACGTTGCGGATTTGCTCGATCGGCTCGCCGTGCGAAAGGCGGTCGGCGATTTCCAAGACCGGCCGCTCACCCATGCCGAAGACCAGCAAGTCCGCCTTGGCATCGACGAGGATGGGCCGCCGCACGGTGTCCGACCAGTAGTCATAGTGCGACAGGCGACGCAGTGAAGCCTCGATGCCACCGAGGACAATCGGCACATCGGGATACGCTTCGCGGCAGCGGTTGGCATAAACGATCGTGGCGCGATCGGGCCGCTGTCCGGGCCGTCCACCTGGGCTGTAGGGATCTTCGCTGCGATTTTGCTTCTGCGACGTCAAGCGGTTGAGCATGGAGTCCACGTTGCCCGCAGAAACGCCAAAAAACAGCCGAGGCCGCCCAAAACGGCGAAAATCCGCCGCGCTCCGCCAGTCCGGCTGCGACAAAATCGCGACCCGCAGACCACGCGCTTCGAGAAGCCGCGCGATCAGCACCGCACCAAACGCAGGGTGATCGACATAGGCATCCCCCGTCACCATCACGACATCCAGCTCGGAATGGCCGCGAGCCCGCGCTTCCTCCATTGTCGTCGGTAGAAAGGCAGGCGAGGGCGCTGGCTGGCCTCTGACAAGCGGGATGAGCATGAAAACCGCCGACATATCTACCCCGCGACGACGAAAAGGGCAATTGACAGCTCTCGGGAATTGGTGATTTCCTAAAAATACCTAAATTCTGATCGAGCGCTTGGACCGTGTCCGACGAAACACAGCCCATGTCACAGGGGCACAATGCTGCCCCGTCGAGCTGGCCAGAACCGGCGGTGGCGGCCATCTTCGAAGCCCTGCCCGAAGGTGTCGCCGTCATCGATGACGGATCGCACCTTCGCTATGCCAGCCCGCGTTTTTCTGCGCTTCTCCCGACAGTCCTCGAACAGCTGCAAACCCAGAGCCTGCCTGCGGACCTGCTGACGACGGTGTCGCGCGTACAGTCTGGGACCGCCCACAGCTCGCTGCGGGTTGAGCAGCCGGTCGTGGGCCAGGGGCCGCGCACCTGTGAGGTGGCGATTCGGCCACTAGCGGTCGGCGAGAAGCGCTGGGTACTTCTGTCCGCCCGCGATGTGAGCGATCGCATTTCGCGCGAGCGAGCCCAGCGAGAAAGTGAGTCGCTGCTCGGGGCGATCTTGGAAACCTGCGGGGTTGGGCTGTGCCTGTGGGATCACCGCAATCGCTTTGTGAGCTGCAATCGCTCGTTCTGCGAGCTGCTTGGTTTTCGTCCTGAAGAGCTGGTGGGTCGGCCGATTGCCAAAGTGCTGGCGACCGAAGAAGTCGATCGCGCCCAGGCGCTGTTCGCCGAGCTGCTTTCGGCGCACGGAAAAACGGCATCATCCCAGTCGCTGGAACTACGCTGTCGGCGCAAAGACGGGACGCTGGTGGACGTCATGATCTCGGCGAGTGTCCTTCTGCGCGACGAAGGGCGGCGGTTCGTCGTCGGCTCGGTGATGGACATTTCCGAGCGCAAAGAAAAGCAGATGGAGCTGGTCGAGCGGGCGATGGAGCTTCAGCGTGAAGCCGAGAGCAAGAGCGAGCTCAATTCGGCGCTCACGGAAAAGTTGGCGCTCATCGAACGCCAGCATCAGCAGATTCTCGATCTTTCGGCGCCGATCCTGGATGTGTTCGAAGGCGTGCTGCTGCTGCCGTTGATCGGCACGCTCGACGATGTCCGCGCCCGGACCATCACGGAGCGGCTGCTCGAAGCGGTGGTATCACATCGGGCCAAGCTGGTGCTGCTCGATCTGACTGCGGTGGACTCGCTGGACCGAGACAGCTCCAAAGCGCTGCGACGGATGCTATCGGCCATTGAGATGCTAGGCTCGCGTCCGATTTTGACCGGAATCAGTCCCCAGGTGGCGATGACTCTCACTCGGGGAGATGCCGATCTGGGGCGACTTTCGCAGGTGGCAACTTTGTCCGATCTGAAAGCCGGCGTTCGCTACTGCCTGACCCGTCGCTAGCCCCGTCTCCTCGGAGAACAGCGGGCGCTTTACTGCCGCAAAATCCGTTTCGTAATATCGATTACATGATTCCATTTGAAGAATTCGTCTCTGCCATCGAGAAGTACAAGCGTCGCAAGGAACTGGAAGCCGCGGCTGCACCGCAGCAGAGCGGTCGGCCCCGTCCTGAAAAGCCGGCTCCGCCGCGCTAGATCGCCTGTGCGCTTCCATCCCTGTTTACGGCGCGCGGACGCGAAGCTATCGTGGCAATGATGATTCTGCGTCGCGCATGTCGCGGTTTGTTTGCTTTGGCGAGCTGGCCCTCGGCGCTCGCGCTTCTGGCGGGCTGTCTGGCGAGTACAACTCCTGCGCCGAGTTCGGGCCCAGCGGTTGCGCCGCGTCCCGAGCTGCTCTGTCAAAGGCAGGGCGCCGAGCGGATTGAGACCGCCAACTTCCGCGGCGGCAAGGAACCGGATGTTGTCAAGGTGTTCCACAAGAACGCAGACGGCAGTCCGCCACTTTACATGTCTTGCAAGGAAGTCGACTTAAACGGCGACGGACGCAAGGACATGCTGCTGTACCTCGACAAGTTTGGGCGCAAGCTCCGCGAGGAGT
>CAYTGC010000269.1:5023-6704 GCA_964437195.1 uncultured Myxococcales bacterium | reverse complement strand
AGCCTTCTAACATTATGGTGGAGCGGGGGGCTTTGGGGGCATGGGTGCCGGTGGTGATGGACTTTGGTCTGGCGCGCGAAACAGGCGAAGCCAAGGGGCTCACAGAGTCCGGGGCCGTGATGGGAACTCCGGCCTATATGTCACCAGAGCAAGCGCGCGGAGATGTGCGGAGTCTGGACCGCCGAACGGATGTCTATAGCCTCGGTGCGACGCTGTATGACTTGCTCAGCGGACGGCCTCCTTTTGAAGATGACGTGATGGTGAATCTGCTCCTCAAAGTGGTGGATTCCCAGCCGCGCTCGCTGCGGAGTCTGGACCCAGCGATTCCGGAATCGCTCGATCTGATCGTTGAGACCTGCCTCCGAAAAGAAGCGGACCGGCGCTACCCAACCGCCCTTGCACTTTCGGAAGACCTGGACCGCTTTCTTCATGCGCAAAAGCTGTCAACCCGTCGGCTGAGCCTGGGATATCGCATTACTTATCTGGCCCGCAAGAACCGCTCCCTTGCTGTGCTTGCCCTTGCGCTCCTTGTGAGCCTGCTCGGTTTTGTTGGGTACGGAATCCGCACTGCGATTGTGAATCGGCAGAAGGAAGCGCTGGCTGCGCAGCGAGCTGCACTTGAACGCCAGCTGGGTCAGGACATCAAAGAGATCGAGTGGCTGCTGCGTACGTCGTACGGACTCCCCCTTCATGACACGGCGCTGGAGCGTGGTCTTGTTGTGCAGCGGATGGAAGCGATGTCGCAGCGGCAACACCAGCTTGGTCATGCGAGCGTTGCGCCAGTACATCGGGCCCTCGGTTTGGGAAGGCTCGCTCTGCATGATGTGGATGCCGCAGTGGGCGAGCTTCAAGCTGCGCAACGATCGGGAGATGATTCCCCAGAGCTTCACTATGCGCTTGGCCGAGCCCTGGGTGCGCAATACCAAAAACGATTGGAGGAAGCGCGACGAAGTGGAGAGTGGTCGTGGGTGGAGAAGCGCCGCAAGGAGCTGCAAGCAGAGCTATTGGTTCCAGCGCTGGCGTCGCTGGAAAAGAGCCGTGGCCAGTCTTTGCAAGCCCCGGAGTATCTGCAAGGCCTGATTGCGCTGTATCGCGATCAGTATGACGAAGCCATCGCCCATGCCACAAAAGCCAAGCAGAGGGCACCTTGGCTGTTCGAAGCGGAGGAGCTGGCAGGAGACGCCCACGCTGCACGCGGTCTTTCGGCCAAAAACGCCGGAAAGGGAGCCGTTGCGCGCAGCTCTCTTCAGACCGCGCTTGCACACTACCAAGCCGCGATTGCCATCGGTCGGAGTGCGGGACACCTGTACGAAAAAGCAGCAGAGGCGCTGCTCCGACAGAGCGAGATCGACCGCGAGCAAGGTGTTCCGGTGATTCCTCTTCTGGAAAAAGCGCGCGAGCTATCCGAAGCCGCGATCGTCGCTGCGCCAAGCCAGGCGAGCGGATATACCAAGAAAGCCTACGCGCTGTTTCATCTAAGCTGCGCGTATCTGGCCACCGATCAGAATCCCGAACCGCTGGTGAAAAAGCTCGTGGAGGTGGGTGACAAAGCGCTCACACTCGACCCACAGAATGGCTACGCGCTTGATGCAGTGGGCGATGGTCTGTTCTGTTTGGGTCAGTATGAACAAGCCAAAGGAAGGAATCCGCTACCCATCTGGGAAGACGCGATGGGAAAGCT
>CAYTGC010000269.1:0-4923 GCA_964437195.1 uncultured Myxococcales bacterium | reverse complement strand
GATCTCACCGATGCACTGCAAGATGTGGAGAAAGCGCTTCGGCTTCAGCCGCGCTCGGGCCTTCCGCTCGCGCTTCGGGGTAAGATCCTGCTGGCGAAGGGTCTGAAAGTGGGCGGCAGGTTGCGGGAAGAAACGATGGCGCAGGCAGCGTCTGCGTTTGCGGAAGCGACGATGCGGAATCCGCTTCTGGCCAATCGTTTCGCAGCAGAGATTGCGCAGGTCGTGCAGCTTGGCGGGCGGATTCCGTAGCGTGACTTAGAAGTCGTTGTGGAGCAGCCAGCCGCTCGGGACGGTCGAACACGATGGCAGTGTCTGGCCGCAGCCGGGGAAAGAAACGCTGGTGTCGCGGCGGTTGTCTAGACACAGCGCTCCGGTTGGACCCCAGTAGGCTTCGCTCGTTGGGCCACTGCCGCTATTGATGTGGGGGTTCAGGTTGTCGCGAACGTAAATGGTGTGGCCTTCCTCGGTGTATGGAAAATTTCCGCAGTACGCTGCGCGCTTCATCTGGACGCAGGCTTGGTGCAGATCCGGCCCGGCGCTGCCGCTAGACCAGGGCTTGTATCCCCAGATGAGACACGCCGCAATCGCGCCACTTGCGCACGACATGTCGACGAAGCTGCTGTCTGCGGTGCGCACCGCGCTTAGTGGATGGGTGTTGGTTCCGGGCACAAACACGACGGGTTCTGCGACCCCATTTGTGACGGTGCAGTAGTTTGTCACAACCGCTGGATTGCTATCGGGCCAGTAGTCGATCGAGTAGCCCTTGAGCGTGCTGTCACCACTGACGGACGACGGCTTGTGAAGGCGCATCGAGAACACGCCAGAGGGACCGCTGGCTGGGAACGTGACCTTGAGAACGAGCGCCTCCAGGGCATCACCGGACTTGCTGACAGTCTGGCCAGTCGCCTTGTTGCGCAGGGTGAACACGACGTTGGTCGGACCCGCGTTCTGGGCATCGAGCGCCAAGACATCGAAGCGGCTCGTGCCTTGAACGGCCTCGATCACCGCGGTCTGCGCGTCTTGGTCGGGCTGACCACTTGTGGTGAGCTTCCACACGGCTAGCACCTGATTTGTGCCATTCTTCATTCCGAGCATGTGCCAGCCATCGGAAGACTGCGCCAGACCAAACTCATGTTCCAGCATCGAGTAGATACCTTGGCCGTTGAGGTAGGAGCCACTCTTGATGATGGGTTGTTTGACGCTGTCCTGTTCGGCCTGCATCGCAGGCTCACAGCCCATGGCAAAAGAAGAGGCGAGGGCGACGGCGGACAGGAACTTCTGCATGGTCATGGGCATCCTCCAAAAAAAGAAACATAGAGTTGGACAGGGAACAGGCGGCTTGGCAGCGGAATCCGGGGCCGCGGGGCGCCGTTCCAACCCAAGCTCTCAATGCGGTTAGAAACCCAGCCAGAGAGTTTGGGCAAGCGGCGCGAAGAAATATTTTCTCCGTCGAAGAATGCTCATCAGGCTATCCACAGAGCGGGCACTATTGGCATGCTCACACTGTGCGGAAACTGCCTGGGCCTTTCGCCATCCACCGATCGATCGGCTGCGCGCTCCTTTTGGGCCTGCTCGGTCCGTCAGGTGCTTCTGCCAAGCCAGCGGAGTCAGGGCCAGATCTGCTTCGTCACTTTGAGTGTGCCCGCTGCCACGAGGGTCTTCCGGGCCCAGCCGTTTCGGAAGAAAAGCACTGCGTTCGCTGTCATCAGTCGATCTTGCGCGGCACCTTCGCCGCGGACAAAGCGACGCTTGGGGAATGGCAAGGACACCTGCACAGTCTGAATGCCGTGCCGTCTCTTGTGGCGATTGGGAATCGGCTCAGGCGAACATGGGTGGAGTCTTTCCTTTTGCACCCGCACGACATCCGTCCTTCGCTGCCTGCGACGATGCCACGACTCGCAGTCACAGAAAAACAGGCACGGCAGCTTGCCGAGACGCTGGTGCGCTCCGAGCGGCTCTTGGCTCCCAAAGGAGATGCTGCGAACGGGCGGACGCTGTTTGGCCAGCTTGGTTGTGCAGCCTGCCACTGCTTTTCTGGCGCCGACACGCCGAAGGCGGCGACGTATCCGCTTCGTTTGTCAGCAGAAAACCTGAGGCGTGCCGTGTCGCTTGCGCCGGATCTTCGTTTCACCCGTGACCGATACCAGCCTGGTGCCTTGGTGGACTGGCTTATGTCCCCTGAAAAGCAGAAGCCGGACGCCCTGATGCCTTCGTTTCCTTTGACCCAAGCGGCGGCAGCGGATCTGGCCACCTATCTTCTGACGACTCCGCTTGCGCCGATGCCCGCGGTATCTGCGCCCGTGCGGCTCCCTCTGCTTGCGCGCAAAGTGACTTTTGACGAAGTGAATGCGCAGGTGTTTCGCAAGACCTGCTGGCACTGTCACTCGACGGCAGCCTACGCGAAGGGAGACGGAGGTCCAGGCAATACCGGGGGCTTTGGCTTTCGCGGTCGTGGCTTCAGTGTGACCTCCTATGCAGATGTGGCATCGGGGTCGATCGACGATCAGGGAGAACGCCAGTCGGTGTTTGTTCGGCTCCCGGATGGAACCCCTCGACTTGTGGCGATTCTGCTCGCACGTCAGAAAGAGTCTGTGGGAACGGAGACTCCTGGGCTGCGCGGCATGCCGCTGGGTCTGCCTCCCCTGTCGCCGCAGCAGCTCCAGCTCGTCGAGTCTTGGATCGCCCAGGGCCGTCCACAGTAGCGTGCTATGCTCGAACCCATGTTGGTGCAGCGTCCGGTGTGGTCCTGGGGAAGCGTGTTTTCGCGGATGTCTCTTGGGCTGATGTTTGCGGGCCTCGCTTCCGTCGCAGGATCGCCACCAGCTGGCGCGTGTCTGAATGCAGTTGAGATGAGTCGCAAGCAAGCGAATCGGCTGGCCATGGCAGCGGAAAAGGAGCTGGCGGCTGGGAATCCTCGTCAGGCTCGCAATCTCCTCATGACTGTTTTGGGCAGCAAAGAACCCTACGACTTGCCGACTCCCGCGCTGGAGCACAAGCTCGTCCAGCTTTACGCCATTGCGTGCATGCGGGTGGGAAACCAAGCAGCAGTGAAGCATTCGGTCGAAGTCTTTCGCGAACAGAGCAAGGACGCTCCCAAAGATCCAGCGCTCAAGGTGCGGTTGGCCGAGGCGCTCAGTCACCAAGCTCCTGCGAGCAAAGAGGCGCTCTCGATCCTTGAACCGCTCGAGAAAAAAGATCTCATCGTCGATGCGGAAGGCTATGCAACGCTGGCCAGGCTGCGCAAAGCGAGCGGCGATTCGCAAGGGGCAGAGGCGGCGCTGGTCCGTTGTCGCGCGATGACGAAGCTCGGGTCCGTGTGCTCAGATGCGCCCCTTCCCCCCGATTCTGATCTCGGCTGTCCGATCGGCGTCAATCACGCTCGCCTCGTCGATCCAGAAAACTGGCGGTAGCCACCGGCCAGAAAACGGACGGTAGCCAGCGCGATTCCTATTTCGGAGCACGTAGCAGGCCTTCCAAAAATGTTGCTAGCGGCCAGCGCATTTTGTATATCACGCCTGTCTAATGCGCGTTTGGACCACACGCTGCTGGGTAGTACTAGCGATCCTGTCGCTCGTCTTCGAGCTTTGGCAGGGACCGCGATCTATCGGCGGTGGGTGGGCTGACTCAACCATCGGCTCGCTCCGTGGCGGACGCGGTCGATCGCGCCTGACCTTCCTGGCTGGCAATGAGGGGGGAAGCGATGAATCTCCGGACGATTCGGTTTCCCCGGCAAGCAGCTCCGGTCAAGGCGATTCCAAAGACAAAGACTCCGACAAAGCCAAAGACGACGGTTCTCCTGGCGCAGGGGAAGGAGAGGGAGACGCGGACTCCGATGCGGACTCTGATGCAGAGTCTGGTAGTGATGGGGAGAGCGATTCCGATCCAAAGTCGACCGATGAAGGCGATGAAAAGTCAGATGGCAACCCGAATGCCGAGGAAAAAGAAGAATCTGAGCGCAAGTCGGGCGAGGAATCTGACGAAGAGAACAGCAAGTCCAAAGACGATCCGCTGAGTCTTTTGCGGGCTGCCGGGGTTGCCTTTGCGGTACCGATGTGCGGGCGCAGCCACTGTTTGGATCTAGCGACCAAGCTGTCTGATCTCACCGAGGGCGAGACGCTGGAGCGACCACCTCGCTGGGTGTAGCCCGGACGATCTGGTGCTGGTGAGATGCAGAGAGGAGGGCCTCTCTGCGTGGGGTGAGTCGTCCCATCGTGGGCGTCTCCATCATGGTGCGTGCAGCGCGCGTCTTGTCTGTGCGCGCTGGCTTGGGAGCGAGAATGAGTACAGTGAAAGACCGAGCCCTGGAGCGTCGGCAACCGGCTTCTGGAGTACCGTTTGCTGCGCGACTTGGTTCGATGTGGTCGGCGTGGAAAGCGGACTGGAAAGATGTGATTTTCCAGCCCAAGTTTCCCAACATAGCGGCGGCAATTACGGTCGCTGCGGTGGCGATGCCGCTTAACTTGGCGTTGGCGGTGGCATCCGGACTTCCTCCTGCGGCGGGTCTGTTTGCTGGGGCGATTGGTGGCTGCATTGCCGCGGCATTTGGCGGCAGTCCGCTGCAAGTGACTGGACCTGCTGCGGCACTTTCGGTCATGGTGCTTGGGCTGTCCAAGCAGTTTGGCCCCGTCGGTGTTGCCGCATCATGTTTGATGATAGGAATCCTTCAGCTTGCGCTGTCCTATTCCGGTGCGGGCCGACTCGGGAAGTATGTCCCAGAGAGCGTCCTCGCCGGGTTCACGAGCGGTGTTGGCATCAAGCTGCTAGACACCCAGCTTCCAGAGCTTCTGGGATTTCCAGAGGTCGTAAACTATCAGCTGATCGATCTAGCGATGATGATGCACCGTCCGCAGTGGCTGCATCATGTGTCGTGGGTTGCGGTGGTTTCGGGGGTTCTGGTTGCGTTCTCGCTTGTGGGATGGGCCA
>CAYTGC010000268.1:0-6710 GCA_964437195.1 uncultured Myxococcales bacterium | reverse complement strand
CCAGCTCGCTCGCCATCCTCTGTTCCTCGGCGAAGCTGGCGTAAATCCCGCCGTGAGCAATCAGCTGTTCGTGCGTGCCCGATTCGACGACTTTTCCTTGGTCCAGCACCAGAATTTGCTGACAGCGAGCCGCCGCAGCAACGCGGTGCGTGATAAGCAGAAGCGACCTCTGCGCCGCCTGTTTTTCAATGCTCTGCAAGATTGCACTTTCTGTCTTGGCATCCACTGCGGACAGCGGATCGTCGAGAATCAGCAGCTTGGGTTTCCACAAAAGCGCCCGCGCCAGCGCCACTCTCTGTTTCTGTCCACCAGAGAGCTGCACTCCGCGCTCACCAACGATGGTATCGAGCTGCTCGGGAAGACCCTGAATCTCCTCGAGAATCTGCGCTTCTGTGGCGGCTTGGGCCAGCCTCTCTTGCGAGCTGGGCGAGTCCGGCTCATCGAGCATCAGCCCAATGTTGCGCGCCACCGTGGTGGAAAACAGAAACGCATCCTGCTGTGCATAGCCAACGGTCGAACGGACTTGCTGGAGTGGCAGCTCACAGACATCTTTTCCGTCGAGAAGCACGGTTCCCGGTGGCGTCGGAATCAGCCGCGCGAGCAGCATCGCCAGGGTGGTCTTGCCGCTCCCGGTGCGACCGACAATCGCCAGCGATCCGCCAGCCGGAAGCGCAAAGGAAACATCGGAAAGGACTCTGCGTTCGCCGTACAGGAAAGAGAGTCCTTTGACCTGCAGCTCGCCGCGAATCGGCCCCGGAAGCTGGTCTTTTCCGTCGAAGAGATCGGGCTCTGCATCGATGATCTCGCACAGCCGGTTGAAGCTTACCCGTCCGCGCTGCACGATAGAGATGAGGAATCCGGCGGCAATCAGAGGCCAGGTCATCCGAGCCAGCGCCAGGGAGAACGCGAAGAAACCCCCTTCGGTCAGGCTCCCGTCGAGAAGCAGCGTCGATCCATACCAAAAAAACAACAGCAGTCCGAGCGCCGCAACCGCACCGGTGACCGGAAACATCAGGCCGCGCAGCCGCGCCAGATCGAGCGAAGTCGACAGATAACGCTGGTTGAGCTCCTCGAAGCGCTTTTCCGTATTGGACTCAATCCCAAAGCTTCGGACAACGCGGATTCCGGCCAGGTTGCTCTGCACAAACTCGGTCAGCTTGCCGAGGGTTTCTTGTACCTTCTGCGTCCGCGAAAACATCTTTCCTGAAAAGGTCCGGGTGACCAGCATCAGAAGCGGCACCGTGATAAACGACACCAGCGTCAGCTTCGTCGAGATCGAGAGCATGACCTGAAGCGCGCTCACCAGCGCGAACACGATGTTGATCAGGTTCATCACGCCAAAGCCGGTCAGGAGTCGCACCTGCGTGAGATCCGAGGTCGCCCGGCTCATGATCTCGCCTGCGGAAAGACGTCGATAAAAGGAAAAGCCGAGCCGATGCAGTCGCGAAAGCAGCTTGGCCCTCAGCTCATATTCGATGTCGCGTCCGGCGTTGAAGCAGTACATCCGGCTGCCAACGCGAACCATGAACGCAAGGACGGCCAGTCCCAGCATCAACATCGCGGGCCACATCGCATCGCTTGGGGACCGGCTCGGAATCCGTCCAAAGATGGTGTCGATCGCCTGCTTCGACAGCCAGTCGATCCGGTTCATCGAAAATTGAAAGCAGAGCAGCATCGTGCCGCCGATCAAAAAACGGGGCGAATAACTCCACAGATAGGCCGAAAGAGAAGAGCGTGGAGCGCTGGGCTCTTTCGACGCTGGCGGTGCGTTTGCGGTCATTTGCTTCGATCTTTCTGCGCGGCCCGGGTGAGCGGAATGGCGAGGCCGAGCCACAGTGCAACGGCGGCGATTCCGATTCCCGCATAGGCGAGTTGTGAAAAGACGACCGACGCCCACTGGAGGAGCGTGACGCCGAGGGAGGCCAGACCTTTGCTCACGCGGTTGCCGAGCACGTCGATGACTTCCTTGGCGCGATAGCGGGCGTCGAAGGGCAGGGGAACATAGAGCAGCTCTTTGGCGGCTCGGAACAGGGAATAATCGAGCGTCTTGAAGACACCGTAAGCGACGGCACTGCCGAGGAGAGGCGGAGCCCACAGCATGTATCCGAGTGCGATCAGGTTGCACAGTGGCACCAGGATGTGAATCACGCGGCCCGGAAAGATCGACAACAGAAACGGCGCACCGACGAACTGGAAGAACATCGCCGCCCCGTTGATGAGCGCATAGTAGTTCCCTGAGTACGCGTTCTGCGCGTCGGCATTGGGCAGGTAGTCTTGCAGCGCGCTCTTGAATGCAATCTCCAGGATCGTTGAAGCAACCTGAGTCGAAGCGATGAGCGCAATCAGTAGCAGCAGCACGCGCTCGGAACGGAACAGATGCAGCGCCAAGTGTCCATGTTCGGACTGCTTCTTTTTCCCTTCACTCGGGGCCCCAAACTGCGAAAACAGGATCTGAAGCAGCGGCAGGGTAAGCACCGTCGAAGCCGCAGCCAAAAGCAGCATAGGGAGCGTCCCCCATGGCTGCGACAGCTTCCCGAGCAGAAGGCCACCAGCGACGGCACCAATGCCGGCCACTCCGCAGATCGGGCCGTTCAGGCGCTTGGCCGCACCGGGATCGAGTGTGCTGTCGATGTACGACCAGATCTGCTCGATGAGCAGCACCACGTACGATTCCTTGAAAATGAACAGCACGACGCGCGCGGGCTTAAAGCCGACGCGAATCGCAAAGTAGCTGGCGACCATCGTCACGATCGCCAGCGTCGTCGTCGCCTGCAGCGTATGCCTAGGGCCCAGCCAGGACAAAAGACGTCCGTAGATGTACGTCAGCAGGGTCACGCCGACGAGTGTGAGCCCAAGTGCCCACGGCAGCGCTTGCTTGCCATAGGCCTGCACAAACAGCGTATTGGCCGAGCTGCGCAGCATTTCATAGCCGCATAGCACCGCGCCCGCCGACAGTGCCACAAGGAGCGCCAGCCACAGCGCCCGTGGTCCCGTCGAGACGAGCGCACGGGACGGCGGGCCTACTGACGGCTTTTCTTCGGTGGGTCCGGGCTCGTTCGACATCCGCGCTGTACCAAGTGGCCTAGCTACCGCCAGCATGCGGGCGGAGGTCCGTTCAAACTATCGAAAAGCTTCTCCGAGGACAAACGGATTTGCAGGCTGACAACCGGGGCCAAGGAGAAACCGAGCCAATTCCGTCAGAGAATTGCGGATTTCATATTTGAGTCATTTTGAATGCGTGTTTTTTTCGCCAGCCTGCGGAGCGTCTCAACCGCCGCGCTGGGACATTGCGATCCCGGCTTGACCCTTCACGAGGCGGTGCGTCGATGATTCGTGCTTTGGCTACTTTCCGTCGACTACAAGCCTAGGCCACAGCGCAAACCGACCGGGCAAACCGATCAGGACGGTTGACACCCGTCGAGAATCATTTTACCCAAAGCGCTGGTTTTCAAGGACACGCCATGCGTCACCTCACACTCGCTTCTGTTCGTCGCTTTGCGCCACTGCTTCTGTCCGTTTGCTTTTCGTGCAGCAGCGGCGGTGCCCCATCGGTTGATGATATCGTCGGCAGCGATGGTGGTCTTCCGCAGCCATGGCCCGACGGTGGAGTGCCGGACATGGCGACCAATCCGGGCTCTTTTTGCGAGCCTCCGTGCTGGCGCAATCCGCTGCCGCAAGGGGACTTTTTGGAGGAGGTCTGGCGGGATTCTAGCGGCAATGGCTGGGCGGTTGGGGTGGACTCGCTGGTTCGCATCGAAGGCGACCGCGCGACGCTGGTCCGACATCCGGTGTGGAAACAACAGCACTTTCTGTCCGCAGTGTGGGGAAGCAGTCCGAGCGATGTCTGGGTTGCCGGAACCGCGGTCCTGCACTTTGATGGCAAGACCTGGACGGACTTTCCAGAGTTTTCCTGGAAAGGAATCGAGGATGTCTGGGGCAGTGGCCCAAGTGATGTCTGGCTGGTGGGAATCAGCGGCCAAATTCACCACTATGATGGCAAGGCGTGGAGCAAAGTTCCGAGCGGAATTACCTCGGCGCTGTTCCAGGTAAGCGGTCAGAGTTCGTCGAGTGTCTGGGCTGGTGGAGAATACGGCACGCTGCTTTTCTACAACGGATCGACTTGGACCAAACAGACCAGTCCAACGACAAATCAAATTGGCTCGCTGTCTTGTTCTGATCGGGGCGACTGCTATCTGCTTCCGTATGACGGTTCTGGATTCCCATCTGTCGCCATAGACGGGGGCACTGTCTTTCGACTAGAGGGCGGACGCTGGGTAAAGCAGAACACACCGATGGGAGCGCGTTTCTACAGTGTGAACTCGGTTTCTCCCTCGGAAGTCTGGCTTTCTGGGGTGTTCAATTACTTGTCTGGGGGCAGTGGCTTTGCCAAGACCCTCCCGAATCTCTATCCCCTTCACTCGATTGCCGGGCAAGGGGGACCGCAGGGTCGCAGCCAGCTTGGGGTTGGGAATCATGGTCTGATTGGGCGCTTTGATGGCACCACTTGGCGTGATTTGTCGTCTGGAAAGACCAACGACCTTCGCGCCGTCTACAGCAGTCCGCAGGGAGATGTCTTTGCGGTTGGCTACGCTGGAACCGTCTTGCGGATTCAAAATGGACAGCTTGCCTGGGACGGAGTCAAAGGTGATACCACCTCGTATTCAGGGGTGTGGGGAAGCAGCTCCTCTGATGTGTGGGCCGTCGGTGAATATGGTCGCGTGATGCACTTTGATGGATCTGCATGGACGGCTCTGCCAGAGCGCTTTGGCGGATCGAGTGAGAAGCTCACCGCCGTTTCTGGAAGCAGCGCCTCCGATGTCTGGGCGGTTGGGAATCAGGGCACCATCATTCACTACGATGGTGCACGTTTTTCGACGGTAACAATGGGTCCTGGAATCAAATCGCTGGCTTGTGTATGGGCCGCCTCTCCAAACGATGTCTGGGTTGGTGGCGTGGACGGAAAGCTCGGTCACTTTGACGGCACGAGGTGGACGTTGTGGCCGGAAGCCATGCCCAAAGAGGTCGTCGCGCTGTGGGGAACGGGTAGCAGCGATGTCTGGGCTACCGGTGGCTGGGATATCGACAAGAGCCTGTTCGTATCGCGCTGGAACGGGAGTAGCTGGAAGGCGCAAACGACTCCAGCGAGTCTGACCTATCCGGCGTCGATTTCTGGCAGTGGGCCAAACGATGTCTGGATTGGCGGCCATTATGGCGAGCTGGTTCATTTTGATGGTGTGAGCTTCTCTGCCGCACCGATCGGCACCAACTTCACGATCTTCGGCGTCGGTAAAAACCGGGGGACCCATTTCGCGATCGGGGATGGTGGACTTGTCGTGCAGCTCGATGGAAAGTAATCAAGACGAGAGCCCATGTGGAGTCTGTTCGAATATGAGTCCTTTAGAATGACTCATATTTGAACTGATCCTGCTGCTGCAAAGGGAAGGGGAGGGGAGTGTAGAAAACGATATCCTTCTTTTTGAGGGGGGATTATGATGGTATTTTTTGGGGGCTCTCTCCATGAATGCTGTCCTGCGACGGTCGGAACGATTTGTCTTTCCGTTCGATCTCGAAAAGACCTGGGCGCTTCTGTCGGAGCGGCATCGCTACACCCGATCGGTTCGCCAGCTGATGGCGCAGCCGGGCGGCATCCCAAGCGAGCCGGTCCCTGGTCCGATTGCCTTCCTGGTGAGTGAATGGCAGCAGCCAACCGGACAGAGCGCCCAGATCTGGTTTTATCCTGAGCAGTGGCTGCGCCATCGCTACATCGAGATTCGCTTCAAGCTGCACAACCTTCCGATGACGGACCTGTGGATCCGGCATGAGATCATCGGGGGGGGACCAAGCGAAACGATCGTGGCAGTCGTACTGGAAGCCGTGGTAGCGCACGAATCACTGACGGCAACTGCTGGGGGAATGCTCGATGGCATGTTTGGCATCCACTGCAAGGCGACGACCGCCGTGTTAGAGCGGGCCTCCGCTGGGCAAAGTCCATACGTGGACCTGTCTCCGCAACCGGAACCCAAGCAGGTAGCGCAGCAGGCACAGCGTCTGCTCCGGAGCGCTGGTCTGTCGCAAGTGGAGTCCGGCCTGATCGGGCAGCTGTGCGAGTATGTGGCCGAAGCAGATGAAGTGGATCTGCGCAGGATGCGTCCTTTGGATTTGGCTGCACGCTTCGGTGTTTCGATCGACACGATGCTGCCTCTGTGTCTGCAAGCGGCGAAGGCCGGCGTTCTCGAGATTCAGTGGGACGTGATGTGCCCGGTCTGTCAGCGGCCACCGCTGCGGGTGCTGCGACTTTGCGAGTTGCATGCCAAGAACCGCTGCCCAACGTGTGACCTGGAGTTTGAGTGTGATATGGACACACTGACCGAGGTCACGTTCCGTCCATCCACGCATCTACGGTCTGTCACCGATACTGTGTACTGCACGGCTGGCCCCGAGGTCGCACCCCATATCGAAGCCCAAGTCCTTTTGGAACCGGGTGAGGAGCGGCTCCTGCAGCTCCAGCTTTCTCCTGGTCGGTACACCGTGCGTTGTCAGCGGACGAAGCTCTCTTCATCGATTGTCGTCGCGGAAACGGGGGAGCGGGGCGCCACACTTGCTGCGACAGTGAATGCCATGGATCCGCCCGGACTGGTGCTGGCCCCTTTCGACATCACGCTGCGGCTTCGTTCCGAGCTGCCAGAAGAGCGGTTGTTTGTGATTGAACG
>CAYTGC010000267.1:0-6722 GCA_964437195.1 uncultured Myxococcales bacterium | reverse complement strand
GATTGGCGTCGAGTACCAGCTGTCGATTGGCAACGTGATGGGCTACGACAACACGAAGGCCTATATCGGCTACGACGAAACGGCGAGTCCATCGGCTTCGCAGCAGGCCCTGATTGCCAACGCGAACACGAGCGAAAAGGGCTGGCGCGGAGTCAGCGACGGCCTCGATCGCCTGGTTGCGCGCACGGCGCTGTCGCACAAGTTCAAGTACGTCGATCCATACTTCTCGCTCGCGTACATCCTGCCGATTGCGCGTCGTTCCGATACTCCGTGGTCGGTTGACTATGGATTCCAGCAGAAGCGTCCGTCGCCCCAGCAGCAGGCCAACCTGGTGTTTGGCTTTGAAGCGACGCCGTGGGAGCAGAAGGAAAAGGGTCATCGCTTCGCGCTCGACTTCCGAGGCGCCTTGAACTTCACCTTCTTGGGCCGTGGCTACTCGGAGGCGTGGGAGCTTTTGGCTTCGTCGAACGCGCTGATCTGCGACGACCAGACTGCGCTGCCGCCGGCGTTTAACTACAAAGACACCAACGCCTACGACGCGGTACCGCCCGAGCCTGGCAAGGCTGGTGGTGGAACCGTGACGCAGGGTACGTTCAACCCAGCTTGCCGTACGCCAGGCACCACGCCGATGAACACGCCGCACAACGGCTATCGGCTGCCGAACGCGAGCCCGTACTACACCAAGCCGTACACCGGCATCTCGCTGATCGAAAACTACATGACGTTTACCGCCGACGCGGGCGTCATTCTCGAGCTGTTTAAGCACATCCGGCTGCGGCTCGGCTTCACCTACGCGCGGACCCAGGGACACCTGATCACCACCGATGACGCCGGTACCACCAGCTATCCGTCGAACGTCGACCGCAACAACCCGAACAACCGCGTGATCTCGATGCCGCCTGCCTCGAGCCCGGTCTGCAACTCGAACCGCGTTGATCTGTCCTGCCCGATGGACTGGAACCCGGCATACCGCGCGGTGATAAACCAGCCCGGCCGTCGCTACTACGTCGATGACATCAACACGCTCGGCGGCTCGGCAATGCTCCAGGGCTACTGGTGATTCGCGTCCGCCACCGCTTCCGGCAGCTTCTCCTTTAGAATCAAGCTCCGCAGTCGCTCCATCGTCTCTTTGATTCCCCCGACGTGGTTTCTTCGCAAAATCCACTCGGGAGCCCAGCGCGCAAGCTCCAGCGTCACATCGTAGATAACCTTGCACTTGGCGTGGTCGGCGTCGGCAATCGGCTCGACGCGCCAGCGTGATACCAGGCGACGAAAGTAGCCGGGTTGAGCGGTTCTCTCGACGATGAAGGCGTGGTCCTGCGGGTCTTCCTGCGAGACGACCTCTTCGACCCACTTGACGCTGCCGATGGGCCAAGGCTTGCGCATCTCGACGGAGACAACGCGCCGATCGGCATGGGTCGATAACACCTCGACGCTGTGCGCGGGGAAGAGCGGGATAAAGTTCGCTGGCTCCGCGAGGAGAGCTGCCACCTTGGCTGCCGGTGCATCAAGGACCGTTTCTGCGACGGTGTGAACCCCGACTGCGGCAGGCAACGAGCGGGCGATGACGCTGCCAGACTCCTTTGCCAAAGCAGACGCGGGATCTTTGCAGATCACCAAAACCCCGATTGCCATCGTAATAAGGTTGCGACTCCGGCGTGCCAGCATGTGGGGAACGGTACGAACCTCGAAACGCGCGGTCAACCGCAAATCAAATGAAGGACTGGCACGTCCGTGCGTCGTCCCTATACTGAGGGCCACTTGGAGGTTGTCATGAGCGGTCGATTCTCTCGCTGGATGATGATGGGCGCGCTGGTCGTTTCCAGCTTCGCGATTTCTTCGCAGGCACAGGCGGACGGCAGCATCGCCGGGGCCGTTGCGGCCAAGTACTCGGTCACGGCATTGCCGGTGGCGGCAGCCAAAGGCCAGCCGACCAAAGCGGCGGTGGTGGTGAAGCCGAGCGCGGGCTATCACATGAACGAAGAGTTTCCGACCAAGCTGTCGCTCAAGCCGACTGCGGGCGTGACCGTCGCCAAGGCCGAGCTACTCGGCAAAGGGGACGCCAAGCTCAGCAAAGAGGAGTGCCGGTTCGAGGTGACGCTGACGGGCACCGAGGCTGGCAAGAAAATGGTGACGGGCGACCTGAAGTTTGCAGTCTGCACCGAAACCACCTGCGAGCCACAGAAGACGGTCGTCAGCATCGAGCTGAACGTCAAGTAGGCCAACATGCCGATCCCGCTTCCGGCGCAGAACTCGGCGTTTGGCGATCGCTATCAAGGCGGAGCCAGGCCCGAGGTTCGCTTCTATTTCGATATCGTTTGTCCGTACGCGTACCTGGCCTCGACGCAAATCGAAGCGTTTGCCGAGCGCTTGGGTGTCAGGCTCGACCACCGGCCGATTTTGCTCGGCGGCGTGCTCAAGTCGCTTGCGTCGGAACCTGCGGCGGGCCCCAAGGTGAAACAAGCGATGACTCGGGTCGACTTGGCACGGTGGGCCGAGCACTTTGGCGTCGAGCTTCGCTTTCCTGCCGAGCATCCACGGCGAACCGTCGAAGCCATGCGCCTTTTGACGTGGGCTCCCCGGCTGAGCGTTCCTGTGCTGATGGCGGCGCTGTACCGCGCCTATTGGGTGCAAGGGCGTGACATTTCCGATGTCGAGGTCTTGATCGATATCGCTGAGTCCGTCGGTCTTGACCGAGCCGAAGCCCAGAAAGGGATCTTGAGTCCGGCTGTCTCCCAAGAACTGCGACGACACACCGATGCGGCAATTGCCGATGGCGTGTTTGGCGTGCCCACGTTCATCGTCGAGGGCGAGAGTGGACCGCGGCTGTTCTTTGGGCAGGATCGGCTGCACTTCGTCGAAGATGCGGTTCGCAGCCATCCGCTGATGCGCGACGAAGGACCGGCTCGTGCCCCGCGCTCTGTCCCGCCAACGCCCATCGGTGGACAGGGCGCGCAAGTGGCCAATCAAGCTCGCAAGCTGACGTTCATTTACGATCTGTCGAGCCCTTTTGCCTATCTGGCGTCGACGCAGGTGGAGAAACTGGCAACCGCATGCGGCGCGGAGGTCGAGTTCTTCCCGATCTTGCTCGGTGGACTGTTTCGAAGCATCGGTACGCCGATGGTGCCGATTTCGACCTATCCCGAGAGCAAGCGGCGGCACTCGATCGAAGACATGAGCCGCTGGGCTCACCACTACGGCGTGTCGTTCCACTTTCCGTCGCGTTTTCCGATGAACACGGTGACAGCGCTGCGGCTTTTGCTGCTGTCGGGCGACAAGATTGGCAGACTGACGCACGAGCTGTTTCGGCTGTACTGGGTCGGCGATCAGGATCTTGGGGATGTGCAGGTGCTCGAGACGGCACTCGTCGAGGTTGGGCTTGATCCGCGGCTGGTCGACCGCGTTGGAGATCCCGATGTCAAGGAGAGGCTACTCGCCAACACGAGGCAGGCCGAAGAGTGGGGCTGCTTCGGCGTTCCGTCTTTCCGTGTGGCCCAGCATCACGGCGACCCCGAGCTGTTCTTTGGCCAGGATCGATTGCTGTTCGTCGAAAAAGCGCTGCGTCGCGGCACGGCGCACGATCAGATGCCGTCTGAGTCGAAAAACAGTTCCGCCTAGCCACGCCTCTTCCGCTAGGCCGACTTGGGTTCCTTCACATAAAAGAGCGTGATCGTCAGGCAGTGGAACTCGCGGTCCGAGCTCTGGGTGACGACCTTGTCGACGACGCGCAGCGAAGGATTGTTGCGCAGCCACCGGGAGATGTTTTCGCCAAGCTCTTCCCTTTCGCGAGCCTTGGTCGCCGAAAAGACCTTCACGCCGGTGTAGACCATCTCCCAAGCTCCTTCACCCGCAGCGACCGCTTTTGAGACGGAGCCAGGGTTGGAAAAGGTACCGAAGTAGCCTTACAGATATCATAGTTCTCTCGCTCGGGCGGTTGAAAAATCGCCTCAGAGAGTGGTGCCTCGATTCGTTGACCGAAGGAGAAACGCCCCGCTATGATGGCGGCGCTTTTTTGACCCCGTTTGTCGCTTTGTGGCCCATTTCGCAGACGGAAAAGCTGTGTCGGCGCCGCGGCGACAACCAAGAGAGGAACAACATGTACGTAACGAGCAAAGATCTGTGGTTTGTCGCTGCGAAGCGGACTCCATTTGGGACTTATGGTGGCGCACTCAAAGACTTCACGGCGACGGATCTCGCCGTGCATGCGGCCAAAGCGGCGATGGCTGCCAGTGGCGTTGCAGCGACGGACATTGATCAGGTGATTATCGGCAATGTGCAGCAGAGCTCGGCGGATGCGCTGTATTTGGCTCGCCACGTCGGACTGCGATCGGGGGTTCCGGTTCCTGCGCCTGCGCTGACGCTGAACCGGCTGTGTGGATCGGGCTTCCAGGCCGTTGTGTCGGCGGCAGAGCAGATCCTTCTTGGATCCGCGACGACGGTGCTGTGTGGTGGAACCGAGTCGATGTCGCAAGCGCCGCATGTGCTGCGGGGCGCGCGCTGGGGTTGGCCGCTGGGCAAGCCACCGGCGATTAGTGACACGCTGTGGGACGCGCTGACCGACACATTCACCGGCATGCCGATGGCGATGACAGCCGAAAAGCTCGCCGAGCAGTACAAGATCAGCCGCACCGAGTGTGATGAGTTTGCCCTGACCTCGCAGAAGCGCTGGGGCGAAGCGCAGGCTGGAGGCTTTTTCGAGGCGGAGCTTGCGCCGGTGGAGATCACCAGCAAGAAGGGCACGATTCGCTTTGCGCAGGACGAGCACCCGCGGCCTCAGACGACGATGGAGGGGCTCGCCAAGCTGCCGACGGTGTTCAAGAAGGACGGCGTGATTACGGCAGGCAATGCGTCGGGCATCTGCGACGGTGCAGCGGCGCTGATCCTGACCACTCGCGAGCACGCGGAAGCGAAGGGTTATAGGCCGCTCGGACGTCTCATCGGCTGGGGAATTTCGGGCTGTGATCCGACGGTGATGGGAATTGGTCCGGTGCCCGCGATCCGCAACCTGCTGGCATCGACGCGGACGCAGATCGCGGACTACGACCTGTTTGACGTCAATGAGGCGTTTGCACCGCAGTTTCTCGCCGTCGCCAAAGAGCTGGGACTGCCGCTCGGCCAGAGCAATGTCTGCGGTGGCGCGATTGCGCTCGGTCATCCGCTCGGCGCGTCGGGCGCACGGATCACGGCAAACCTGCTCCACGAGCTTTCTCGACGGGGTGGTAAGCGTGCCATTGGCGGCGCCTGCATTGGTGGTGGCCAAGGCATCGCCGTCGCGATCGAGAGCGTCTGACATCGCCAAAGCGAGAGGCCCACATGACCCGGCAAGCTGCCTCAGACATCATCTACGACTGGAATCTGCACGACACGCATGCGCCGCTGTGGCCGGCGAAGTTTTCGCTGTTCGACGAGACGCTGCGTGATGGTCTGCAGTCGCCGTCGGTTCACGATCCGAGCATCGAGGACAAGATCCAGTTGGTTGTGCTGCTGGACCGACTTGGCGTCGAGTACGTCGACATCGCGCTTCCCGGCGCTGGTCCGCGTGCCGTCGAAGATGGTCTGCGGCTCGCTTGCGAGATCCGCGATCGCAAGCTGCGAATTCGTCCCGCCTGCGCGGCGCGGACGCACCTCAATGACATTCGCCCTGTCGTCGAGATTTCGCAGAAGGCCGGCGTCGCGATCGAGGTCATGACCTTCATCGGCAGCTCACCGATTCGTCAGTTTGCCGAAAACTGGGACAAGGAACGCATCCTCAAGATGTCGGCAGAGGCAGTGTCGTTCGCGACGCAGAACAACCTGCCTTGTACCTATGTCACCGAGGACACGATTCGCTCGCGCCCGGAGATGCTGGCTCCACTGTTCAAGAACGCCATCGACGCGGGAGCGCACAGGCTGTGTCTTTGCGATACCGTCGGACATGCGACACCGACGGGTGTCGACAGCTTGGTGCGTTTTGCCCGATCGGTGATTGTTGGCATGGGGCTCGACGGGAAAATCGGCATCGACTGGCACGGCCACAACGATCGCGGACTGGCGGTGATCAACTCGCTGTCGGCGCTGCGGGCGGGAGCGGATCGAATCCACGGTACGGTTCTCGGCGTCGGCGAGCGTGTTGGCAATGCGGCCCTCGATCAGATCTTGGTGAACCTGTTCCTGATGGGCGCGCTGCCTGAAGATCGCGATTTGTCGGCGCTGGATGCGGTCTGTTCGCTCATTTCGCGAGCGTGTCAGGTTCCGATTCCGTACAACTACCCGGTGTTCGGAACCGATGCATTTCGGACAGCGACGGGCGTTCACGCTGCGGCGATCATCAAAGCCGAGCGCAAAGGCGACGCGTTCCTGGCCGATCGAATCTATTCGGGTGTGCCTGCGGCGATGTTTGGTCGTCGGCAAGAGATCGAGATTGGGCCGATGTCCGGTGAGTCGAATGTCGCCTACTGGCTCGAGCGCAATGGGATTCCGGCTACTCAAGATGCGGTAAAGCGGGTGTTTGCGGCGGCCAAGGCTGCCAACCGCCTGCTGTCGACCGAGGAGATTTTGGCGGTGGTTCACGCGGCCAAGGATCGCCAATCAACTTGACGACGTGTCCCTCCGCGCGGTCTAGTGAGAGAAACAGCTTTTTGCCGCCAGAGCTGCGGTCCAAAACCACCGGGCATACGGGCGACACCGGGGAGCAGGCGCATGAGCGACAAGAACAGGTTCAACGGCGTGAAGGTCTTCTCGGC
>CAYTGC010000266.1:0-6745 GCA_964437195.1 uncultured Myxococcales bacterium | reverse complement strand
CGCCGCTTTACCGCGACATGACCGTGCTGGAGTACCTGAACTTCGTTGCCGACGTTCGGAACATTCCGTCGGGCAGCAAGCGAACGCGGCGGCTGCGGGAAGTTGTCGAGCAGTGCGGTCTTGGGGACCGGCTCGGCTTCCTGATTGGCGAGCTATCCAAAGGACTCAAGCAGCGTGTTGGCCTCGCGCAGGCGATTCTGCACGAGCCGGAAGTTCTGATCCTCGACGAGCCCACGAGCGGACTTGATCCCAATCAGATCGTCGAGATTCGCCAAGTCATCAAGCAGATTGGCGAGAAGAAAACGGTCATTTTCTCGACGCACATCATGCAAGAAGTCCAGGCGACTTGTTCGCGCGTGCTGATCATCAGCAAGGGCAAGATTGCCGCCGACGGAAAGCCCGATGAGCTGCAGCGCAAGGCGCAAGGCCAGATGTCGCTCCAGGTCGAGCTGGTCGGCGATGAAAACCAGGCCAAGAGCGGACTGGAGTCGATCACCGGCGTTGAGTCGGTGCGCGTCCTGCCGAGCGAGGAAAGCGAGCTTCCTGGTGGTCATCGCTTCGTGGTGATGGCCAAGTCGGGCAGCGACCCTCGCGTCGAGATCTTTAAGATGGCGACTGCAAAAGGTCTCCATCTGACTGAGCTGCATCGCGAGCGCGCATCGCTCGAAGATGTGTTCCGCAACCTAACCGCGGGCTCTGCACGCTAGTCCCTGCCGAGGAGAAGCAGACGATGCGAAACATGACAACGATCATGCGCCGCGAGCTGGGCGCGTACTTCAACTCACCGATAGCCTACGTGGTGATTTCGGTGTTTCTGATCCTGTCGGCGTTCTTGTTCTTTAACGCCCTGTTCTTGCAGCAACAGGCCGAGCTGAGGGAGCTGTTCGATGGCTTCTGGACGACGCTGCTGGTCGCGATTCTCGGTCCGGCGATCACGATGCGACTGTTTGCCGAGGAGCGCTCGAATGACACGCTCGAGCTGCTTCTGACCATGCCAGTCACCGACTGGGATGTGGTCCTTGGCAAGTATCTGGCCGCACTGGTGCTGTTTGGCTACGCGATGCTGGCGATGCTGTGCTTTGCCGTGACGGTGTCGTTCTTGGGACCGCTAGACAAAGGGGCAGCGTTTGCTGGCTTTGCTGGGCTGTATCTGACGACCGCGACTTACATGGCGATTGGACTGATGGCGTCGGCCTTTACCAAGAATCAGATCGTCGCCTTCCTGATGGCCGTGACGATCTGCCTTCTGCTCTGGCTCGTCGGCAAAGTCGTCCAAGTGATGCCACCGACGATTCAGCCGTTTGTGGACTGGATCGGCGTCGATGGTCACATCGGGAACATGGCGCGCGGCGTGTTCGACACCCGCGACCTTCTGTACTTCGTCAGCATCATCGGGTCGTGTCTGTTTGTGACGCAGACCACGCTTGAGAGCCGGAGGTGGAGCTAGTCATGAGCAAGCCACTTCACAAGAGCCGCACGGCCTTTAACGCGGCGCTGTTTGTGATTCTGTCGATTGGGGCCCTGGGCTTCGCGAACGTGATTTCGCTCAAGCACTTTGGTCGCATCGACATGACCAAGGACAAGATCTACACGCTCGCCGGAGCATCGCGTGATCTCGTCGCCAAGCTGCCGGATCGCATGAACGTGAAGCTGTTCATGAGCGAGGATCTGAAGCCGCCGTTCAAGCAGCATGCGCAGTTTGCGCGCGACCTTTTGTCCGAGTACGCGACGTACTCGCAGGGCAAGTTCAACCTCGAGGTCATCAAGATCGGCGAGGGCGAAGAGGCCCGCAAAAAAGAGGACGAAGCCACCAAGTGCGGTGTGCAGAAGTCCAACCGCGGCGTCGTCTCGGCAAACAAGTTCGAGATCGGCTCGACGTTCCTCGGCGTCTGTTTTGCGTATGGTGACAAGACCGAGTCGATTCCTGTCATCGACCGCGACGAGGGCCTGGAGTTTATGATCTCGGGCCTCATCAAGCAGATGACCGTGAAGAAGAAGAAGGTCGGCTTCACGACCGGCCAAGGCGAGCTGGGCTCGGGCCATGGTGGCGGTCTTCAGCTTCTGTCGGAACAGCTCAAGGCATCAGGCTACGAGACGATCAACGTCGAGCTAAAAGCGATGGTGTCGTCTGACATCGACGTGCTTTTGGTGATTGGTGCGAAGCAGCCGTTCTCGGAGCGAGCCAAGTACGTCATCGACCAGTTCCTCATGTCGGGCAAAGCCGTGGCGTTCTTGGTCGATGGACAGCAGATGCAGACGCCGCGCGGCCAGATGGCGCCGGGGATGGAAATGCCGCAGATTGCGCAGAACAATGACACTGCCCTCGACGATCTGCTCGGCGCCTACGGCGTCAAGATCAAGCAGGACATGGTGCTCGACAAGCGCAACTTCCCCGGCCTCGTGAGCGTCGGGCAGCAGATGTATCTGATGAACCATCCGGTGTTCTTGAAGGTGACGCCGCTTCCGCAGGTGCATGCGGTCAACGAGAACATGCCCGGGGCCCTTTTGTCGTACGCAAGCTCGGTGGAACTGGTTGGCGATGCAAAAGACGGCAAGGGTCCGGTGCAGTTTGCCAAGATCCTTCAATCGAGCAACCAGAGCTGGCGTCCGTCGGGTCCGTTTGTGTTCATGCCGGGGCCAAACCAGGCGCCTCCGACGCCGAGTGAGGACCGCGGGCCCTTTACGCTTGGCGTAATTGGCCAAGGCAAGTTCAAGAGCGCCTTTGCAGGCAAGCAGATCGTCAAGGAAGACGGCACCAAGATCCCGGCGGATCAAAGCCAGCCCGGTATCGATCCGATGAAGTCGGAAGCCCAGAATGGCGCGCGGCTTGTGGTGATTGGGGACGCGGACTTCATTGGTGACCAGTTCATCGGAACGGGCGCTCGGGCCGGGCTGCGCGACTACCTGGCGAACCTGATCTACACGATGAACATCATCGACTGGCTGGCCCAGGACGAGGCGCTGGCCGCGGTTCGCAAGAAGGGCATGCAGAGCCGTCCGCTCGATCAGGTTTCCGAGAGCACGGTGACGCTGGTCAAACTTCTCAACATTGGGGCACTGCCGGGGCTGATTCTGCTGATTGGCCTGATTCGGTTCCGTGTCCGTCAGAGCGCACGTCAGAGCGCCAAGCTGTAACCACTTCCTGCGAGGCTCACGATGGAAAGAAAGAACCTCTACGCACTGGTTGCTTTTGTGGTGCTCGCCGTGGGAGCGGTTTACTCGCTGCGCGCGCCTGAAAAAGGCGAGCGAGTTGGCGAGCGACCACGCGCGATTCCCGAGATCAAGGCCGGTAGCATTGCGACCATCGAAGTGGCGCAGCCCGGCGACAAAGACAAGGTCACTCTGACGAAGAAGGGTGACAAGTGGCAGGTAACTGCGCCTTATGACAAGCCGGCGGATCAGACGGTGGCGAAGTCGGCGGCCGAGGCCCTGGAAAAAGTCCGATGGGGCGATCTGGTGACGCAGCAGAGCAGCCGTCACGCAGAGTTTGAGGTCACGCCGGACAAAGCCGTCCATGTCGTGGCCAAAGACTCTGGTGGTGCGGTGCTTGCGGACGTGCTGATTGGCAAGGCGAGCGGCAGCGCGACCATGGTTCGGGTTGCGGGCAAAGATGACGTGTGGCAGGCGCTGGATCTGTATTCCTCGACGTACAAGCGTGAGGGGAAGACGTGGCGTGAGCACAGCGTCTACGACCTGAAGGCCGACGACGCAGAGAAAATCACAATCCAAGGCGCAGGCACCAAGGTGACGCTGACCCGCGAGCCTGTGGCAGCCGGGGCAGATGGCAAGCCCGGCAGCCAGAACATCTACGAAGCGAAGTGGAAGATCTCTGAGGGAGACGCTGTTTTGACACCGAGCTTGACGGTCGACAATGCACTTCTGAACCGAATGGTGCAGTCACTGGCGACGCTGCGGGCCTCTGACTTTCATGACGGCGCCAAGCCGGAAGAGTTTGGCTTGGCCGCTGGTGCACCGGGTCAGATCAGCGTCACCGCCTTTTTCAAAGAAGGCAAAAGCGCGGGGGTTCGCATTGGTGTGATGAAGGGTGAAGACACCTACGTCCAGACGATCGACAACCCACAGGTGTTCACGGTCAAGAAGTACGCAATCGAGTCGATCGCGCATATCCCGCAAGACGTTCGTGACAAGACCATGCTGTCGCTCAAAGCGGACCAAATTGATGCGGTGCAGATTCAGCAGGGTACCGATGTGGTCAGCCTCAAGCTCGTGGACAAGACCTGGAAAGCCGACAAGCTGCCCGACGCAGATGAGGCGAAGATCAAGCAGATTGTCGAAGGCTTCGATGGTCTGGCGGGCACTGGCTTCATCGCCCCGGATGCGTCGGAGCTGAAGTCGCTTCAGCCTGGCAAGGCGACGATCACTGTGAAGCCGAAGACGGGCGCAGCTGTGGTCGTCAAGGTCGGCGATGCACGCGGCGAAGATCTGGCGGTGCAGAAGGTCGGTGGCGACGCGATGTGGGTTCGCAAGATGCAGATCGAGCGGCTGCTGAAGAAGCCTGCTGATCTTGCCAAAGACAAGAATCCGCCGCCGACCGCGCCTCCGCCCGGTGGTGGTGGCATGCCGTTCCCCGGCGGCTTACCGAACTAGACTCTGCAGCCTTCGCTTCGTCTCAGCCAGGTCGCTTCGTTCGTAGCGGCCCTGGCGCAAGAACGCCTCAATCGCTGGAAGTTTCTGTAGCGCCTCATCGGTGGCGGGATCGCTGCCGCGCTGGTACGCGCCGAGCAGCACCAAGTCTCGTTGTCTCTCCGATAGTGAGAGCAGCTCTCGGAGTCTGGCGGCGGCGTTTCGCTGCTGCGGGTCAACGATTTCGTCCATTACGCGCGACAGTGACCGGAGCACGTCGATGGCGGGGTAGTGGCCTCGCTCGGCGAGAGATCTGGACAGCTCGATGTGTCCGTCGAGTGTCGCTCGGACTTCCTCGGCAATAATGTCGTCGACATCGTCGCCCGATCCGGTCACTAGCACTGCATAGACGGCGGTAATCGAACCAAACTCGCCTTGTCCGGTGCGCTCAACGAGACGCGGAAGCAGGGCAAACACCGACGGGGGATAGCCTTGGCGTGCGGGCAGTTCACCAGCGGCCAAGCCGACCTCACGTTGGGCGCGTGCAACCCGCGTCAGGGAATCGACAAGCAGCAGTACTTTCTTGCCGCGATCACGAAAATGCTCGGCGATAGCGGTTGCCGATAGCGCTGCTTTGAGCCGGAGCAGCGGTGGCTGATCCGATGTGGCACAAACGACCACAGTTCGTGACCTTGTCTCATCGTCGAGTTCGCGATCGATGAAGTCGCGAACTTCGCGGCCGCGCTCGCCAATGAGCCCAATCACAGTCACATCCGAGCTGGCATTGCGGGCAATCTGTCCGAGCAGCGTCGACTTGCCAAGCCCTGGTCCCGCAAAGAGTCCCAACCGTTGGCCTTGTCCGACGGAAAGACAGCCATCAATCGCCCGCAGGCCGAACGACAGCGGCTCGGTGACGCGGCGACGGCGGAGAGGTTCCGGGGCTTCCCGCTCGACGGGAGTTGGAAGCAGCTCTGACAGCATGGTCGACAGAGGCGGTCCGTCATCCATCGCTTCTCCGTAGCCGTCGACAACTCGTCCGAGCAGCGGAGTCCCGGTCAGAATCGTCAGCGGCATTCCCGTCGGTCTGACGATCGAGTTGGGTCCAACGCCAGCAACCGAACCGAGGGGAAGCAAGACGACTTCTTCGCCACGAAAACCGACCACCTCGGCGTACAGCGGTGTTTCGCTTGTGCTGCCTCGCCGCCAGGTTGGGTGACCGTGGCTGTGACGTTCGTTCGCGCTTGGTTCATTGTGTCTGTCGATGGCGACCAGCTCTCCGATCCGTGCGCCGGGTGCAGTGGCGCGGAGGACCAGGCCGGTCAGCTCACTCACTCGTCCCGAGATACGCTGGGGCACAGTCGAAGACACGGTGCGGAGCGCAGCCTGCAGATGAAGCGGATCTGGACGGTCGGTCCGTTCGCGCGGATCGGTTCGGCTTGGTGGCTCGCTCATGACCCTTGCCCGCGTAGCGCTCGCTCGATCGCTTCGAGCTGGGTCGGGAGGCGCGCATCCACAGTCCCAAGCTCTGTCTCGACGATACAGCCGCCCCGTGAGATGGTCGCATCGGCGCGAAACAGAACCGCCTGCGTGCGGCTACAGCGCTCGATAAGTCGCGGTCGTCCACGCTCGAGCGCTTTGAGATCGTCGGGATGACAGCGGACCACTACCTCGCGCGGTGCTCCCGCCTGCGCCAGTGCTTCGCTCACGATGTCGACGACGGCATCAGGATTTTGCGCCAGCTCGCGACCCAAGATTCGCTCGGCGATCCGCACCGCCAGCACGCGAAGATCTTGCTCGACGTCTTTGTGGGCTCGGAGTGTCTGCACCCGCGCTGCCGTCAGAAGCTCGGTGACCGCCGCCAGGCCGCGCTCGCGTCCTTCGGTGATCGCCTGGTTGCGCAGCCGCTCTGCTTCGTGCTTGGCCTCGCTCAAGATCTTCTCCGCCTCGGCGCGAGGGTCGAACGGATACGGATCGATGTCGGCTTTCTTCCCGTCGCGGAGACCGCCTTTGAGGACGCGAGCCATGGCCAAATCAGTATATCGCCGCTCGGCGCCAAAGAGGTGCTGTCCAGACGGAAGCCGTGTTACTTTTTTTTCGTGAGCGAGCGGTCGCCAAACCCGAGCATCATTCCGCTCCGCCAGACCTTGGTACGTCGCGTACT
>CAYTGC010000265.1:0-6746 GCA_964437195.1 uncultured Myxococcales bacterium | reverse complement strand
GCCGAGGTCCACACCTGGGCATCAGAGGTCGCCGCCAAGCTCTCGAAGGTCGAGCGCCTGCCCTTCCGCAACTTTGATGTAGTGGACCGGAACTTGAAAGTCCGCCTGGTTATCCGCGAGCGCGTTTTGGTGACGGTGACACCGCTGTCAAAAACACGTCGACGCTCGTAACGATTCGCGGTCGATGGTTCGCGCTCGGGGTTGTTACACCGGGCGTACCCTGCCGGGACTTGGCAGGCGGACGCGGTCAAAGGACTGCGCCCGTCGTCAAGCTTTGGCGAGTAGCGCCGTATGGCCTGCGACCATCGGGTTGGCAGGCGACAAGGATGACCTATGTTCGATACCCGTATTGCTGAGCCAGGATGTGCGTTTGCCCTTCGCTCGGTCCGCACCGATGCCACCCACCTGCGACGGCTTGATTCGCCAGACACAGCGGCGGACGCGCTACCGGCATCTTCCGGTGTTGTGGCGTGTCCCGCTACTGACGCGGCAACCCGCGAACTGACGCGCCATGAAGTCCTCCTGGCTGCTCATGATTCTCGTGTGCTCGCGCTTCGGGTTACGCAACGATTTTCGTCCTCGCGTAGTGCCGCTGAAGAGGCCGTTGGCGCGGCTCTGGGGCGGTTGCTACCGAAGCTGGTGGATAACGAACTACGCTTCTTTTCAGCGCGAGCGGTCGGGGCGTGGCTGGTCGGGACAGCACGGTGGGTCGCGTGGGAACAACACCGCGATGCCAAACGACACATCAGTCTCTCAGTACCCGCTCCAGAGTCTGTCCAATCCGACCATATCGCCAGGGCGGAGTCTCTTCCGTGCTCGAATTCCGAAACGCCTGAACACATCGTGGCGCAGCGCGAGCTGATTGGTTTACTCGGCACGCTCTCCGAAGCGGACCAACGTCTATTGTTTGAAGAAGCCATGGGCGAACGGGACAGCGCGGCATCAGGGCAACACCGCAGGCGTGTTCACTTGGCGCGTGAGCGAGCCCGTGGGCTGCTCCGGCGAGCGGAAAGAGCGCGGCCCGGGAGCGGTTCGCAGAAATCGTCCGTTCTCAAAAAATGCGCGTAACGACCGCCCTAGTTCCTGCATTTGACGAGTAGGACGGGCGGGCTGCCGGGCGGCGAATGCAGGCACTCGATGGCGTTCTCAGCGCGTCGCTACCTTCATACCCCTGACTCGTTTTCACTCATGTTGGGCACCGACGACTCTACCCATGAGGGAGTCGCTTTTTCTTGAGTCATCCGGCGGGTCTTGCGCGCTTCGGCTCTGACTGCCGCCGTTGTGTCTTACGGGCTTCCGTATCTACGGCAGCTCATTACAAGAGGCAGGGCTCTGCCTCGCATCGAGGTATCGCTATGCGGTTCTGGTCCTGGATGGTGTCACTGGTTCATCGTCGTCGAGCAAAGCAGCGGATTCCCCATCGTCCGGCGTGGTGGCGGCGCTGGCGACGACTCCCTCCGCTAATGCGTCGGGGCATGCTGCTGGTGGCGCTTGGCGCACTCCCCGGCTGTGAGCGAGTCGACCTTCCGGCTCCCTGGCGGCACGCATTGACCAAGGCGGGGCTTCTGGAATCGACGCCACAGCCGCCGCTCCTGCTCGACGGCATCTGTGATATTTCCGAGGGTGCTCCGTGCGACCGTACCCGGTTTGAACGTGCGGTCACTGCCTCGGCGCAGCTCGCGGCGGGACGTGAGGGCACCATCGTCCGGTGGTGGATGCTTGGTGCGACGGCTGCAACTACCGTGTCTCTGGGAGAAAAGATGAGTCCGGCGCTGCCGCCACGCGGCGCTCGCGCTCAAGCCGCCGCAACTTCGGTCTTCGTGAAGGAAACAACTGAGTACTTCTTGGCCGCTGCGGAGCGCCACTTCTTGGCCAAACCGCTCCGAGCATCCCCGCTGCACGCTGCACTCGGGCGCGTTGCCGTGAGTGACACACACGGACTCATGCGGCGAATACTGTTCGTGACCGACCTGAAGGAGGTCAGCGACGCGCTCGACCTGGAGTGTCTCGGCACCAGGCGACTCCCGAAGCCGGATACTTGGGCCGAACGGGTCGCGAATCGTCGCCTGATTGCCCCAGGGAGTCTGACTGGAACCGAGGTCGTGTTCGCGTTTACATCGCTCACGCCAACACTCCGCCCGAGCGCTTGTCCCACCGCGTCCGTGGAACGGACGCTCATCGCGCAAGAACTCTGGGAAGCCGCTTTGCGGCGCAGCGGCGCAGCCCGGGTGGTCTTTGCAAGCGGTCTGCCCGACCTCGTTCCCCTCGCCAAGGAGGGCCGATGAACATCATGCGGCACTGGTTGGCACGACTCGGAATGTACCGTGATGCCCGCATTGACGCGGAGCGGGGCATCGAGGCGCTGGATGAGCAGCTCCAACGTCGGTTGATGAAACCGACGTGGGCACCACAGACGGATGAGCGTCATGCCCGAATTACGGCGTCGCTCGCGAAGGAAGGAGAGCTCGACGAGGTTCGGCGGGATATTGCCGACCTCGAAGAAGAGCTTCGCCACCTGCCTTCGGCTGTGCTGCTTGGCCTCGGGATTGTGCTTTTGCTCCTCTCCGAAGCCCTGGGAGCATCCATGTTGCTCGCTGGGTTAGGGGTGACCGGCATCGAGCGGCTCGTTCTATCGGCAGCCCTTACCGCCGGGCTCGTGTTTCTGACGGGACGTGTTGTTGAGTCAGCGCGGGACCGAGAGGGGAGCACGGCGACACCATCCCCGCTGCGCTGGCGGCTCTTGGTCGGACTGTATCTACTGATGCTGCTGGCGTTAGCGGTGGCGCGCGGTGCATCGGTCGAAACCGATGTTGCGGACAGTGGAATCGTTCGCCTTGCCTACAGCCTGGTTCTCCTAACTATCGTCGCTGGACCCTCATGGCTCGTCGAGCGATGGCTGCGTGAGCGACGGCGTCCGGCAGCATTGGCGAGTAAGTTGACGGCGCTACGGCGACAAGAACGACAGCTGGCGCGGGATGTGGAACGGGCGCAAGCGGCCCTCCTGAAACACTCCAGAGAGGCTGCCGAATTCGAGTCAGCGGCACAGCAACTCGGAGCCGAGTATCGCCTCACCCTTCGTCGGGAACGAACCGCTACGACGGATGCACCAGTGGTGAATCGTCGGAGGAAACCATGAGTAGCACTCCTTCTCGACCTGCTCCACTCCAGCTCGGCACTACCCTCGTGGGAGTGCATCGAGGCGGTCAGTTTCATCTCAACGCACTGGCCGAGCTGGCAACAGAACTGCCCGATGCGACGCCGATGGTGCGTCTCATCGATGCGCTACCCGGACGAGCGGAGGTAGGCGCGCTTCAGGTGACGGCCAGCGGTGGACAGGCCCACCCGGTGACTGCCCGGCTGGAGGAGGTGCTGCCGGACCTGGCCGAAAGCCATGAGCCGGTGATTCTGGCGGTGGATTCGCCGCGCACCGTGGCGGTCGCACTGCGCGCTGCTGAACTGCGGGACCGCTGGCTTTTTGCCTACCAGCTTGTGCGACCGCCGCTCGGCGGACTGATGAGTCTGCGCGGCGTATTTGCCCCGGGCGAAACGGCGTGGCGAGAAGAGACAGCAGAGCTCGTTGCGACGCTCGCCGATTTTACCACCGACCGAGGGGCTGCCTTTGTGATGGGTGAGGAGTCCCGCAGCGCAGACCGCGCCAGCGAGCCGCGACATCGCGCCGGTATGGCTCGTCATCTCAAGTCCGCGTTGAAGCGCATGGTGGCTGGTCGTCCCCCGGAGTCTGCTCCGCTGACCTTGTCGCTCGATGGTTTGGGTGACGTACCGCTGTGCGTCACTCGTGATGAGTCCTTTTCCTCCGAGCCGTTAGCCCTTGCTCAGAGGGCACTGACTCGCCTCCGTGTCCCCTTGACGCGCGGCAGCGAGTTCGCCATTGCGGAGTTAAGCGCAGCCGACGATGGCATGCGGTTTAGCCAGTGGCGACTGCGCACCGACGGTCGATTGATGGCCCGAGGGCGGCATGTCCTCGACAGCACATCGGTTGCGCTCGCCATCGCTAAGAGCCAGGCGGCGGAGCAGGCCGAGCGCGAGCGATTGGCTCGTCGGACCATCACGCGCCTCAACCCTGTGGATGTAACGGACTAGAGGAGGAAAGATGTGCTCCATCGTTGATTCCGTCGGGGTCTTACTCCTCGTACTCTCGGGGCTCTGTCTGATGCTCGACTTCCGTTCGCAGGCGTGGTGGCTCGCCCGAGCGGCATTCCTGCTAGTACTTGGAACCGCAATTCTCGGCCAGCTGGGCGGTGAACTGCGGCTCGCTATGAGCCGGGCCGAGCTTCCCATCGGGAGTCTCTGCGCCGCTCTGGCGCTCGGTGGTCTGGCGCTGGTCGGGTTCGTGCTGTGGACTCGTCGGACAAACGGGAACCGTGGGGATGTGCAGTTGAGCGCCCGACGACGAGGACTCCCGCCACCACCGCCGCTGGAGGAGGAAACCTAATGGCCCTTGTTCCCTTGCTCCGTTCCTTGCGCGGTTCGGATATCGACCGGGCACGAGCTGCCGAAACAGCGCTCCTGACCGGTGAGCGGTCTCGCCGACAAACGATTCAGCGCGAGCTGGAACGGGCGCTGTGCAGTGACGATGAATCGCTGCCGACGCTGGGCGAGAGTCTCGACTCCGGCCGTCCGGTGCGGCTTCCCTTGGCGAAGCTGCTCGGTCACACGCTCGTCGTCGGTCCGTCGGGGGCTGGAAAGACCTACTTTGTGGTCGGCCTGCTGCAAGCGCTGTGGCAGCTTGGTGTCCCGCGCACGCTCTTCCTTGACCCGAAAGCGGAGGGCGTGGAACTCGCTCTGCGCGCTCTGGTCCGTCATGCCCGCCGACTCCCGGAAGCGCAGCGCGAAGCATTTCTCGACCGGGTGGTCTGGATTGACTTGTTTTCGGGCTCAGCGCTGCCGTGTCTCCAAGTTCTCAGTGACGACGGCGGGGATGCCGAACTGCTGACCGCCGAGGTGGCGTCGATTTTGATGGGCGAGCTGACCGCGACGGTGGGCATTCATCAGGAAGGGCACGTCCATCGGCTGCTCGAAGTTCTGCACCACGCCAAGCTACCGCTGACGGCGTTTGTACCCTTGATGCAGAATCCCGACTTGTTCGATGCGCTTGCGGGTAGCGGGGTCGCCCCCGAGCTGTGCCGCGCCGCCGGAGCCCGACTCCGCTCGGAGAGCCGCGAGCGGCTGGCCGGTATTGCGAGCCGCATTGAGAGCATCCTGCGTTTGAAATCAACCCGACTGGCACTCGGTGGTGCCACCTCGTGTATGGATTTCGGGCAACTGCTCGATGGCTCGATTACGCTCGTGAATCTCGCGCCGCCCGGTGGTGCGGACGACATCAGCCGAGTGCTGCGGGGGTTGATATGGTCGAAAGTCAGTCGCGCCATCCGGGCCAGACCGAACGGTGCCGCACCCGTGGCCGTCTGTATCGACGAGTTCCCCACCTTTCTTTCCGCCGGTGGCGCACGAGCTGCCGCCGGTATCGAGGACGGCTTGCGACTGGCGCGGAGCAAGGGGGCCTACCACATCCTGATGGCCCAGGATTTCTCGGCGAGCATCACCAAGATATCGGCCTCGCTGCCGACGGTGCTCAAGATAAATTCGCATTTGTCGGTCGTGTTCCGCGCCGCCCGCTCGGATGACTGGACAGACTATCTGCCGGTGACGGGCTGTCGGCCCCGACCACGCGGACCCTATTGGGAAGCTCCGCGCCCCGGCTATCTGGACCGCGCGGAGGAACGCGAGCTGTTGCGAGCGCAGCTCGTTCGGGCACCTGACCGCACCGCTCTCCTGGTGGACAGTCGGGTCGGCAAAGGAATCTTCATTCGCACGGCCAACCTGGACCTTGATGTCGAGGAACGCGAGGTCGAAGCGTTACGTACTCGGGCTTCCCGCAATCGGTTTGTTCGACCGGTCGCGGAACTGGAACGGGGCGAAGCGGATGTTCGCGCCCGGTTGGACGCGCTCGCCGCAGGGGTGCGCACTCCTGATACGACGAGTCGCAGCGGCGCAGCCAAGAGTCGCGGCCCACGACCGTTTGGAATGGGGTGATGTCGATGCTGTCTTCGATAAAGCTGGGAGTTACGCTGACCATGGTCGTTGGCAAAGCGGTTGCGCTGGCATTCTATGGTGCGTATCGGACGATGCGAGCGCTCATCGGCTTGCCAGGGCGCATCGCACAGGTTCGTCGCCTCATGGGCGATAGCCTCGACTGTCCGTGGTGCGGCGAGCCGAACGCTACGGTCGCCCGCTGGAACTGCGCCACCTGTCACGGTCAGTATCTGGGATTTGTCGGACGGTGCGCGCTCTGCCGGGCCGGAGCGCAGTACTTCCCGTGCGCTCGCTGCGGCGGTTCGATTGTGCTCGGAGACGCGACATGACCGGCGCAGCGCAACAACGTGGCGGCGCACGGCTCAACCTGCCGCGTGACCTACAAGCGGTGTACTGCATCGCTCGCATGGGAGCGGTCACCACGCCGACCATCGGGAACCTGTTCTATGGGAGTCCGCACACGGCTCGTCATGGGATGGCTCGACTGATGAAGCTTCATCTGGTGCGTACCTTTCCGAGGGCTGCACCCTCCTTCCCGAGCTGGTATGCCGCGACTCCCACCGGAGTCCGCTGGGTGGTCGCGGAAACGAACTGTCCTATCAGTGAGCTTCGCGTGCTCAGCTCATTGCGCCGCGTAAACCTCAGTGCGCTCGCGATGAGAAATCGATTCTGGGCCAGTCTGATTCTGGCTG
>CAYTGC010000264.1:0-6827 GCA_964437195.1 uncultured Myxococcales bacterium | reverse complement strand
GATTGGAAAGCGTTCTACTCATGTCTGACTCCTCCGTCCGCAAGATTCCCTCTCACAAGCGTTTGAGCGTAGCAGCGAGCGGCCAGCCAGACAGTCTTTTGTGTGCGCTCTCTCGTGCCGAACCTACTTCGGCGATCTGGCAACAGGTGTCTTTAACACCTCGATCTTGTCCACCAGCACCTGACGCAAACTACGTGCCGCTGAATGATAGCCGAGCCAGATTTCCAGGATGTGGCGGGCCAGCTTGGCGTTCTGAGGCCCGACAAACTTCTGACCATCGAGGTAGAGATCAATCTGCCCGAGATCACTTATGTGAACCCGCAGCTCTTGCCCTTCCGCCAGGTCGCGATCAATCAGCCGCGTCAGGGCTTCCGCATCTTTGCGCAGGTCCACAGGAGCACGGTCCGCAAAGACCGGGGACATGCTCGACCGGAACATCTCGGAAAGCTCAGCCTTTGTGGCTGGTTTTGTCAGGCGAAGCACCACCAGCTTCGCAAAACGCCCCCAGATGACAAAATACTGGGCCCGGCTCTCGCTCATCAGCATGGCCCGGGTCGGCGCACGGGTGGTCAGCGAACCAAACTGCGCCCGGGCACCGACATGTTCAAGGTATAGCGATGCTTGGTACGACGGAGTTGCACTCGCCGCAAGGTCGCCTCGTCCAATCATCAGATAGCTTTTGCCATCGACAACCAGCTGGGGTGCCCCCGCGCTCGCGTCACGCAGTGGCGGCACACTTGGGTTGCTTTTGGCTGAAGTTGAGGCCGCTGATGCCGCCGGAGAACTCGATGACGGACTTCCGTCCACCGCTCCACGCAGTGGCGGCACACCAGTGGTCGAATGTGCAGCCGAAGCAGCGGGCTGTCCACTCGCCGTCCGTAGCGGTGGATACGGCTTCCGATGACGCCCACTTTTGGCAGAAGCGCCGCTGTTGGCTTTGCCGCCCACGTCCTCGGCCCACGCGACCGACCGGGAGCCAAACAGGACAGCCAGTGCGAACCCCAGAGCGAGCAGCCGCCATGGCGTCAAAAATTCAACGTTCGACGACCCTGTGCGGCGCGGTGCCCAACACATGGTAGCTTTCTGACAGAGGGTCCGCGGTGGCATCACCGTCGAAGAGCCGGGAACCACGCGAGCGGAAGCTGGTTGGCAGCCGTTTTGCAGCATTTCTTACCATTTATCGCACGTTTGCGATGTCGCCCAGCAGAGAACGCCGACCGCAACAAGGAATCACATGCCTTACCTTCTCTTCGCCACCTTACTTGCCCAGCCTTCTCCGCTGGGACTCGCAGCCATCTCCCCTGCTGCGGCTGCCGACAGCGCGACGAGCAGCCCGCTGTGGAGTCTCCCGTTGACCGTTCTTGTCCCGCTGCTGGGGCTGCCCGCCTTCTGGGTTGTGTCGTTTCTCATCTACTGCGTAAAGTGCGCGATTTTCGGCATGGACCGAACGTCCCGCATCGATCAAGTCGTGAAGACTCCGTGGCTGCCACGAATCTTCATGGAGTTCGGGTACTGGATGTTCCGAATCCCGGTCCGTCTGTGCATCGTGCTCGGCATTACGCCAAACATGATCACGTTTGGTTCGATGCTCCTGACGCTGCTGGCGGCGGTCTCGGTGGCGCTTGGGCACTTCGCGTTTGGTGGCTGGACGCTGCTGTTTGCCTTTACCTGTGATGCGTGGGACGGCATCGTGGCGCGGGCCACCGGCAACTGCACGGCGTCGGGCGAGTTCTTCGACTCGACGATGGATCGCTACAACGACCTCTTCACGTTCCTTGGCTATCTCTACTACTACCGAAACCAGCCCTGGGTGTTCGGGGTCACCGCGCTTGCGATGGTCGGGAGCACCGTGGTTAGCTACAGCCGAGCCAAAGGCGATGCGGTCGGGATCAACGCCAACGTCGGCTACATGCAGCGTCACGAGCGGGCCGTCTGGCTAGGGGTATCCACCGCGCTGTCGCCCATCGCCGCTGCCTATGTCGAACCCGGCGCTGCCGTCCCGACCTACCACGTGGCCGCCGTCGTGCTTGTGCTCATGGCGATCATGACCAACATCACCGCCATCTGGCGGATCCGCGTCGTGATGCGGGGGCTGTTGGGTCGCGCAGAAGGCAACAAGCCTGCCCGTGCCCCCAAAGAGACTGCCTCCACCGCCGCCGCTACCGAGCTAACCCCCCAGCCCACTCATTCCTAGTCGTCGATTCGAACGTGCACATCTCCCACCAGTTCCTTCTGGTGGTTGACAACCGGCATGTGCCAGTGCGCACGCAATCGCTCAAGCTGCGAACCACTTAACCACCCGAGCGCCGCTGCCACCTTGCAGACCAGGGGGGCGAGCAGGCGCATGTTGCCGTCCTCGATCTTCACCGCCAGCCCGCACGGCCCATCGGGGGTATGTACTGCTCCGAGTGCGTAAACGCCGTCGGCACCAATCTTGGCAACCAGGTTGTTGGACGAGACCTGCATCAGGTCCGTACACAGCCGACCCGGTCCCGCGACCATCTCGGGCGCTGCGGCAATTGCGGTGCGCAGACGCTTTCCGGCCTCACGATGCGGCGCAGGCAGGACATCGCCTGCAAAGCGAGCATAGGCGCGAGCCAGCCCTACAAGCGGCGTGCGAAACACCACCGCGCCACAGCCGTCCACGGCTTGCTGAATGTGCTGCGCATCGACTCCGCTTACCGCTGACAAATGCGCCAGGATTTCTTGCTGAAGTGGATGGTGATGACGGTTGTAATCGTGCAGTGACCAGCCACGGGCGCGACAGGATGCCAACATCGCCGAGTGCTTGCCCGAGCAGTTGTTGTGTAGCTTGGTCGGCAGCTTGCCTTCGGCAGAGAGTCGCTTGGCTTCTTCTGGCCCAAGCGGTACGTGAGGCCCGCAGTGCAGGTTTTCAAGCGTCGCCGAAATTCGCTCCAGCATGCTCTTTGCTATCGCCACATGTGCATCGCCACCCGAGTGCGAACCACAGGCCAGCGCCAGCTCGCGATCACCAAAGCCGAATCGGTCCGCCGCACCACTTGAAAACAAGCTCAGCGCTTGAACAAACTTTGCCGTCGAGCGCCAGAACACAGGCTCATTGGGATCGCCCGCCTGCATCAGCACGCGTCCATTCTGATCCACCACCACAGCTCGCACCCGACTGAGAGACTCCAGATAGCCCCCTCGCAAGGTGTCGATGCTGATGTTCCAATTCATTGTCTCGCTCACGATCTCCTCCGCCGTGGGACAAGTTGGTTGGCGATTTCATCGAGACGCTGCCTCGACCGCGAACCGCTCGCACGCACGATGATTTCACGATACAGACCCTGCCCCGGCACAAGCTCGATGGACAAGTGGTCTGGCGGCATTTCCGCTGGAAACCGACTCGCCCACTCGATCACCACCACGCCGCCCGTTCCACTCGCTTCCCACAGCCCCAGCTCGGCCAGCTCGCTCGGGTGAGAGAGTCGATATAGATCGGCATGATAGAGAGCCAGCCGCCCCTGATACTGATTGACCAGCGTAAACGACGGGCTCTGCACCGCCGTGTCCGCCGAAACCCCTAGGCCCAGTGCCAGGCCCTTGGTGAGACACGTCTTGCCCGCGCCAAGGGGTCCATCGAGCAGCACCACATCACCGGGCTGCAGCAGTGACCCAACACCGGTACCGAGCCGGTGTGTTCCTGCCGGTCCCCGCGATACAAGACGAACCGCGTCTAGCAAACGCTGTCTTGTATGGGGTTCATTCGCGGTACTCGGCATCCGCAGAGTATTACCCTAGTTCCGTCGAGCAATAAAGCGCTTCACTTCATCAAACAGCGCCGAATGGAACGCCCGCAAGTACAGCCCGTAGGTCAAGACCCCACCCAACACCTCCGCCAGCAGCAGCGATGCCGTATCTGGACAGCCCAGCTTTGCAGCACAGAACCGCAGCAGCAGCAAGGCCATCCCCATCGCAGCCGAGCCCAAGATGGATGGCGCCAGCGCTCGCAAAAGACTCGCCGGATGAAGCTGCTCGATGTAGAGCGTCAGTGCGACCCCAATGGCAGCTGCCAGCGTCAGTGCAACCGAGACGGCCACCGCGGTTCGCGCCATATGCTGCCGCTGTGGGTCGAAGACAGCCACCGCGTAGAGGCCAAGCACAAAACAGGTCAGCTGCGTGCCGTACACCAGCGCCGCCGACCGCGAGCGATGCAGCGCCGTAAGCTGCGCGAACGCCATGCGGTGAAACCCAAGCGAAACCGCCCCAAGTGAAAGCCCCGCCATCACCTGGGCAATGCCGTGCCAACGCGGAGGCAGCAGCGCCGCCTCGAATGTTGGCCCAAGCAGCGCCGCTCCGACGGAGATAGGCAGAAGCAGGAGCGTCACGTAGCGCAGCCCAGTCAAGAAGTTCTGCCGACGCCTCTCTTGATCTTGAATCCCCAGGGCCCGCACCAGCGCGCTCGCCGCATACATGGCAATCGTCTCACTGGGAGTCATCACCATCGTGTAGCCCACAGCGTAGATCCCCTGAGCCCCCGTCGAGTACAACCGGCCAACGAAGACATTGTCCATGTACAGCGTCGCCAGCTCGACCAGTGATGCCAGGTAGATCGGCCACATCATCTGCCACAGCTCGGATCGCAGCTGGTGCGCCTGCTGCTGCGGCAAGACCGACGACGACCACAGCAGGGGCCGCCCGAGCCAAATCCTGATCCAGAGTACACGGGCCACCTGTCGACAAAGCGCTCCGAGCGGCAGGCTGATGGCACCCACGCCTCTTGCAGCCGCGGCCATCGTCACCGCCACATAGACAACGTCCCCCAGCAGGTCGACCTGAACCAGGCTGGAAAACCGCAGCTCGTACCGCAGTCGAACGGCTGGAATGAGCGCCAGTCGTTCGACGAACAGCGCACAGCAGTAGACCTGCAGCATTGGCAGCGCCCCGGACTCGCCGACTTGCGCAAGCAGGGACCGCGACAGGACAAACAGCGCGCCGAACACCACAAGGCCCGAGATCACCACGAAGCGCTGGACCAGCTGTGACGCTTCGGCGAACAGGGACCGCCGCGTCAGCAGCGCCTGCTGCGGAGCAAGCAGGGTCAGCACGTTGACCACCGTCGCGATGATCAGCGCCAGATTGGCCTGCCCGTACTCGGTCTTGTGGACAAAGTGGGTGACGAGCAGCGTGGTGACAAGCCCGGCTGCTCGCCCCAAAAGACCAGCCAGTGTCGTCGTGGCCGCACCGCGAACGCTCTTTTCGACGACGACGTCGGTTGGCGTCTGCTTGGAACTTGGCCCCGGCTCACTCATGCCTGCCAAGTATCGTCGCCTGCTCCTACGGGTTCAACCGTCGGTTACTTTTTTCCGTGGCGGCTTTTCTTGCCCTTGTCCTTCTTGGGCTTGACGTCTTTGTCGGTCTTGATGGGCTCGAGCTTGACCACCGGCGGTTCCTGGTTTTCGTCTGCCTTGACCGTGAGCCGCTTGGGCTGGTGGCCTTCGAGACGAAGTTCTAGCTCCACCTCACCTGGCTGGATGGGCTGTTCGACGCGGAACGGCGTCTTCCCGAGCAGCTCGTCCTTGCGAACGTCGTAGACATCGGCTCCCGACGGATCACTCTCGACGTGCCAGCTGATGATCCGGCTTCCCGACTTGGATTTCTTGCCGTCAGGTGAGTCGGGGTTGTTCACGAGCTTATCAACGGTCGTGCCGATGGACTTGGGATCGGTCGGGTCAAGCTTCACGCTGCCGCGTTTTTGCAGCCAACCAACCACGCCAGCTCCCACCCCGAGCGCAATCAGCGTCACCAGCGCAACGATCGCAATCCGCAGACCCCGTCCGTTGCCGCCCGATGCGACCGGCGACGGTGTTGGCATGATGGTCGCAGCATCTCGACCGCCTGGCTGGGGCACGTTGTACGCGCCACCGTCGGACAACACCGTCTTGGCTTCGCTCTGCATGGGCGCCGCGGGGGCTGCCGACACAGCGGGAGCAGGCTGCGATGGAAGCCGAATGGCCGGCATCATCGCGCTGACCTTGATGTTGACCTTCTCCAGCTCTTGCTCGACCTGGGCCATCGACGGACGGTCTTGGCGCTGCTTGGCGAGCATCTTGTGGACCAGCTCGATAAGCGGCTCTGGGATGGTCGGGTCGTGCTCTTTGAGCGGCTGCGGCTGCATGTAGATATGCATCGCCATCAGCTCGCCTGTGCCCGCTGCCGAAAAGGGCGGCTTGCCAGACAGCATTCGATACAGCATCACGCCCAGTGAATACACGTCGGCTTTGTCGTCGACATCGCCCGCGTTTTTGCACTGCTCGGGGGACATATAGAGCGGCGTGCCCATCATCACGCCTGCCCGCGTCTGGAGCTGGTCGTTGGCCTGATACTCTTGCTTGACCTTGGCGATACCGAAGTCGAGCAGCTTGGTCCGTTCCGCCCCCGGTATCTTGGGGTCGGGCACGATCATGATGTTGTCCGGCTTGAGGTCACGGTGGACAATCGTCTTGGCGTGGGCGGCCGCCAGCGCCGACGCAATCTGCTTGCCGAGCCGCACGCACTCGAGTACGGGGAGCTTGCTGCCCGGCGACTTCTTCATCCGAGCCGACAGCGTCTCGCCCTTGAGCAGCTCCATGACGATATAGGCCGTCTGGTCCGGAAGCTGCCCAATCGTCATCACCTGGACGATGCCAGGGTGATCGACGACATTGATTGCGCGTGCCTCATTGATAAAGCGCAGCGCAATCTGCTGGTTCGATGCGTGCTCCTTGTGGAGCACCTTGATGGCGACGACTTGTCCGTTTGAGTCGTCAATCGCCTCGTAGACCGCGCCCATGCCGCCTTCGCCAAGCTGCGAGACCACGCGGAAG
>CAYTGC010000263.1:0-6835 GCA_964437195.1 uncultured Myxococcales bacterium | reverse complement strand
TCCACAAGCGCAGCGCTTTCGCTGCAGCATCGCTACGAAGGGCCATTTTACCGTCGGCTGATGCTCGGCGGAATCAAGCACATTCCGACGTGGCTGCAGCGGCTCACGATGCCGCTGTGGGGCGGGATTTTCTATTTTCTGATCCGCAAAGCGCGTCGGGCCGTGCAGCACAACCTGGATGTCATCGCTGGAAAGGTCGGCTTTTTGCAAACCCATCGTCGGGCGCTGGCGCTCTTTCGCAACTACGCGCAGATGCTCACCGACAGCTACAAAGTCCATCTGGGCCGACCGCTTCAGATGGAAGTGGAATCGATTGGGCGCACGCCAGAACTGGTGAACCTGATCCGTGAAAAGGGCGCCATCATGGCGACTGGTCACTTTGGCATGTGGCAAGTGGGGCCGTTTCTCGCCGAGTGGCGAGAGCTGCCGCCGTTTTACGTCGCGCGTGCCGAAGAACCCAATCCGCTGGTGCAGAAGTGGGAACAGCAGTTTCGCGACCGCTTCAAGGTCATCTACACGACGGGATCGCCGTTTTCGGCGCTGAGCATCGTCAAGGCGCTGCGCGAAAAGTCTGTGGTCGGGATGCAAATCGACCGGGTGCTTGGCGATACTGCGATGACGGTGAAGATGTGTGGTCGAGAGGCTCGCTTCCCGATCGGTCCGGCGCTGCTTGCGCGCGTGACGGGCGCTCCGCTGATTCCGAGCTTTTTTGTCATCGACGAAAGCCTGGGGAGGCCGCGGCTCGTTCACTACGTCGGACCGGCTGTCTTTGTCGAAAACACCCGCGACCGAGACGGCGATGTCCGTCGTGCAACCGAGGCGCTCATTGCTGTCTACGAGAAGATCGTTTGTCGGTACCCGACGCAGTGGTACCAGTTCTTCGATTTTTTCGACCTCGACTCGGTGGTAGCTGAAGCGAAGCAGGCTTCGGCAGGTTCTGTTTCACCGACAGTGAGTGCTGAAAACTAATGGCTGAGCGGGTCGCCATCACCGGGCTTGGGGCGCTGTGTGGCCTCGGCGATTCGGTCAGCTCGATGTTTGCAGGCCTGCTTGCGGGACGAACTGCGGTGCGGCATCTGCCAGCGGTGGCGGGGACGCCGCTCGACGTCGGTCCGCTCGCCTCGTGTGCATTGCCGGGAGAAGAAAATCGAGAAGGCCAGGCCATGCTGTCGGGCCAGCCGCGGGCGTGGCGTTTCCTCGACCACTCGGTCCAGCAGGCGCTTGTGCAGGCCTCTCTGGGCCAAGAAGCGCAGCGAGATGGGCTGCGTATGGCCGTTTGCGTAGCGACGACGCTAGGCGAGAAAGTTCCGTGGCTTGCCGGGGTCGAAGCGATTCACAAGCAGATCGGGACACCGCCGTCGCTTGCGTATGGCTGTGCTCTTCTGGCCGAACATCTTGCTTCTTCGGTTTCCGCCGAGCGAGTTCGTGCTGTATCGACGGCTTGCTGTTCGAGCAACAGTGCGCTCGCGCTTTCGCTATCGTGGCTGCGGCGCGGGCTCTGTGACGTGGTGGTCTGCGGCGGCGTGGATGTGCTTCAGCCTTTTGTCATCAGTGGCTTCCGAACGCTGCGGGCCCAGTCTGCCGATGTCTGTCGCCCCTTTGATGCGAGGCGGAGCGGCGTAAACCTGGGCGAAGCATCGGCTTGTGTGGTGCTGGAACGCGAAGCGCATGCACAACGGCGAGGCCAGCCGATCTTGGGTTTTCTCGCTGGGGCAGGGCTGTCGCAAGACGCCCATCACATGACCGCACCGGATCCGCAGGGAAAAGGCGCACTTCTCGCCATGCAGCGCGCCCTGGCCGACGCAGGTCTTTCACCCGATGCCATCGATTTTGTGTCGAGCCACGGCACCGGAACTTCGTTTAACGACCAGATGGAAGGCAAGGCGCTTGTACAGCTGTTCGGGTCGCGGGTGCTCGAGATCCCGGTCAACTCCATCAAGGGGGCGGTTGGCCATACGCTCGGCGCGGCGGGACTTCTTGAGGCGGTGATGTCGGTGGAAGTTCTGCGGACGCATCAGATTCCGGCGACTGTCGGACTGGAGCAGCCCGACCCTGTGTTCTCTCTCGACTTGGTGATGGGCGCACCGCGCACGCTCCCGGTCCGCGCTATTTTGTCGACGGCATCCGGTTTTGGCGGGGAGAACGCCGCCGTTGTCATCACTGCTTCCTCGGACACAGGGACCGCCCGATGATTGTGATACGCGGTGCGGCTCGTCTGTCGCTCGAGCCATCGGATACCCTGCTTGAGCGTGTACCGCAGGGCATGCCCGAACTGCGAGCGCCACTGCTGCGTGCCGACAGGCTCTGTGGGCTGGCGCTTGTCACGGTCGCGCGGCTGCTTGCGGAGAATCCGTCGCTGCGTTCCGACGTGAGCGGTGACGATGTCGCGGTTGTGCTGGGGACGGCACACGGCTGCCACAAGACGGATGAGGAGTATTACCTCTCCTTTTTGCAGGGCCAACCGAGTCCACGTTTGTTTGCGTACACGTTGCCGTCGTCACCGGGCGGCGAGCTGTCAATCTTCTATCGGCTGCGCGGACCTGGCCTCGCGCTCTGTTCCGGTCGGGCATCGGGACTTCTGGCGATTGGGGAAGCCGAAAACTTGCTCTCGACGGGGCAGGCTGCGGCGTGCCTGGTGCTGGCCATCGAGGTAGCGGGGGCCTCGCTCTCTTCGGTTCCGCGGTCCGATGCCGCCGCTGCGCTTTGGCTTACCCGGCACCCCCCCGCCTGCGACGGAGACCTTCCGCGGATTTCTGCAACGGCAGAATCGTTTTTTGCGGGCGATCCCAATCGGGCGGTTGCGCGGTCTCTGGCTGCAATGCCTTCTGCGACAGTGTTTGCAGATCGCGAAACCGCTTGTCTCGCTGGGCAGTCGCTCGGCGATGTTGCGCTGGCCGCCGATGCACCTGACGGAGCAGTCGCCGGTCTCTGGCGTCTGATGGATGGACTCCATGCGGACGCGTCGCGATTTGCCACTGTCGCCGTGGATTCCTCTGGCCAGGCCGCGGCGGTGAGCGTCATCAGAGGGGCGCCAGCCCAAACGCGCTTGTGATACAAGGCGCGGCATGGATGACGATTCGCAGCTTGTTTTTGCGGCGACCACCGAGTCTTTTGAGGCGTCGGTCGTTGCTCGCTCGTATGAAGTGCCGGTGCTGGTCGATTTCTGGGCTCCGTGGTGCGGTCCTTGTCGCGTCCTGACGCCGATCTTGGAAAAGTGCGTGACGGCACAGGACGGAAAAGTGCTGCTTGCGAAGGTGAACACTGACGAGCAACAGGAACTGGCAGCCCGGTTCCGCATCTCTGGGATTCCAGCGGTGAAAGCCTTTCACAAAGGTCAGGTGGTGTCGGAGTTTGTGGGCGCGCGCGATGGGCGCTTCGTCGATTCGTTCGTGCAGCGACTCATGCCGAAGCCTGGCGAGCGTGAAGTAAACGAAGCAGCGTCACAGCTGTCGCTTGGGATGCCAAAGGAAGCCGCCGATTCACTGCGACAGCTTCTCGACGGAGGACTCGACGGTCCGCTGAAGAGCCGGGCGCAGGTTCTTTTGGCCGAGTGCCTGCTGTTGGCTGGAAACGCGTCGCACTCCGAGGTGAGCGGTCTGCTCAAAGCGGTGGACCCGCGCAGCCCTGACGCCGATCGCGCAGAGGAGCTTCAGACCGTGCTCGACTTTGTGGCGTGCGCGGAGGAAGAAGGCGGTTTTTCGACGGCCACAAAAAGGCTGGAAGAAAACGAACGAGACAGCGCAGCTCGATACACGGTTGCGGCGGCGCAAGCGGTACGGGCCGACTTTGGGGCATCACTCGAAAACCTGCTAGCCATTGTGTCGCGCGATCGGAAGTTTCGCGACGACGGTGCCCGCAAAGCGATGGCCGCACTGTTCCAGCTTCTTGGAGCCAATTCCGAGCTAAGCCACGACTTCCGACGTCGCCTGCAAGTGGTGCTGTAACCGCAAACCACCGGCCCGCGCCCGTCGCTAGCGCAGATCGATGATGGGCCAGTCGTACGATCGCGCAACCAGCTTGAGCCGCAGATCGGGATTGATCACTGTCGGACGACCGACCACGGCCAGCATCGGATAATCCGAATAGCTATCGGTATACGCCCACGACTTGGCCAGATCGATTCCGTTTCGGGCGGCAAAGTCACGCATGATGTGCGCTTTGGTTGCGCCACCAACGAAAGGCGGGCAGAGCTGACCCGTCGCATAGCCCTTGCTGAACTCGAGCCGATTGGCAATTACGTCCGTCTTGGGAATTCCCAAATAGCGGGCGAGCGGCCAGATCGTAAAGTCGAGCCCACCCGACACCAGCACCTGCCGCACCCCTGCACGGCGTGATTCCTCGATGAGATCGGGGACGCCCGGAAAGATGCTGGGCCGGATCACTTCCTCGAACAGGTCTTCCGCCAAGATGATCAGGCGATCTTCAGGCTGACCGGCGTAGTAGCGATAAAAGAACTCGTTGAACAGCTTGCGTGAAACCTTGTCAGCGACGACAAAGAACGGTATCGATGCCGCCGTCTGTAGGCCCTTGAGCAGCGAACGCAGTGGCGTCGGCTGGTTGAGCGCGTAGTAAGCGAACGAGTGGACGATGTTGGTTTTGATCAGCGTCCCGTCCACGTCGTAAAAAGCCGCCGAGGTCGAGAACAGGGGCTTCTCGTGCATGGCGCGCACCTTAGCGCACGCCGCCTCGCTCGTCTAGCTTGCGACACGCAATGGGTTTTTTAGGCTGGCTCAGTTGTTGGGCCAATTTTTTGCATTTGTCGTCGGAGAGCCGCTTGATCTGGCAGGCTGGCTGCGGCAAAGTAAACACGCTCACTCCGACGGAAAGAAGACGAAAACGCGATGGCAAACGAACCGAAGGTTCTCCTCGTGGGCTGTGGCGGTATCGGTGGGATTGCAGCGGCCCAGCTTGGCAGGGCTGGCTGTGACGTCACGGTGGTTACCGGCAACCCGGAAATCAACCGCGCCATCACCCAGCATGGCATCCGAGTGCGAGATCTCGACGGAAAAGAGTGGATGCAGCGACCGTCTCATGCCGCCGTCAAAGCGGGCGACTTGTTTAGCCATGGGCGCTACGACCTGTGTCTCGTTGCCACCAAGCTGACGACACTCGGAGACGTTCTCGGGGAAGTGACGCCGCTTTTGTCCGACCGCGCTCCGATTCTTTGTCTTCAGAACGGACTTCCGGAGTCCCACGCGGCAGCGGTGGTGGGCGAGGATCGAGTTGTCGGATGCGTGGTCGGATTTGGCGCCACGCTCGTCGAGCCGGGCTTTTCAGCGCGTACTTCGGCGGGTGGTTTTCAAATTGGCCGACTCAGAGCTCGGAATGATGATGCTGAACTTGCACAAGTTGCGTCGCTGCTGAGCCGCGGAATTCCGACTAAGACCGTCCAGGATTTGGCGGGTGTTCGCTGGAGCAAGCTGGCCATCAACTGCGCGACGAGCACGCTCGGTGCGATCGGCGGAGATACGCTCGGTCGGCTGTTGTCGAATCGCTTTGTCCGTCGGCTGGTCCTCGAAGTGTGGCGCGAGCTGTGTGCGGTGGCGGACTGCGAGGGAATTCGGCTGGCGAAAGTTGCGGGCACCATCGACATTGCGAAGCTCGCGCTGTCCGATGATGACAAGCGTCATACGGTCGGCTCGTTGCCACTGTTTTTGAAGCACTCAGTTCTGCTCGGGATCGGGCTGAAGTTTCGACGGATGCGTAGCTCGATGGCCGTGGCAATCGAACGTGGTCGCAAGCCCGAAATCGACTTTCTCAACGGCGAGATCGTTCGGCGTGGCGCCCTCCATGGTGTACCGACGCCACTCAACCGCGAACTGGTGGCGGTTGTCCATGACCTGGTCGGGAAGCGGGCAAAGCCGGGGCTGGAGACGCTCTACGGCGTCTATCTGCGACTGGAAAATGGTCAGCCAGGAACTGTGGGGCAGGCGAATCAGCAAGCGCCGCGACGATCTGAAGAGAACATCTCGACGCTGCGGATGGAATAGCAGCGAGTCGTCGCTAGGACTTCTTCGCGCGCGGGGCCTTCGGGGCGGCGGCCTTGTCGTCCGCAGCCTTCTTGGCGGGCGCTTTGGTCTCGGCGGCCTTGGCGGGCGCTTCCGCAGCCTTCTTGGCGGGAGCCTTGACCTCGGCCTTGGCGGGAGCCTTGACCTCGGCCTTGGCAGGAGCCGACTTGACCTCAGTCTTGGCAGGCGCCTTGACTTCCGCCTTGGCCGGAGCGGCCTTGGCATCGGTCTTGTGCTTCACTGCCTTCTTCGGCGTCGACGTCGATGCCGCCTTGCGATCAACCGATGCCTTGTTCAGCGCCAGGGTCAGACGGGAAATCTTGCGTGAGGCGGTCCGCTTGTGAATCACGCCCTTGGCGGCAGCCCGTGCGAGCTGACGAAGAGCGGCAACAACCGTCTCTTGAACTTCTTCACTCGACGCTTTGCTGTCGACGAGGGTGGTGCGCGCACGCTTCACTCGGGTGCGCATGGGAACGAGGTGCTGCAGGTTGCGGGCGCGGCGCTTGATGCGCTGACGGTTGCGTTTCTCTGCGGAAGGGACGTTTGCCAAGGGATCCTCCAAACAAGTCTGTGCAAAAACTGTCGGTATCTTTAGTGGTTGCCGAAGCGCAGTGTCAAGAAACTTCGCGCGTAGGTTCCCATTTTCAGGGGCCTGTTCGCTGTCCTTTTGATCTCGGGAGGAAACATCCCGGCGCGTCGCTGGAGAGCTATCGATTTTGGCGAAAAGAGGAAGATGCTGCTACGGTTTCTGCCGCTTGAGGAGCGAGGACAGTTTTGGCAGCTAGCTCGACGCGAAAGCTCATCTTGGCCGAAAAGCCGCAGGTCGC
>CAYTGC010000262.1:0-6921 GCA_964437195.1 uncultured Myxococcales bacterium | reverse complement strand
TGCTGTACCGATACAAGACGTATCAGGATGTACGACTGGTGTTTGCGCCAGAGGAACAAGCCGCGACGTTTGGCGGAGACTTCGACAACTTCACCTATCCACGGTACGCGCTCGACTTTGCGCTGCTGCGCGTCTATGAAGACGGTCAGCCGATCCACCCAGAACACTTTCTTCGTCTGGCCGACAAACCGCCGAACGCCGGAGATCTCGTGCTGGCCGTGGGACATCCCGCATCGACCCAGCGCGGACTTACAGTAGCGCAGCGCCAGTATCACCGTGACACGCTGAATCCGCTTCAGCTCGGAATCGTGCAGAAACGACTTGCTGCGGTCACCGCCTTCATGGCGCAAGGGAGTGAGCATACGCGTCGGGGCAGCACGCTCCTACGCAACCTTGAGAATACCCTCAAGCGGTTGAGCGGACAGCAAGCGGGACTGCACGATGTGACGCAGATGCAGAAGCTTCAAAAGGATGAAGAAGCCCTGCGCGCCGAAGTCCGCAAGCGTCCAGAGCTGCTGCAAAAGTTCGGCGACGCGTGGTTTAGGCTGCAGTCGGTGTACGCCAAGCTCGCTCCGCTTGGGAAACGCAGTGCCTACCTTACGGTTTCCGCATCGAAGCTCCTGACCCACGCTCTCTATCTTGTGCGGCATCCAGAGGAGATCCAGAAGCCAAGCGGAGAGCGCCTCGAAGAGTTCCGCGACTCACGGCTTCCCACACTCCGCCGGGAGCTTCTTTCTACCGCGCCGATCTATTCCGATCTGGAAGAAGCGATGCTGGTGGACTGGATGACGCAGGTTCAGGCGGCGCTTGGGAATGCAGACCCATTTGTGCAGACCCTGCTCGGAGGACAGACTCCGCAAGCGGCAGCGCACAAGCTCATCGCGGAAGGAAAGCTCGCAGATCCAGAAGTAAGGAAAGAGCTGCTCGACGGTGGGTCCGCCAAAATTGCAGCATCAACCGATCCGCTTGTGGTGCTTGCGCGAAAGATCGATCCGCACCTACGCCGCGTCCGCGTAGAGTATGAACAGCAGGTGCAAGCAGTAGAGAACATCGCGGGCGCGCAGATTGCACAAGCACGCTTCGCAGTGTACGGCAGTGACATCTATCCCGATGCGACCTACACGCTGCGTCTCTCGGCTGGCGAAGTCAAAGGATACATGAAAGACACGCGTCCGGTGCCACATCAGACGCTGTTTTACGGACTCCTAGAGCGCTCTCTAAGCCAGGGAGAGCAGGCTCCCTTTGACCTGGCACCCAAGCTCAGAAACGGTCTGTATCGACTGCCGCTCTGGACTCCCCTAAACTTTGTCTACACTGCCGATACGATTGGGGGAAACTCTGGAAGTCCCGTCGTGGACCGAGACGGAAAAGTGGTGGGGCTGAACTTCGACAGCAACCTGGAAAAGCTACCGAACCGCTACTACCACGTTCCAGATGCCGCTGGCGGTCGTGCGGTCGCGGTGCATAGCGTGGCGATTTTGGCCGCGCTACGCACGCTGTATGATGCGGCACCGCTTGCCGACAAACTGGTCGCTCCAGCGATGCTTCCCCTACGCTAGACAGCTACGGATTCACCAGGCCGCGTTCCATATCAATCGCAATGTAGCGACGCAGCGCAACATCTTTGTAGGAATCGGTCTTGCCGTTTGGCCAGCGCACGGTAATCGTCGCTGGGCAGGTTGCATCAGCCAGGCCAAAGAGCAGCGCACGGCTGTCCGCCGAGTTGTAGGTTCCGCGGCTCGACTTGACTTCCCGCATCACTTTCCTACCGGCTGCTTCCACCGTGACTTTGGCGCCCATGGCATCGCGATTGACCATCTTTCCATCTCCCGAAAGTCGAATCGCAAGCCACGCGTTCTTGCTGCCAATCTTGTTGCGGAAAAGGAAGTTCGGACGACCACCGCCTTGATCACGCCCACCAACGAGAAGGTCTGGCGCTCCGTCATGATCGATGTCACTCCACGCGTGGTTTTGTGCTCCCTTCATCCGCTTGAGGACCGGCATCTGGGAATCATCATTTATGCCACTTGAGATTCCCACGCTCTCAAACGTTCCGTCGGACAGCTGGTGAAACAGACCAAACCAAGACTTCTGATCGACCGCAGAGAAGGAACCTTCGTACTTGGTATCGCGAGACATCGCGACCTCGAAGCGCCCGTCATTGTCGAAGTCCACCGTCGATCCGTCCACATCCCCTTCGTTGAAGGGGAGCCCGCGAGAAAGAAACTCGTTCACAAAGGAGTAGTTTCCTTTGGGTCCCTGGTTGATAAGAAGAAGCGATGGATCACTCCACTTGCGACTGTAGTCGGACTCTACCGGGTGCGAGATGTTGGTGAGGAAGATGTCAGGATATCCGTCGCCATTTATATCCTGACAGTCGAGTCCAAACCCATTTCCGCCCATATAGGAATCGGCGGTCTTGCCCGGTTCCAGCGTCGTGCCGCGGCCCGTTCCTTCAAGCCAGTAGTTGCCAGTCCCTTGTGCCGCGAAGCCACGCTCTACGCCAACGTCTTTGAAGACTCCCTTGCCATCGTTTTCCCACAGGATGTCGTGGCCAAGCTCGACGCTGACACCATAGGTTGCGACGAAAATATCCAGGTCACCGTCTCCATCGTAATCGCACGAAACCAAGCCGTTCGTTGGCCGTTCCGGATTCTTGCCAGTCAGGTTGCTCTTGGTGACATCGCGAAAGGTGCCATCACCATTGCCGAAAAACAGCTGATCGGAAACAGCGTAGCCAGTCTGTCCGTTGCCCAGGTACAGATCCAGTTTCCCGTCGCCGTTCCAGTCTGCGAGCACTGCGTTTCCGGTCGCGGTCCCCTCCCCCATCGGCGCTTCCACACCTGAGTTTGGCTTCTGGGCAAAGCGCCCCTTCCCATCGTTGAGAAGGACTTGGTGATTCTGTCCCATAAGCGGAATGTCAAGACCGGCAAACACATCCTGATCTCCGTCGTTGTCGATGTCCCCGAAAGCAAAGAACCCGGCCTGAATTTTTCGCAGGCCCGATTCATCGCTAAAGTCGCGGAAGGTTCCATCCTGGTTGTTAAGGAATACCAGGTGCTCAAACGGAACCCCCTTCTGCGGATTGGGAAACAGGCTGTGCATCACGATGTCGTCGAAGCCATCGCCATTCAGATCGGCAAAAGCCAGGCGGCTGTGATCGTTGATCGGAATCGGCATGGGAGGCATCGGAACGTAGTTCCCGACCCGGATTCCGCTGCGATCCGAGATGTCTTCAAAGAAATTGCTGCCAATCGACGCGATCTGTCCGCTGCGACACATCGGATCGGGCATCTTCATCGGATCCACAAGCGGAGGATCCTCCATCGCGCCTGGGTCAAGACCGGAGACGCAGCTTAGTGACGATAGGAGTGAAGCAGAGAGGACAAAAAGGAAGGTCTGTTTCCGCATGCGCGGACCATATCACAGCGGTCCCTGGCGCAAGCGGAAACGCAACCCCGAACCGATCGGCGGCTACGGGCAGGCAAACAGGGAGTCGATCACCGACTGGGCCTGCGACACATTCACATTCGCGGCCACGGTCGCTTGCGTCGACGTCTTGAGCTGATCCGCTTTTGCCGGATCGATCGAGCGCGCGGCACGATCCATCAGCAGCCCGAAGATGTTCACAAAGTTCAGCGCGGCTTCTTGGGCTTCTCCCGTCAGCGTCGGTATCTTTCCAATTCGATCGCGAAGGATCAGCGCCATACCACGGGTCATCGCGCGATCGAGTTGGTTCGTCGCGCGCTGATAGAACAAGCTGCAAGTGCTCGGAAGCGCTTTGTCCAGATCGCGCCAGCAACGACCGGCCAGCACTGCATCGTATGCACGTTCATAGGTCTCAGAGTGAAGCTGTTGGAAGTAGAGTCCCAGCCCAATTGGCTTGCCTCGCTCTGTCCCACTCAAGTAGCCCCATGAGGAATCGACATCCGCAGCGTTGTCAAAGCTCGAAGTCCATACCTCGGACAGTGTTGACAGATAGAAGAACCAGAGCAGCGCGGCTTCCAAGCGGGCCGACTGAACGATGGGCTTGGTGCCGGCAATTCCTTTTGTGAACGCATCATCGATGATGGGCTTGAGCTTGCCTGGACCCGCGCAGCGATCCGGATTCATCGCGGCGATTGTGGCATCGTTGCACGCGAACTTGTCGCCACCCGGGACTTCTGGATAGTGGATGTCCTGACGACGAGCAACCCGCGATCCAATTCCGTTTGCCACTGCGTACTCATCACGAGCCGCAGTCATGTCAGCCGCAGAAGGAATCCCAGTGTTTTTCCACAGTTTCTTTCCCATGGAATCGAACGCCAGCGTTCGCGCAGACGCGCCCGGTGTCGACGTACCAAACAGCACATAGGAGTTCCCATCCGAAACGCAGGTCGGCCAGGTGTCCGTCTTGCTGCCATTTGTGCGCGGTGCGTAGTCATCGACAGAGCACTTGCAAGACGCCAAATCGCCAGTAAATGGCTGGCACATCGTCGTGGCTGGCTTGTCTGCCATGCACTGGGAGGCAGGAGCCATGTCCATTGTCGACGGAGTCGAGCTATCGCAGCCAGTCATCGTGACCAGCATTCCCAAACCAATTCCCAAGATAGTCTTCTTCATGATCCATATTCTCCTTTGTGGCTAGTATTCAGGGGCTCTTTTTTCGAAAAGAGGCCCACCTATGGCTCGATCTTCATCGTCAAAATGAAGCCTCGCTCTGCTCCGTTCACACTTGATCCGTGATAGCGATATGCGACGTTGCCGACGTTCTCGATGACACCGCCAAGCACAACGCGCTCGCTGATCCGTACACTGCTTCGAACATCTACGACGGCAAAACCAGGCGTGCCATACTTAGGAATCCGCGCATCCGCGTAGTCGGCAATCGCCAGCCGATCTTGCATCGTCGCCCAACGCAGACCAGCCGATAGCTCAAAGCTAAGGTGTTGCCAGACAACCTCAGCAGTTCCATGGAGTGGCGGTACGCGCGAAAGAGGGACACGCTCCCCGAGAACGACTCCGTATGTACCGTAAGACAGCATGCCAACGCGCGGACCTTCGCCCCAGGTATAGGCCAGCGTTGCTCTCACAGACAGGCCGAGTGGAATGCGAACTTTTACCAGTCCTTCCACTCCGCGCAGCTCGGAAAGGGTTGGCGCATTCTGTAACTGAAACCGCGACCATGAGGTGACACACTGCGGGGTCGAAGGCGGGCACTCCGCATCACTCTTGGACACCTTGAGCACGGCGTCTTGCAGCAGCGTTTCGAAGCCCCAGATCTGTGCGGAAACGACCGGATGTTCGACGACAACACCAAGCTCGAAAGTAGTCGCTCTTTCCGGCAGGAGATCCGCATTCTCAAACTGGAAACCGGGACCCGTTTGCTGCCGCGCAGTCAGGTCGTTGAGGTTGGCAGCCCGAAAGGAGTGATCCAAGTTCAGCCTCAGAGACAGGAACTTCACAGTTTTCCAGTCCACTCCGAAGTGTCCGGTCAGAGGTGTCCATGCCTGTGAAACGGCTCTGCTACCAGACAGCGGATCCGCGGGAGCCTTCGCAATCGCATAGCCGAAGCGCAGGCCTCCGTAAAAAAGAAGCAGCCGCTTTAGCGAAAGTACGCCGTCGGCGTAAAGTCCTCCGTAGGCGTAGGTCGAACCGTCCAGATACTGCCCTCGACTTAGCTTGCTTGACTGATCGAGATCGGTGAACTTGCGCCAGGCTTCCGAACGGACAAAATCCGTGTAGTGATCAAGTCCGTAGTGCAGTGACACCGTCAGATCGGGGCGCAGCGACAACGGGCGAGATCGACCAAGCGCGAGGAATCCGACCGTCACAACGTCATCGATTCCTAGTCTCTCAACCAAGACCGACGGATCGTCTTGGCGCTGTCTTTCATGTTGAAGCGACACAGAGACCGTCAGCCGCAGCGGCCAGAGCCACTGAGAGAGTCTTCCTTCATAGGTCAGATAGGCCAGGTGCCGGAACTGCTGCTCGTACGTCAGACAGGTTCCGCTTGGTGCATAGGGTGGCGGACACTGATCCGTACGCGGCACATCGAACTGCAGATAGTGATAGGTGGCCACCGTCAGTCGCTGCGCATTCCCAAGTCGAACCACCAAGCGTCCATCCGCAGTCAGTTCCTGAAATCCGGTTCCGCGCTGGGTAATTCCGTCCTTTTCGTAGGCTGGTACCATTGGGTATCGACCAAGCGGCGTATCGGGGTTGGGATTTTCGACTCTCCCTCCCTTGAGCTTGCCGACATTCCGATACCCCACGCCGCCAACAAAGCCGATGTCTCCGTCCTTCACCGGACCCGAGATGTGAACCTGCGCCCGGCCTCCCATTTCATCATCCGCAGAGGTGGTACGTAGGTTTAGCTGCGGACGAAACAGAAGCTCGCGATCCACCACCATTGGATCGATCGGATACGCGGCAATCACTCCCCCCAGCGCATCCGATCCGTACCGCGTCGATCCACCGCCACGTAGGACCTCGATTGTGTCCACGGTGCGTGAATCGATCGTAAAAAAGTACTGATTGGGACCCTGCCGATACGTCGAGTTGTTGAGCCGAATCCCATCAAACATCATCAGCGTCTGCTGGCCTGTCAGTCCTCGGATAAATGCGGACCCTTGCCCATGCGCCGATTGCTGAACAAAGACGCCACTCTCATATCGGAGTGCGTCCGGAGCGGATCGCGGCTGTCGTCTTTCGATATCGCTACGACCGATGGTGCTGTGTGCACGCTCAGGTGAAACCCCGTCTTCACGGCCAGCCCGCACATGGGTCTGAAACGACTCGTCGTCCGCCTGTGCCTCGCACATGGCAACAAGCTGCCAAACAGCGATGCAGAGGACTGCGTTCCGACGACCCAGCGACATGAATCGGCACATTCTTGCAGAGGTAGCAAAAAGCGCCTATCGGGTGATCACCTGATTGCAG
>CAYTGC010000261.1:0-7088 GCA_964437195.1 uncultured Myxococcales bacterium | reverse complement strand
ATGTTCACGGATTTTGCGTGCCGTGACGTTGACCATCCGAACTGCTGCCCCCGACAGATCATCTTACGATTCGACCCGCATGGCTCCATAGGCTTTGTTGCAAGTGCGCAAGATCACTTCGCTTTCTTTGTGGTAAGGGGCGGTATGTCCGAAATGCAAGGTGCGCGGCCTGACCTGCCGCAGGTCGTCCCGCAAGCGCCCTGGATTCGCCGGGTTCCGCTGCGCAGTCCAACGCTTCCGCCGGCGACGCATACCAACGCGTATGCCGTGGGGGACGGTGATGTGCTGCTGGTCGATCCTGGAACGCCGTGGACGGACGCGGCGGCGCCGCTCTATGACACGATCCGGAGCCTTTTGGACGCCGGTCATCGCGTCCGCGCGGTGGTGCTGACCCATCATCACTTCGATCACGTAAGTGGTGCCGCCGAGCTGGCACGGACGTTTTCGTTACCGCTGTGGGCCCATGTCGAAACGGCCCAGCGGATTGCGGGTCGACTGGATGTTCCGGTGACTCGCTACCTGGTCCAAGATGAGATCCTGCCGTTCGGACCGCGCGGTCTGCGGGTGTTGCACACGCCGGGTCACGCACCGGGTCATGTCTGTCTGTTCGACGAGGCCGGAGGTGGACTTCTCGCCGGTGACATGGTGGCGTCGCAGGGGACGATCATTGTCGCGCCGAGTGACGACGGAGACATGACGCTCTATCTGGCATCGCTGCGTCTGCTTCTGGGACTCGGTCCCGTGCGGATTTGGCCGGCGCATGGAGTCGCTGTCGAGGAAGGCGAAAAGCTCTTGGCCCGCTATCTCGAACATCGGCTGCTGCGGGAAGAAAAAGTGGTCCGTGCCTTGATGCTCGGAGCCAAGACGATGGATGCCCTGTTGCCGCTTGCGTACGATGACACCCCGGCGGCGTTTTACCCGCTGGCGAAAGAGTCGCTCTTGGCTCATCTTCTGGCGCTGATCTCGGTGGGCCGAGTCGCACGTACGCCACAGGCCGAACAAGAAGATCTGTTTGTCCTTTTGCGCCCGTAGCGGCCCGAGTCTCCCGAGTGCGAATGCGCACGACCAGGCCCAGGCCAAGCGGATGCGCACGCCACTTTTCAGGCGGGGCCAAGTTGTGGCACACACTGGGCCCAAAGTTTTCCTGCCAAGACCTGTAGCGAGGTACCCCATGAGTCAGCAAGACCCCGAGCGGGCGCAGCTACCGCTGATCAGCCAGCGGAAGTCCGAACACATTGCGCTGTGTGCGTCGGGCGATGTCGAGTTTCGCGAAAAGGGCACGCTGCTGGATCAAGTTCAGCTTGTGCACCAAGCGATTCCCGAGCGGCACTACGACGAGATTGACCTGTCGACGCCACTTCTTGGCAAGGTGTTAAAAGCGCCGATCGTGATCAGTGCGATGACCGGCGGGACCGACGAAGCGCAGCAGATCAATCAAGACCTGGCACGCGCGGCGGAGACGCTGGGACTTGGCTTCGGACTCGGATCCCAGCGGGCGATGCTGGTGCGGCCCGAGACGACGCGCACGTTCCAGGTTCGCGAAGCCGCTCCGACGGCGCTTGTTCTTGGCAACCTTGGGCTCGTGCAAGCGGGGCGGATGTCGACCGCGGAGGTCCGAACGCTCTGTGAAACGGTCGGAGCCGATGCGCTGTGTGTCCATCTGGCGACGGGAATGGAGCTGGTACAGCCGGGCGGCGATCGCGACTTCCGCGGGGGGCTCGATACGCTGCGGCGGCTCCACGCCGAGCTGCCGATTCCGATTGTGGTCAAGGAAACCGGCTGCGGCCTGTCTCGCCAAGTCGGCTTGATGGTTCGCGAACTTGGGATTTCTGCGGTCGATGTCAGCGGAGCGGGCGGAACGTCGTGGGTGGGCGTCGAGACACATCGCGCCGAAGGAATTGCCCGCGCAGTCGGTGATGCACTGTGGGACTGGGGCGTACCCACGGCGGCATCGGTGTCGCTGCTTTCGGACCTGAACCTGCAGATCATTGCGACCGGCGGACTGCGAACCGGGCTCGACGTGGCGGCGGCGCTGGCGCTTGGGGCCAGGGTTGGCGGTCTCGCGGCGCCGGTCCTCAAGGCCTGGAAGGCGGGTGGTTACGATGGGGCGGTTGCCTATCTGCAAGGGGTGATTGAGACGGTGAAAGCGGTGACGCTTTTGACGGGCTGCCGCACCCCGGCGGACTTGGCGAAAGCGCCTCGGGTCATCGGATCGACGCTACGAGCTTGGCAAGAAGGGGCTCGCTAGGGCGATGATCAAAACCTCAGCTTGCGGAAAAGTCATTCTCCTTGGTGAGCATGCCGTCGTTTATGGCGTGCCTGCGCTGTGTGGTGCGCTGCAAGGCGGCGTCGAGGTCGAGGTCACTCCTGGCCAGGGCCGCTTGATCGTGCCCGCGTGGGAAGTCTCTACCCCACCGCTTGCGACGCTGCTTTCCGACACGGAACATCACGGACAGTCGTCTTTGGCCGATGCGCTGGTTGCGATCGTCAAGTCGGCGTTTGCCTCGGTCGGCAGGACGCTGTCGGCATCGGCTCTCCCCCATGACTTTGTTGCTCGCTTTGCGATTCCGACGGGCGCTGGACTGGGTTCATCGGCGGCTCTGTCGGTGGCGCTGGTGCGTGCGATTGATCGCGCGGCCTCCTTGGGTCTGGATGAGCAGCATGTCGATGCGGCGGCGCTGGCGGCGGAAAAGGTCTTCCACGGCTCGCCATCGGGCTTGGATCACACGGTGGCGCAGCGCGGTGGTTTTGGGCTGTATCGGCGTGGGCATGGACTTTTGCCGCTTGTCGATACGCCTACGCTCAGGCTCTGCGTTGGTCACACCGGGCGGGCGCGGGATACCAAAGGCCGGGTGGCTCGCGTCGCTGAGCTTGTGACCGAGCGGCCCGATCAGACGGCGGCGATCTTTGCGCGAATCGCCGTGCTGGTCGAAGAAGCCGTCGAGGCGCTTCGTCGGAGCGACTTTGTGGCCCTTGGGGCAGCGATGAACGAAAACCAGCAGCTTCTTCAGCTGCTCGATGTGTCGTGTCCCGAAATCGAGCGTGTCTGCGAGCTTGCTCTTTCGGCGGGCGCGCTAGGTGCCAAGCTGACGGGCGGCGGCGGCGGTGGCTGTGTGGTCGCTTTGGCTCCGGGCCGGGAGAGCGATGTGCTCAAGGCGTGGAAGGCCGCCGGTTTTTCGGCTTTCCTCGTCGAAGTGGGCGGCTCAGGCCGGTCGTCGGTCGAGCCGGTCGGTCCGACGAAAACAGGGACTCGCATGGGACAGATCATGCACGCGGTGGCTTCTGCCAATACCAACATTGCACTCGTAAAATACTGGGGAAAGTGTGATCCCAAGCTGAACTTGCCGGCGGTGCCGAGCCTGTCGCTGACTCTTGCGGGGCTCTCGACGCACACCGAAGTGACGCTCGATCCGGCGCGGACGAGCGACGAGCTGATCCTTAACGACCAGAACGTCGTCGGTGAGCCGCTGCGAAAAGTGAGTCGGCACCTGGATCGACTGGCGCGTCACCTGGGACTTTCGGGTCGGCCGTTTGCGCTGGTTCGCAGCCACAACAACTTTCCGACGGCGGCGGGGCTGGCCTCCTCGGCATCGGCGTTTGCGGCGCTGACGGTGGCTGGCTTTGGCGCATTGGCGTCTGAAGATGTGGCGAAAAAGCCTCTCAATCGCAGTGTGCTGTCGAGCTTGGCTCGGCAAGGATCCGGTTCGGCGGCGCGGTCTCTGTTCGGTGGGCTGTCGGTCTTGGGCGTTGGGACGCCGGGACAAGTCGATTCGGCCCAGGCCACGCAGCTTCTGCTTCCCGACGAGTGGCCAGAGCTGCGGATGGTCATTGGCGTGGTTTCCGAAGAAGCGAAGGAGACTTCCTCGACGGATGGGATGACGCTGACGGCCAATACCTCGCCGTACTTTGCGCCGTTTGTCGCGGCGGCACCCCGGGATCTGCTCGAAGCGACGGATTCGGTGCTTTCGCGTGATCTGACCGCACTGGGCCGGGTCGCCGAGCGGAGCGCCCTGCGCATGCACGCGTCAGCGATGGCGGCAGACCCCGGCGTGGTCTATTTGCGCGGCAGCACCATCGAGGGCTATCACGCGATCTTGGCGCTGCGTCGGCAGAACGTCGAGGCGTACTTTACGTGTGATGCGGGACCGCATCCGAAGGCGCTTACGACAGTGGCACACGCCGACAAGGTGGCGGCGGCGCTTTTGTCGGTTCCTGGCGTAAAGCGCATCATCGTCGCCAGTCCAGGTGAAGGGGCGCGGCTGATTTCCGTCGGGGCGCTGTCATGAGCCGGGCGGTATTGGCCCCCGGCAAGGCGATGCTGATCGGGGAATACGCGGTGCTCGAAGGCGAGCCAGCTGTGGTGGCCGCCGTCAACGTCTATGCCAGGGCAAGCTTGGGCGATGGCGCACCGTCGTCGCCGTTCATTGAAGCGGCGATTCGTGAAACCCGGCAAGAGCTGTCCGAGCTGGGACGTGCGCTCGACGGGCCTTCGGTGCCCGTGGTCGATACGTCGGCGTTTTCGCAAGGCGGGCGCAAGCTGGGCGTGGGCTCAAGCGCTGCGGCGACGGTGGCTGCGGTCGGTGCGCTCCTCGATGCGGCAGGCTTTGACCTCAAAGACGAAAAGATTCGCAGTCGCGCCTATGCGGCAGCGAAGCGAGCCCACGACGCGGCACAAGGAACTGCGGGCTCGGGTGCAGATCTGTGGGCAGCGGTCCACGGCAAGCTCCGGGTGATGGGGCCGTACGATACGGCAGTGGAAGCCAGGCCTTTGCCGGTGCAGCTGCGGTTTGTGGCGACTTCCACGAGCGTTTCGACGGGGAAGCTCCTGGCCCGTTATCGTCAAGTCCACGACGAAGCCCAAGCGGCGATTGCCGAGCTGGCGATTGCCGCGCGCGGTTTTCTGATGGCCTGGCAGCGTGGCGATGTGTCTGCGCTGCTGGCGGCGATCGAGCGAGCGAATACGGGTTACGCGCGGCTGGGTGAGACGCTAGGTGAGAAGCTGCTTACCGACGAACATCTACGGATTGCTGAGGTCGCTCGCAGAGTCGGCGGTGCGGCCAAACCGTCGGGGGCCGGCGGTGGCGATCTGGCGGTGGTGTTTCTGCCGTCTGACGAAGCGCGCGCGCGGTTCGAGGCAGAGATCGCGGTGCTCTCTATCGGGGAGAGCCCGCTTGGATTACACGTTGCGAGCTGAGCAACAAGGGCGAGTAAGAGAGCATGTCGGATCAAAAACATGGACTAGGCGCAGGCAATGGTTCGTCGCCTAGCGGGGGAACTGTTTCGTCGCGGATACCGGGCTTTTACAAGCTGGGCGTACGCGAGCGGCTGATGGCGCTGCGCGATCTCGCGAAGCTTTCCGACGAGGAAGTCGGTCTGCTGCAATCGGGCTGCCTGACCGTCGAGCAGGCCAACCACATGGTCGAAAATGTCGTTGGCACCTACGCCTTGCCGCTGGGGCTGGGTCTGAACTTTCAAATCAACGGGCGCGACTTCCTGGTGCCGATGTGCGTCGAGGAACCCTCGGTCATTGCGGCGGCGTCGAATGCCGCCCGGATGGTTCGCGAAGGGGGCGGCTTTGTCGCTGAAGCGGACCCGCCTTTGATGATCGCGCAGGTGCAGCTCTACGACGTGCCGGACACCAAGGCTGGGGCGCTGGCGATAGAACGAGAGAAAGTCGCGATTGTCGCCGCGTGCAACCATGCGCAGCCCAGCTTGGTGCGGCGAGGCGGCGGAACGCGCGACATCGAGGTGCGCACGCTCGAGCCGTCAACCGAAGAAGACTCGGGGATGCTGGTCGTGCACCTGATCGTCGACTGCTGCGATGCGATGGGGGCCAACTTGGTCAACACCGTTGCAGAAGCGGTTGCGCCCCGACTGGCCGAGCTTGCGGGGGGTTGCTTTGGCCTGCGCATTTTGTCGAACCTGGCGGACCGTCGCTGCGTGCGGGTGACCTGTCGGGTGCCGACGGACATCCTGCGCAGCGAGCGGTTCGATGGCGTCACGGTTCGGGACGGAATTGTCTTGGCGAGCCGGTTTGCCGAGCTAGATCCCTACCGCGCCGCGACCCACAACAAAGGGATCATGAACGGCATCGATCCAGTTGTGCTGGCAACCGGAAATGACTGGCGCGGCGTCGAGGCGGGAGCACACGCGTTTGCGGCGCGATCGGGTGTGTATCGACCACTGGCGATCTGGCGAGCGGGCGACGACGGCATGCTGCACGGGCGGATCGAGCTGCCCATGGCGATTGGCACGGTCGGCGGGACTCTGCGCGTCCATCCGGGCGCTCGTCTCGGGCTGCAAATCCTGGGCGTCAAGAGCGCACAGGAACTGGGGATGGTGATGGCGTCGGTGGGCTTGGCATCGAACCTGGCGGCGCTGCGCGCTCTGGCTGCCGAGGGGATCCAGCAGGGTCACATGTCGCTTCACGCCCGATCCGTCGCTGTGGCAGCGGGCGCAAGTGGCGCTTTGGTCGACATTGTGGCCGCAGAGCTGTCCAAGCTCGGTGACATTCGCAAAGAACGCGCCGAGCAGATCCTGTCGCAGCTTCGGTCGAGCGCCTCGTACTAGCGCAGAAGCTCGGCGGCGCTTTGTCGAACGTGTGGATCGGGATCGCGCTCGGCGACGGTCCGAATCAGCGCCAACACACCGGGCTGATCTTTGAGTCGGCCCAAAAGGGCCAGCGCATCTTGTCGCACATCTGCCACTTTGTCCCCCAGCACCGCTTTTTGTAGCGACGGAAAGAACGCCATGATCTGCCGGAACGAGCAGGCCATGATCGCGGCTTTGCGCACATCGGGCATGGGGTCTTGATCCATGATCTGCGCGATCAGTGCATCCACGCTCGCAGCCACGACAAAACGCAGCGCCCGGGTCGCTGAAACGCGGACATCGACATTTTGCGATGCCAGCGACTGCTGAAGATACGGCAGGATGCGTGGATCGCCGGTGTTGCCCAGCGCTTCCAGTGCGTCTGCTCGCGCGGCATCGGTCTGGGCCCCGACAAAGCGTTCAATGAGCAGATCGACCTGACTCTCGGCGGCACCGAGCTGGCCCGCTTGCCGCTGCGCACTCGCCGCATTTCCGAG
>CAYTGC010000260.1:0-7198 GCA_964437195.1 uncultured Myxococcales bacterium | reverse complement strand
TCGTCCGTGTAAAGGACTTTTTTCACAGCCTCTGAAAATGTCTTAATTTGACCAGACTCAAGTTTTGATTTGTGACAAAACTTAATGATGTTTGTATTACATTTCGTGCTTTCTGACCAGTTGCTTCGCATCGGTTCGGAATCGGGTGCGGTGGGGGTTGCGGAGGGATTGATGGACTGGTTTGGAACCGGCTCTGCTGCGGTCATTACCCAATCGGGAGTCAGAGCTTTACCTGTACAGGTATTTTTTACCTGTTGGTAGGTGCTTGGATGTGCGTCTGGGGGTGTGCTAGCTGTCAAGCAGAGCGGAGGACGCGGTGGAGCAGACAGAGCACATTCCCGTCAGAACATTGTTCTCAGAGACGATTGATGTCCTGGGCGAGCTGATCAAGAAAAGTCCGCCGAAGCAGCGAGAGGCTTTGCGACGAGCCGTGGTTACGCTTCGCGAGACGATGCCGCACGCCGAGAAGGCACGCGCCGATTATCCTCGGGTCGAAGTTGCGACAGAGCTACACCTCAGCGCTGGCGTCGTCGAGCCGGACAGCCACGAAGCGCGAGTGCTCAAGGAGTGGGGCAAAGACCTTGAGCAGCGGCGACGAGCAGCCGGTATGACTCGCAAGGTGCTTGCAGAACGCGCGGGGATTTCCGAGAGCACGCTGCGCAACGTCGAGACGGGTCGTCGCCCCCCCTCTCGCACGACGATCATGCACCTTCAGTCAGTGCCGGAGTTGCGCATCGATCCCAGCCCGATCGGTGCCCATATCACAAGCCGCCGTCAGAAGGTGCAGGACTTCTCGCCGAACTGCTGGCTGACTCCCGAGTATGACGCGCTTAAGCTGCACAACGAGCTGACGATGCACCTGAAGGGCCGGGGCGGTCATCTGGAGCAGACCTATCTCTACCTCGATCCAAGCAGCGCGGCAGCTTGGTGTTCCATCGCCGAGCAAGAGAGCTACACGACGGCCCGCAACCTCATGCCGCTAGGACGTGTGGCCGAGCGAATCGCAGCGCTAGCAGGACCAGTCGGACTCGATGTGATCGGTCTGGGCTGTGGAGATGGCAAGGACGAAGTTCGACTGACGCAGCGGCTCCTCGACTTGAATCGCAACCTCAATCTCCGTCTCTACTTGCTCGACATCAGCCAGCCGCTCTGCTCCGGCGCATACCGACAGGCCGCTGAGCTTCTCGGCGATCGTCCCACCGTTTCCGTCTATGCCATCCAAGGCAACTTTCACAACTTGCAGCGCTATAGCCCGCTCCTTCACGCGCCCGAGCGATCCCACCGTCGGCGAGTCGTCTGTATGTTCGGCAACACCTTCGCGAATCTGCAAAACGAGGTAATGTTTGTCCGCAACAGTCTCCTTGGGTTTGCACCGGGAGACTTCCTCCTTTTGAACGTGCCTGCGACGATGGCGTCCGCAGACAAGCCCACGGAGATCTTGCTCAAAGACAGACGGCTTTCTGGTCAAGTTCCGACGGATGAGAAATCACCGCAAGACCAGCATCAGCTCGATCTGCTTCGTCGGTACATTCCCGGTATCAAGAACATCGACATTCGGCCAGTGCTCGACTTCGACGCCTGCCCGATCCCTGGTAGTTACGCCGCAGACATCCGTGCCACCGTACACATGATGACCGGCGAGACGAAGCAGTTTTCAGTGCTGTACGCGAAGCGCTACGACCAAGCGCAGCTCGACTGCAAGATGTGCAAAGAGGGCTGGCTTCCCGTCGCCCACTGGCGCTACGCCGAGGAATACCACCCAAGGCTGCTGCTGCTTTACCAGCGCGCCAGGCCAGACTGCGACGAGGAGTGACCTACGGCGGTAACTGCTATGTTACTTCGTGTCCGTCGAATTACCACTGACACGCTGGCTCATTTTACCAAGCTGCGCCATGGACGCTTGCCGCACTCAAAGGAGTGTGGCCCATGCGCGGTTATCCCGTCGGATTTCGCTCTGTCTGTCTGTCGATTCTCTTTGAACGCTGCGCGGCGTTCATGCTCGCGTCGTCGCTGCTGCTGATGCTCTGTGAGCGCTACGGCTATCCTCGACAGGACGCGCTGCGGCTCGGCGGACTGATCACCGCCGCTGGCTACTTCGGTAGCCTTCCCGCTGGCTTTCTCGCGGACAGAGTGCTGGGCCATCGTCGAGGACTCACTATCAGTCTGGCGCTTCTGTCAGTGGGCTATCTGCTGCTCACTTTTCCGTCGCAGCTCGCACTGTGGGCCGCGCTGTCTTTGCTCACCGCTGGGAATAGTCTGTTCAAGCCGACTGCGCAGGCCGTCGTCGGTCAGCTCTTTGCTCCCAAAGATCCACGGCTCGACGGAGCGCAACTCTGGCTTCACCTCGGCATCAACGTCGGTGCGGTGCTCGGAGCCATCGTCGCGGGCGTGGCGATTCAGCGCTGGGGTTGGTCCGTCACCTACCTGCTCTCTGCGCTGGCAGTTTGCATCGGGAGGCTCTGTCTGTTCGCGCGCAGAAGTGATCCGCTCCCATCGCATTCCGTCTACTCACGAAACAGCAAGCCAGACAACCTGGATGGAATCTCGATGAAGGATCGCGTCAAGACGATTGCAGCGCTGACGCTGGCGATGCTGCTGTTCAACCTCTGTTACGGTCAAGTCGAGGGCTCGCTGCTGCTGTGGACCCGGCAGCACGTTGACAGAACGCTCTACGGATTCACTGTGCCACCGTCGTGGTTCGTTGGTCTGCCCGCACTCCTCGTCCTCTTCTTTGCTCCCGCTCAGCTTGCGCTTCTGCCTCGGATACAGCGATCCATTTCGGTCCATCTGCTCGTCGCGCTCGGGCTGCTGTCCACCGCGCTGGCCTTCGCTGTGCTGATACCCATCCAGCTGCTGAGTGATACAAAACATATCTGCATAGTCTGGATTGTCGTCAGTCATTCTCTATTGGTAGTAGGTGAAACCCTCGTCGGACCGATTGGTCTTTCGCAAGTGCTCAGACTCACTCCGCCCCGCCTTGTCGGAATGATGATGGGTGTCTGGTTTGTCTCTGGTGCGATCGGTTATTGGCTCGCTGGTGAGCTGGGCGCGCTATTCATCAACTGCCCGCAGACGCTCGGCTTCGCACTCTTTTCGCTTCTGCCGCTACTCGGGGCCGGAGTGATTCTGCTTTTAATCAACAAACCGCGTTCTCCGAAGCCATAATACAAAACGCATAGTCAGATTTCAATCCAAAGAAACCATACCTCTCTGGGTCATCTCGATAAAGGTAATCAAGATATGTGCCAGCGGCGCATGATGTAGTCAGCAGTGCCCCCGCTGCGCGGCCACGATCAGGGAGCGCGGCCACGCTGCCCCCATGCGCGGCCACGATCGCGATCATTCTCCCGTCGAGAAATATTTTCGATCAGGTGACTTGGGGCCGATCGTGGCCACGGCTACATGTGTGGCGTGGCCACGGTCGCTGAAATTTGGCAGGAGGCACCGTGAGGGGCCAGGCCGGGAGAGATTTTTATGATTGATTGATTAGATTGTTAGAAATCATCGTCAGAGATGCTTGTGTCGCTGTTGAGCATGCCGCGCATGACATCGACCAAGCTCTCGCGCTTCTGCGTCTTCGGCAGGCGATCTTCTGGTAGGTTGCAGATCGGATGGACAATTGCTTGCAAGCTAGCTGGTGTGACGCTGCCATGGTCCTTCTTGGCCTTCTTCACGATCTCATCAAACAGATCGAAGATAGCAGCGAAGAAGTGTCTCTTCAGCAAGAGTGCCTTGTCTTCAAGTTCATCGTGAAACGATTTTAGGAACTTTAAGACAAGTTCGTATTGCTTATCTCTTGAGCTAATACGACGTAGCGAATCCCCGCGAATGGCACGCATTAGGGCGGTATTAAACGCAGTCCGTGACAGCTTTCCGCTTGATGCTTGTGCAGCACTGAGCTTGGCACATAGCGGTGACTCGGCGTCGGTATTTAGCCGATCGAACAGCTCGCGCAGCAGCTTCTCCTCGTCCGTCTCGCTCCCGGCCAGCCCCTTCACGTCGAGGATCAGCGCCTTCGGAACGCCTTGGTGCTTGGTGTTGATATCGACGAACAGCCGAACCTCGTCGGCGCGCGACAGACCCTCGTAGATCGCAACGGGGATGCGGTGACGGGCCGCGCACATTTGATAGCCCCACATCCGGTGCTGTCCGTCGAGGATCACAAATGCACCGGGCACCCGCTTGAAAGAGAGTCCTTTGTTCTCCCGGATGTGACGGAACTCCGCCTCGGGCTGCGCAGACAGCACGATGTTGATGGGAATCGAGTTGCCCTCGGTGTTCAGGTACTCTGCAATCTCTTCGGCCCGCGCGCGGTTGAGCCGACGCTGAAAGCCATCAATCGCGTTCTCGTGCCGCCGCTCGACGACGCAGTAGTCAAACAGCTCGTCGATGGGAATCGTCGTCACATAGACGAAGTGCCCATTCTGTTCAATCTTCAGCGTCGTGTACCAAGGCGACCGTTCCCCCGATGGTGCGGAAGCGGAAGCAGTGCCCCCCGGAGGCGCAGACGGACGATTCCGATGTTTCTTTCCCATGGCAGCAAATCCAGCGAAAAGGATGGCCATCACCGACGGTCAGGGCCGATCCGAATGAGTAGGATGGTGCGCAATCATCGTAGCAGAAGACGGGTTTGGTGGGCGAGAAGGTTGTGCAATATTGAAGACTTGAATATTTGCTTATATAAAGACAGTTGCCGGGCTGCTGCCGTTCCATCATGGGCGATGTCGGACGCCGTCAAACTGGTTGCTGCTCATCTCGTCCATTGATCTAGAGCCGTCGATAGGCATACGTTTCGCACCGCCCTGGAGGTGTGAATGCGGCAAAGGACGGTGCGGTTCTTACTCGACGTGGACTACCTGAGCGATGGAATCCGAGGAAGACTCTTGGTCGCTGCTGCTGTGCTACAGGTCTTTTTTGCTCCACTTTGGGACCAGTATCTTCGTGGTGGCAATCCCGAGCACAAGGCGAGTTCCCATGAGCCGGTGACGTTCCTGGCCACCTTTGCGTTTCTCGGCCTCGGATTGATTCTGATTGCCGGACGATTGCTGGCCTTATCGGCAGTCGATGAGGATGGAGACAATGCCCCGACCAGCCGGATGAGGGGACCTAGCATGCTCTCGATCGGAGTCGAGCAGATTCGTCGTTACTGGCACCTGATGTGGCGAGACTCGCCTGCACCGTTCCTGGCTCGACTTGGCGCAACACTGTGTGTGGTCCTTATGGCTCTTCGCGGTGCGACCGGCCTATTACGGTGGCTCGCATGGAAAGCCATGAATTTCCTTGAGTCACACATCGTGGCTGGCTCCTTTTTGGCGACGCCTCGCCATTTCCTTGAGCAGGTTTTTCGTTTGGAGATCGGGGTGCATAAGACTGTTTGTGCGTTATCTGTCCCGGTAGCGATCTGTGCCGCCGCCGCATTTTTGCGAAGACCGGTTGGCAATCGTCGTCCATCGGCGTTGCGCACAGTGGATTCGCTCGATGGCGTTGACCCGGTGTTAGCCCGTCGAGATAGCAGTATTCACCCACGAATCGGTGAGGCGTTCCAGGGCGATTTTGTAGGGAGGCTGCTGTCCGCCTTGGCTCGTTGGGAACCGGGGCTCGACGTTTGCAGCGAGAACCGTTGTCGGGACGACATCGCATTCTTTTTGCGTCAGCAAGGCTATCAGGTTGCCGTTGAGAGATGGATCGAGAGTAACGGTGAGCGTCGGCGCGTTGATCTCGTCGTAGATGAGTGCGTCGCGATCGAGTTGAAATACGAACTCCATAGTAAAGGGACGGGCGAGCGCGACCGCGCTCAAACTCAAGTGCAGCGTTACGCTGAAATTTGGGGAGCCTCTGGACCTGTACTTCTGTTTTTGGCGGGAACTCCACGCGCGGGCGCGACTGCATTCGGCCCTCCGATGGAGAAATGGAACGCGACGCTGGACGGCGCAAAATCTCCGATCTTGGTACTCGCTGATTGACGGCTACTGGCCGGTTGTTGCAATACCTGCCGCTGGAGTGGCCGGTTCTGCGAGTCCTGTTGACGCCACGACACGCGGTGCTGACCGTGGCCGATGATGTTCCGTTCGTCTTGAATCTGGGGCTGCGAACGCGGTAGGTTCCGACCACACTTGAGGAGCAAACTAGGATGGCCCAGAAACGACCGCTAAACGTTTGCGATGCTTGTCAGAAGCAATGGTATCCTCGTGGACAAGATCGTGCAGACAAGTGCGCCCGCTGTGGCAGCAGTTCGGTCCGTATCGCGTCGGCTCAAGAATCGATAGCCGCGAGCAATCGAACTCCTTCGAGCGGCCCAGCTCTCGAAATAACGCCATCCGTTAGCACGCCTGTCGTCGTGCCAGTTGAGGCCGCTCAAACTGCCGAGGCTGTGTCTTCCGGATCGAGGAGTGGCTCGGGGATGCGGACAGTTGCTCTTTGGCTGGTCCTTTGTGGGCTCGCATACTTTGGCTGGCAGTACTGGCAGGAGCAGCAGCAGGCTGCACCTGCCGCTCGTTCCCTGTCAGCGCCCTGAGAACGCTGTGGCCGCCTGCTGATGGTACGGGGTTAGCTTCACTTCCACCGAGCCAAGCTCGCAGCCAAAGTGCCAGTTCCCGCGTGCAAGATCATCCTTGGAGATAAGCGCCTCTCCGGGGCGGCAGATCGGATCGTCGAAGCTGGCGTCTCGATCCCAGATTTCAACGGAAATCGACGACATCAAGGTGCCTGCGGTCATCGGCGGCAGCGACTCAAACCACGTCGGCTGAAAGGAATCCCGAACGGTGCTCGTACAGGTGCGTTGGCCGCTAATTGTCAAGCACGCGCTTGGATCGGGCGCGCCCCCGAATGCATCCCATGCGTCATGATGGGCGTTACGTTCCTGAATCACGCCCTTCTCGACAGTGACGACCCATAGACTTAGTGCGTCTGGCTGGCAAGTTCCAAGGCTGCATTGAAAACCAGTTGAGCAGACTGGGTTACAGTCGGGAATGACCACACCACGCTGGCAGCCAAGGGCCAACACCAAACATCCGAGGAGCAGTGCTTTTCTCATGGAACCTCTCGTGAGCCGGACAGTAGCTCGTGGTGTCGCTGTCTTGCAATGGTCAACCTACAACCGTCGTCCAAGTCGGACGCATCAACCGAATGGGCCAGCATCGCCATTCTGCGACGAGTAATACCCCTCAAACCGCCCCTCCATCACTTGCTGCACCTGCGC
>CAYTGC010000259.1:0-7215 GCA_964437195.1 uncultured Myxococcales bacterium | reverse complement strand
ACCGGGATCTTCACCCACATCCGGTGCTTGTACATGGTGTCGCGCTGGTCGATCATCACCGTGGTGGGCCACACTTCGCTCGGACAGACCACCTCCGGTCGCGCACAATCGAGGTTGAAGCTATACGGTTTGCCTTGATGCGAAATGGTGAAGGAGCCCCCACTGGGGGTTAGCTCTTGGCTGTAGACCACGCCCCCCAACGTGACCTTGACCGTCAGATTGCTGCCGTACGCTATCGTCCAGGTTCCAGACACATCCGGAGCCGGGGACGTCGACGTGAAAGAGCCACAACCACCACCGCCAGCCCCTGTCAAAAAGGGCAACGAAGCTCCGCAAAGCACAAGACCGACAAGCGCGATACGTGTTGATTTCATAGGAGTTCCTCCGTGTGTAGACAGTCTGGGAACGCTGCCAGCGTATGTCGATCGCGGCGTCACGGCAATCTCCTTGTATCAACTCCATTTCTTGTAAGATTGTCTGAGATACCTGCGACTGCTGATACACTGGCACCATGCGTGCCCGCTCAAGTGCAAAAGGATGCCTTGCCGCGCTCTGTATCGCCGGATTTTCCAGCGGGGGAACAGCACGCGCCCAGCAAGTCAGAGACGGTGTTGTCGCGGTTTCGCCTCTCCCCGATGCTCCCGCTGCGGACATTCCACAACTTCCACCGCCACCGACGGTTTCCGCGGGCACTGCAACGCCTGAGCTGTTACCAACTGGCAAGCTGTCACGGATCCTCTGTGGTGGGGTATCCATCCGCGAAGCAGTGTGTCGTTATGAAAATGTAAGCGGAGTCGTGACAACCTACTATCCAAGTGGAAGTGTTTCCGAATCCCTGACATTCCTGGGCGGTCTGCTGGAGGGACTGGTAGAGACCTATGATCCATTCGGACACCTTCTGTCACGTCGGCTTTACCACTTGGGACAGCCGACAGAACCAGGACCAACCACGCCACCAACTGCCCAAGGAAACGATCCGCCACTGCCACCTCCGCCGTCTGCTCCTGAGCCTGACTTGTCCACTTCAGCATCGAAACGCACGGCGCCGACCCCAGAATACGGAGACTATCGCGGACTCCTAGGAATCGGGGCGTCTTTTGAATTTGCAGTGATGGCCAATCGCGCGGTGGTGGCGCCCGGAATCGGCGGACTCCTGCACGCGATTCCTAACACCGGAAGGATGCGGCCCGAGCTGAGGGCGGGCGCACTGTACTTTACACAGACAACGTATCGACGGGTGGATGTACCGCTTTCGCTGGGCTTTCAGTTTGATCTGTTCGCATCTCCGAGCACGCTCTATCTGGGCGCCGCCCTGGTATCTCAGTTTTCCCGTCGATTCCTACCGGAAAACATTCCCGGTCAAACAACCGAGTCTGCATGGCATGTTGGTGGAGAGGGTGCGATTGGAGTGCGCATCCAGCGATCATCTCAGAGCTACTGGCTTTTGGACGTGCGGATGGGCGGATGCGGCCGCGTCGATTCCAATCCACAGGTCCTCTTGCCTCAAGATGAAGGACCGCCACGCCCCGCGATGGGAAGCCAATTCCATCTGCTGCTCGGCATTGCATTCATCGGCCTGGTCGGCGCTTAGGAGTCCATGATGACGAGTTTCCTGTCTTCGCCACGTCGCGTCGCGCTGCCCCTCTTTCTGCTGTGGCTAGGCGCTTGCGGCAGTCCATCAACCCTTCCTGACAGCGTGAAGAAGCGCAACGGGACAGTGGTAGTGGAGAGCTGCGGAATCGATCCTTGGCAGACGGCAACGCTAGAGGCGGATGACACCCGCGCCGTGGTGGGTGATGTCATTTTGATCTGTCTGTATGTCCGGGATGGAATCGCAGAACCACTCGCGCCGGCTGATCGTGCGAGCGTTTCAGCCGTGGTTGCTTCGCTGCAACAGCGCGGTTATCGGGTGCAGCTAGGTGTCACGACCGGCGAAGATCCAACCGCCGGGCAGAGTACGCTAGACAGTGTGCTCGCAGACAGCACAAGGCGCGCTGCGCTGACGGCTTCGATCTCTGCCTATGCGCCGCTGGCGAATGGAATCACAGTCGTTCCCCCTGCCCTTGCGGCAAAGTCAGAAGCCAGCTTTCGCGCATTTGTGAGCGAGCTGTCCGCAGCCGTTCCGAACCGGAAAATCAGTCTGTTTGCGCCCCCCCAATCGATGACGCCCAGCGATGTTCCTGCGGGTGACGCGATCAAGCTGGCGGCCCTTGCCAATCAGCTGTCACACAGCTATCTGATGACGCTTGATCTCCACTGCTGCGACGGAGAACCGGGTCCAACGACGGCTTCCGATTGGATTTCCACTGTGGTGTCTTTTGCCCGCCCGCAGGTCGGCACTTCGACGCTGTCGTTCTCCTTGCCACTGTACGGAACCTACTTTGGCAATGGACAAAGGCAGCGTCAGGTATCGTACCTTGAGGCAGCAGGACTCGCCGCACACCATCACATCGAGGTACGGCGTCACGACGATACGGACTCACTCTACTTTACCTTTTCCGAAGCCGGTGGTGTCTCGACCATTTACTTTGACGATTCCCAGAGTCTGCTGCGTACCTTGTCTGAAGTGGATCAGCAGGTGCCAGCAGAGGTAGGAGTCCTTTACTACGGGCTAGGAAGTGAGGATCCAGCGCTGTTTCGCAATCTCAAGGAGCGAATGAAGTGATCGAACCGCACCTCGACACTACGCTGGCATCGACAGAGCCAAGGTCCTCTGCGATCTCAGTCGCATCGCTCGGCGTGCGCGAGCCGTTGGCCAATCCGATTTTGGAACAAGCGCTGGCGAAAAACTATCTGATCTTCGACGCCTACGTGAGTGGCGAGCGCCGGGTCGATTTGCATCCGATTGTGCTTTCTCACAATCAGCACGCTTTGGCGGTAGAATGTGCCGTCTCGACGGCAAAGCTGGTTTCCCAAGTTGCCGCCCGGGCCCTTTCTGACAATCAAGAAGCCTCCCAGTACGGATTTTCAGACTCTGTGATGCGGCTCGCTGCCGCATCGCATGCTGCCCGCGATCACCGCTATCTGTATCGCGTTGATCTGCTGTACGGTGAAGATGGATTTCGCGCTTGTGAGATCAATGCAGACTGCCCAGGCGGACATAATGAAGCACTTGGTCTGCCTCTTTTGGCACAGGCTGCGGGATTCTACTCGGGATTGAATCCAACGTCGGTGGTTTCTGCACTCTGCAACGCGCTTTCCGATTTGCGCAACGGAGAAGGAACCATTGCCCTCATTTATGCCACTGCGTACGCCGAAGACCTGCAAGTCTGCGCGCTCATCCACCGGGAGCTACGCAGACGCGGCGTTCCGGCCATCATGGCATCCCCAACTGCTCTCCGACGGCAGGGAAAAGGTCTGCGAATCGGCGAGGAGCGCGTCTCTGTCCTGTATCGTTACTTTCCGACCGAATACATGGATGGTCAGCGCAATCTGTCTGCCATTGTGGATGCAGTCGCGGCTGGGTCGGTCCGAACGCTGTCGAACTTCGCCGAGATCTACACGCAGTCCAAGCTCGCTTTTGCCCGCGTGCATGCGCTTGCAGAGACCTTGACCACAGAGCAAAAGAGCGCCCTTCCGTACCTTCCTTTGACCTACTCGCTGCTCGATCTTTCCCTCGAAAAACTCTTTGCTGAACGCCCACGCTGGGTCTTAAAGAGAGCGCTGGGCCGAGTCGGAGAAGAAGTCTTCGTTGGTTCTCTGCTCAGGGATACAGACTGGCAGAACGTGCTCCGCAAGGCCCACGCGGAGTACGCGCAGGGGGAAGTCTGGGTGGTGCAGCAGTTCGTTGCGCAAAGGCCGCTCGCGAGTCCCTATGGTCCACTCCTGCTCACCTTGGGAGCCTATGTTCTCGACGGAAATTTCTGTGGATACTTTGCGCGAGTGACGCCCGATAGTCATGCATCTCACAGCGCTCTTTGTTTGCCGGTGTTTGTGATTCCGGATGCAGGAAAGGATGTCTGATGCAGACCAAGCTCGTTGTCCCACTTTTCCTGTTCGCCGGGTCCTGCGCCACTTTTCGTCCGCCATCCGTGGATTTTCTCGCCCGAGCAGAGAGCATTCCGGCGCCGACGAGTCTGCTGCTTCCGTCCGCCCAGCGGGCGTTTGCGGCATGGCAGCTTCCTCTCGATGATCCGTGGTCGCGGTTTAACAAATGGACGCTCTTGTCTTCCCTTGGTGAACAGGTGTCTGTCGGGGAGCTTCCGGATATCCGCAGCCTGGCCATCCTTGCGCGCGCCGAGGTTCTTGGCGGACGCCTGGGGGCCGCCGGTCTTCCTCCTGACACACTGTGGGTGGTTGACCTTCGAGGCGCAGCAGCGGTTGCGTTTGGCAATGCGCTGAGTCACGCCGCACCGCATCCGGTTTCCCTGGTGCTGACGTTCAACAACTGGCCCGCCCAAAAGGAGCTGATTCCCGCCGAAGAAACCCTGGCTGCGCTGGTCACGATGCGCCCTCGCCTGCCTGAAGCCGGAATCAGCGGAAGCCGCCCGGTGTTTTTGCTCGATTCCTGGCGGCTGGCTTATCGGGATCACGAACCCGACGAAGAAACCATCGACAATCGCTATTACCTCACGACATCTGACTTTCCCGAACCGGCGCAGCTTCAGGAACGAGGCATTCGGCGGATTGTGTATGTGACCGAAACGCTCGGTGGCGATCCGGATAATGCCGTCGAAGAAGACGATCTCCACGAGACGTTTTTGCGTTACTCGCAAGCCGGTCTGTCGATTTCGATGCTGGGGCTCGATGAACTGGACAATCCGCAGCCCATGGTCGTGGTTTCACGTCGCAGATTCTACATCCCAAGGCCGCGCGTCACCGTGGTCCACAGTCCGATCTTCTACTCGCGATCGCGCGGCGGCTTCGGCGGACCGCGGGCTCGTCCGAACTTCCACGGAGTCCTCCACCGATCCGGTCACGGCGGTTAGTTCCCCGCTTTGTCGCCAAGGGCAAGGGACAAGATCTGTGCCATCTCACCGCTGTCGAGCGGACGAAAGAGCTCGAAGAGAGCCCGATCCTCTTCAGAAGCAGAGTTTCGCAGCGCAAATTGCTCTGCGTCGGACAGCTCGTCGCGTTGTAGCCTGTCGAGCAGTTCTTCACGGTCTGCACAAGCGACGCGACCTAAGATGTAGTTGAGTTTGTTTGGGTCCATGCAAGCAGCTACCTGCATGCGTTACGCAGTGGGTTTTTGTGATGTGACCACCGCGCGCTGTTTCCGCTTTGGTTCGCTTGCTCAAGGCTGTCCAAACGGTACGCCCAGCTCGACGCAGATCCGACTGAGCTGCTCACGCATCCGCTTCACACGGACATCCAGCGTGTTTCGCTTGAGTCCCATGCTGGCTGCCACTTCCTCGCGGTCTTCTTCCTGCCAGAACAGCCGCGTAAGCAGCGTCAGCGTTTCTGGGCCCAGGTGGGGCTCGGTAAGAATCCGCTCGCACAGCTTCGCCAACACATCGCGGTGCTCGATCTGCGCGGTAGCGTTCGGCAAAGCCGAGTGCAGCGCCCAAAGCTCATCTTCCAGGACTTGCGGCAGCAGCTCTGCCAAACCCATCTCTGCCAGCGGCCGCTTCCGTTTTCGCAGACAGTCCAGCGCCCGACAGGTCACAAACGGACGCAGCCACGCCTCCAGCGTCCCCTGGGCAGGTCGCCACCGTGCAAGCACACCGTCCGGCAGATTCATGTCTTCCAGAAAGGCGCAGGTCACGTACTGGACCATGTCCAGCGACTCCTGGCGAATCGTCTCTTGCGTGACCCGGCCAAAGCGGAAGCTCAGCTTGGCCACGACCCGGTGAAAGAACGGAAGCAGGCGCTCACACAGCTGGGCGCGGGCTTTTCGATCGTTGCGTAGCGCCGGCCCAGTCAGCCCGGCCCACTTTTGGGCTTCTGCTTGGTGCGCATCGAGCGTGGCTTCCGGCTCTCCGACACAGCCATCCTGCGAAGCGGCGGTCGTGTCGTTTGCCGTCGTGTCACAGGCTGCGAGCCTGGCTTCAAGAGCGCCTACAAACTTCCTGGAAGCGCGGCTCCGCCGAGGGAGCGAGCGCAGGGTCTGGGAGGAGAGGGTTGTGTTCATGCCCTATCCCTTTCGCAAGCCCCGGGCCAACCAGAAGACTCGACGAATACCTGTTCTTCCCCGTCTGAAACTGCACGATTTGCCCATGGGCAAGCCCGCGCTGGGCCCTGGGCGGCCACTCCGCTTGAAAATCCAGTTTCAAGCCAGCAAGGCCACTATCAAAACTCCAATGTGTCTGAGCGATGTACGAGACGGAGCCGTTTTTGCTGACATTTGGCGGTGTTAGCAGTCACTTGGCGCGAAGGAAAAATCGAAGCAGCGACGGGTGAACTTGAACCAGAGGAAGCAGTGAGGTCGTCGGGAGAGAGGTCGGTGGGAGAGAGGTCGGCAGGAGAGCGTATCGGCTGGGCTTGGTTTGGGAAGGCCCAGCCGGGCCTTGGGGAGCGGTTATTCGCCGCCAGCGGCCTTGAGGACGAACGGATAGGTCACGACGACGATACCACCCTGCGGACGTGGGAACTCCCAGCGACGGAGCGCGCCAGCGATGCACTGCTCGACGACGGGGTTACCGAGGGTCGACGACTGCACGATGCTGGCCACGACTGCGCCTGTCGGTCCGATGGTGAAGTTGACCATGACGCGGCCTTCCATGTTCGGGGTGCGGGTCAGCTCACGCTCGTAGCAGAACTTCACTTCGTTGATGTGGCGACGAATGATGCGGCGAATCAGTTCCTTGTCGAGCGAGCCACGAACTTCCGCAGTGCCGGGAACGACTTCCGGAGCGCCTGCCTTGCGACCCTTGAGGGCACCAACCTTGGCGCCGTAGCCACCACCGCCAGCGCCGTGACCGACGGTGCCGATGTTGCCAAGACCGATCGTGCCTTCGCCCGTACCACCGCCGCCGCCGCCAGCGCCGACGAGGCCGAAGCCACCGCCACCGTACGCGTCACCAGCTTCCGTACCGACGAGACCACCCATTGCGTCCGACGCGTCCTTACCGAGAGCCGAGTCACGACCGAAGATCGAGGCCATGTTGCCCATCTGGCCCGAGCGGATGAGGCCGAGAACACCGGCGTTCTTCGCTGCGTCTTTGGCGGCTTCCTTGGCCAGCTTGATGTCCTTGTTATCTTGCGGGCCCTTGATGTTGTAGAGCTTGTTCTTCTGGCTCGTGTCCTTTTTGCCCATCTTGCCTTCGGACTCTTTGG
>CAYTGC010000258.1:0-7217 GCA_964437195.1 uncultured Myxococcales bacterium | reverse complement strand
ACCAGCTCTGCGCCGCCCTCACCGCCGCCCATAAAAGTGGGATAGTTCACTGTGAAAATTGGAAAAAAAATAGGCTCTGGCGTAAGTCGTCGTAGCTGGCGGTACAGCGACGGAAAGATCACCCAATCCACCCCACACGGACGCCGCACATCTATCTTCCACTTAGGGCAGTTCTACATGTAATATAGGTAACATGACTAGAGTCTATGGTTACTGCCGCGTTTCCACCGACATGCAGGCCCAATATGGTCTGTCGCTCGACGCCCAGCAGGAGGAAATCCGTCGCTACGCGCAGGATCGTGGCTGGATCATCGAGGAAATCTTTGTCGACGGCGGCTTCTCTGCGAAAAACACCGATCGTCCGGCGTTCAAGCAGATGGCGAAAAACATCAAAGACGCAGGTGGGCGGATCGCTGCGGTCGTCGTGACCAAGCTGGATCGGTTGACCCGCTCGCTGCGCGATCTGCTGACAATAAACGAAGACTTGCTGGAACCCTGCGGCTGCAACTTCGTGGCGATCCGCGACGGAATCAACACGTTCGAGCCGGTGTCCAAGATGCTCTTGCCGTTCCTGGCGATCATCGGACAGATCGAGCGGCAGAACACTTCAGAACGGGTCAAGTCCACAGTGCGGCACATCCAGCAGCAAGGTGGGCACTATGGGAAAGTCCCGTTTGGTTTCCGCACGGTGCAAGATGGCAGGCTGCGGCGTCTCGTCGAAGATCCGGAACAATTTCCCTGGTTACAGAAGATCAACGACTGGTATCGCAGCGGAGTCGGAATGGCGGAAATTGCGCAGCGACTGAATCATGAAAAAGTCAAGCCGCGCTACGGAAACCAAGTGTGGACAGACTGCAAAATTTACGAGCTGTTGCGCACGCAAGGCATACACAAAACCCGCGCAATTGACAGTCCGCGGGTGTTTGATAGGCAGCGTGCCTACAAGATTGCGTATGAGCTGCGCAGCGACGACAGAACATACGAATTTATTGCCAAGGAACTAAACAAAGCCGGACTAAGGCCGCTCAAAGCGGCGGAATACAAAGTCAGTTCGGTGATGGATCTGCTGCGCTCTGCTGTGTTCCATGATCGCGCAAGTCCGCGCGGTCTGGCGCTGTATCTAAAAGAACAGGGTCTGAGTCTGCGCGAGATTGGTCTCCGCCTTGCGCAAGCGGGACACTTTCCCAAGCGTGGAGGACAGTGGTATCCGCAGACAGTGAAACTGCTCATGATAAGCTAAGCCGATGCAGCGCTTCGTTGTCTCCGTGATGGTCGTGGCCCTGATGGTGGCCATCGGCCTTGGCTGCAGTCCGCGAGACTTTTCCACGGTATGGAAGAGGCGGATTCCACTGCTATTCTCGCTGTTCCTAAACCTTACCGTGGTGCCTGGCATTGCGTCGGCTGTGGTCGGCTTGTTTCATCTTTCACCTGCTTCGGCAGTGGGAATCTTGATCTGCGCCGCAAGCCCGGCAGGTCCGGCGGGCCCCCTCTTCGCGCTGCGTGCCAATGGTCATGCCGCAACTGCCGTAACGGTCATGGTATTGCTGGTGCTGCTTAGCGTGTTTACTACACCCCTTACCATTTCTTGGCTTGCGGGTCGCTCTCTTTCAATTGATCTGAATCATTTGGTCGTTCCGATGATTGCGATGCTATGTATGATTCAGCTCCTTCCGCTGCTTATCGGAATGTTGATTCGACATCTGAACCAGCCAGTTGCTGAACGTCTGAGTGCACCAGCTCGACAGTTAGCAAATATTCTTCTGATATTGGTCGTGGGTGGATTGCTGATTACAAAAGGCGGTGTAGTTCTTCAGCTTGGTGTCTCTGGTCTTTTGCTCTGTGCATTGTTGGTTTTAATAAACCTGGCAGTCGGTGCACTGTCTAGCAATCAAGGTGCTGAGCGGCGTACTTATTCTGCCATCACTGGCGTTCGCAACATTTCACTGGCTTTGCTTGTCAGTTCTAACTATTTTTCCGATCCAGCGACAGAGGCTGCTGTCCTGACATACGGTCTGGTGACAACCGTGGTTCCGCTGATTGTAACCAGCATTATGGGGGCGCTAAGCTCGTCGGCGAACAAGAAAAAATCCTTGCAAGGATAGATTTGGGAAGTTAGATCGAATTGATAAACTACCCAAATCGAATCCAAACGAGATACATCATGGAACGTCCGCCTCTTCGTGTTTTGGTAACTGGTGCCAGCGGTTTTATCGGTGGTCACACCTGCAACGTCCTGTCCCAGGCCGGAGCGACGGTGCGCGCGCTGGTTCGCCGCACGAGCGACATTCGTCATTTAGAAAAAAGCGCGATCGAAATCTGTTACGGTGATCTTTCTGATCCTGATAGCCTACGAAGTGCCTGTAAGAACATTGATATTGTCGTTCACACCGCAGCGGTTGTCGGCAGTTTTGGTGATTGGTCACATTACTACGAAATCGGTGTATTGGGAACAGAGCGGCTCATAGAAGCGGCCCACCAGGAAGGTGTTGCCCGATTTGTCCACCTGAGCTCGATCGCAGTATACGGGCTCAAGCCACACGGGAAACCCGTCACAGAGTCGGTCGAATTTGATCATGTGCCACAATCATGGAATCACTACGTGCGCGAAAAAGTGATTTCTGAGGAGCTGATATGGAAAGCTCACGCCGCGGGAAAGATCCGCGCGACCACATTGCGTCCGTCCATTGTGATCGGCGCGCGTGATCGGAACGCAGTACCGCGGATGATTGATATGCTAACATTCCCAATCTCGCTCATGGCCGGCAAGCCATCGAACCGGCTTCCGATTGTCTGCATTGATGATTGTGTAGATGCCATCGCGCGGGTTGTCGAAAAAGACGATACGATTGGGAAATCATACAACATATCAGGGCATCGGCACATCGCGGTAGCTGATGTGCTTCAGCTCGTCGGCAACAAAAGAAACCTTCGCGTTCCTTCTACATATTTGCCAACCTCGCTGCTGTTTGCCCCGGTGGGTCTGCTGGAGTGGGGGTGGGCGAAAATCGGGAAATCAGGCGAGCCGCCGATCACCCGTATATCGATCGTTTTGGCTGGATATGACTATGAGATATCTTGCCAGCGCGCTCATCAAGAACTGGGCTGGTTCCCGAAAGATGAGTATGAGTCTGCGCTCGAAGCTGCGCTGGCAACCGTCTAGGCACCGCGTGTCAGTTGGGCTGCGCCGTCGTTTGGATCGGGCCGACTGGAAGCACGAACGCTCCCCGCTCTGGTCCTGCCCCAACGACTGAAAAGCACACTTCTTCGCCTTCATTCACGACACCGGCCAGCACATCATCATGCATCAGGCGCATGGTGCAGGGCGTAACCAAGTTCCCAAGCTGTGCGGCATTGGTCGGCGCCTTGTTTGGTGGCAAGTGTGCGCGACTCATGAACTCGGCAATCAGGGCCGGACTTGCCTGGTGTGTATAGATACGCTTGACCTTTGAAAGATAATCAGGACACGCTGCTTCCAAGTTATGATGATTTAGCATCATTCCATCTGTGTAATAGCGTTTCACTTGATCGCCGGCCATTGCATAAACTGCTGATGATACGGCGCCCTGCTGGTGGAGTGGTCGGCTCGCACCTCCTCCATAGTAATGGATGAGTGGATCTAGAAAGCCCGGACCGTCGCCAAAGCGCAACGAATCTCTTGAATAAATACTGAAGCCGGTTGCTTTTTCGGTTCGGCGCAGCACCAGTGCTGCGGCGGCGTCAGAGAAGATCGCTGGCGAAGTCCACAGAATATGACGGAATGGATGATCCGGATTGTCACGATAGAGATCAACCATTACGCCTGCGTCACTTTCTGATAATAAACTTGGAACATTGTATGAAACAATCAGCACGTTGTTTGCTTGAAGCTGCGAAGCGATACCAATGGCACGCGCGAGGCCAGCACAGCCGGCTCCAAGCTGGATCGGAACAACATGATCAGGAATGCCAATTTCGCGGAGGAGTCGAAATGAGTCTTGGTCCAGCATAATTTCATAAGGCGTGCAAGTTACGATAAGGACCGCATCTACCTCTGCCGGGGACATTTGCGCGGATAGCAGTGCTTGTCTTGCTACTTGTGTAATTGTTGTACTGTCGCGAAACAAGTCGGGTTCCCAGCTTTTTCCAAAAATACCAAGAATCCGCGAAATATCTGTTCCGGACAGCGTACCTTCTGTCTTTCGATTGGGAACTTGGAGTTTGTCAGCCCATTGTTCAATGGTCAGGACTTTCCCGATCAGCGAGTGTAGTCCATCAATTCTGTACGCCAGTGTCCGGATCATGTTGACATCGCTCCTTTTTGGGGTGGAAAGACAGATGGCAAGAAAACCATCTACCCCGATGAAACGTCGCTTCCCAAAGAACTTGGCCGCTTGGTTTGATGCAAAATAGTGAACCCATAAGACTGCATATAGGTCTGGTAAGACTGATACACTTCATCGGCTGAAAATCCATACTCCTCTAGTGAATAGTTATGTCTTCCGTATTTCCCTGCTTGATTCTCATTTAGATATATCTTCATTCTGTTTTCGAATTCAGTCGTGTATTCAAGATTGAATTTCTTATAGACGGACTTGACCATTCCAATCGGATCTGAGAATAGTTCAGCGTACATACAGTCAAAAATCTGTGATTGTCGGTGCGGGTTTTGATTCCTGAACTGCATCGGCGTATTTAGTGATGCCGCAATAAACTGCTCGGACAATTTTGCGAAAGTGTGTTTGTCGAAGCTGCCGTTGCGATCAAATGGAATGCACCATGACTCCATCAGCCGGCAATATGATGGAAGTGTTACCACTGGGTTGCGATGTGTCACAACAACCCGTGCATCAGGATACGCATCAAAGATAAGCGGGAACCAGGGGGCGTAGTTGGGGGCTTTCAAAGTCCAGTGCGATTTGGCTGGATTATAGGCATCTAAAATGCTGAAGAACAGCCGCTCATATTGGAAAATGGATCGCTTTCCTTCCAGGTTCAGAAAATGTTCCATAAAATTATGCCCTGCATGGGCTCCGTTCATCATTGGTATGCCGTTATGTGCTAACATATAAATCAGCGATTCTTCCATTTCTGTTGCTGACCAATAATGGGACTGATTGAGCTTGTCAATGAAACCCGGAGCCAGCCGAGCCAGCATTCTGAGCGACGATGCACTGGCTTTGATACGTGGATCTGTCAGCGGGTTCTGCTGTTTGGTTAGTGGTGGCAGTGGCGACTCTAGCTCGAATGTATACGGTGAGCGAGTCAGCGGGTCTTCGCTGATCAGTCGCTGTAGAAGCGTGGTTCCTGAACGGGGCAATCCAGTAATAATCAGCGGCGCAGCCATCTTTCCATTTTTATCAATATAATCTCTGTGATTATGATAAAATGTGAGGATTCGTTGTCTGTTCTTCAAGAGATTCATTGAGAATAATTTCAATAACAGTCGACCGGACGGGGATAAATGTGGATTGTTATCGAACCCGTAGGCAGCGATTTCGACCAGTTTCCTGGTATCAGACAATTCTTGCTTGGTTCCTAAGACCGAATCAAAGGCAGATCCGCGATCAAACTCTGCAAGCATGATTTTCGACAGCGAGAACGGACGGAATCGATCTTCCCCGATTAGACGATCAAGCCAATCAAGTGGGCGCAAAATGGAAGAAAACTGAACGTGGTTTGTCGGATAGCGCGTCTCGTTGCCATCGCGCGTCGTCTGTGAATTCCGTTCATAGTAATTGGTTTCGGTCATCACGATTCGCTCTGCTTTCTCTGCTTATTGCCAAGGCCAACGCGCATGTAGAAAGGTGCAACCGTGCATCAGTCGATGCACCGGTTCAAAAAAGCTGTCCGTCGATGAGTCATGTTTGCAACCGTGAACCATCGTCAGCTTGTTGTGCATCAACTTGAAGCGGAAGTCGAGTGCTCAAATATGGAGCGGCGCTTGGCCGTTTTGGCATGGACGCTGTGGCCGCCGCCTCGGATTGACGTCGCGCGCAGCTTCTTGGTACGCTGTTACAGGGGCTTGTCGACTCTGTTCACTCTGATCCCGGTCCCTTGACGCGCGGATTCCCAGCAGCCGAAAGGTATTTGTAGATGCGCAGACTTTTGCTTGTAGCGGCACTCTGTATTGCGAGCACTGCGACGGCGGGACAGCCGGCACCACGGCCCACTCCGCTCGGTCGCTCGCTCGTTTTCAAACTTGCGGATGTCACTGATGATCGGCTGCATTCGTTTGCGTCCGTTCTTGGTGCTGTATCCGGATTCCCAGGGTCGGCTCCCAGTCATCAAAAGGAGCGACTCGCATTCGAAAAGGAGCTGGCCATCAAGCTGGGCGTGCCGTCCGTTTCGCTTGCTGTGGTTGCCAATCCGATGGTCGGTGACGAAAAAGATCCGCCGGTCAGCACGCTGACGATCACACTCACAGACGAACAGCTCCGCGACGCGCTGTCTGCCATCGGTGGCCAACACGGCGCAAAGCCCGAGCAGAGTCCAAGCGGGAAAGTGTGGACGCTGGGCAGAATCGCTGTCCATGAAACGGACAAGACACTCTCGTGGGGGTGGTCGCGGCCTCCCTTGTCGCGACCGGACTGGGATGCCGCGAGCGTCGACGCCATGCGCAGCGCGCTGCTCAGCATCGTCCGTGATGCGAGCACCGCCACGCTCGTCAAGTTCGTCGAAGATTTGAAAAAGCGAACGACCCAGCGCAGCCCGGCGGAGTGGGACGATCCGCGCGCTACGTACTCCTTCAACGTCACGGATGCGCGCAAATCACTCAGCGTGAGCTTCGGAAAACCGTTTCCCGCAGGACCGTTTCTGAAAGAACTTGGGATAAGCGAGGTGACGTTTGGCAACCCGTGCGATGCGGACTACATCGTGCTGCACAGTGCGCGCACCGAACCGCTCAAGTACGGCAACTGGGGCCTGTCTTTGCGCACGGTCTACGTCCCAGAGTACGAAGGTGCCGTCCAACACTGTACGTCGCACAGCCCGGTCAAAGCGGTTCCAGCAGCCAACGTGACCATCCGTTCTGCACGGCTCACTTGGGAAGGCAAATAGGGAAACGCCACTGCTTCACTCCATTCATTCACAAGTCCTGTTTCATCGCACGATGTCGGGATTGCGCCCGGCGACACCTGGGTTCGGACGGCCATTCTTGAACGTCACTTTTGCTACGTGATTCGTAGCGTACAAGTTGCTGACGGAAACCCAGGAATTGGGCTGACAGACTTAAAGCCTGA
>CAYTGC010000257.1:0-7221 GCA_964437195.1 uncultured Myxococcales bacterium | reverse complement strand
ATACAGCAGTTTGATGTTCAAACCAACCATCTGAGTCAGCAACGATGGCTGCGCGAGTGTCGTCAGCAAGATGTAGGACAGCTTGGGTCCGGGGCAGGCCATGGCCGTCTTCATCGACGAATCTTCCACGCGCATGTTTACCACGGAGAATGCTTACCGAGCAGGGTTCTTCCTTCAGTAGCCCGGATAGTTCGAAGCTTCCATCGGAACGACACACTATTTCTTCTGCATCACCGAAAGAACGTGAGACATGAATTACTGCTCCAGCAATTGGTTCTCCCCCGTGATCAACAATTGTTCCGCGCAACGTCTCAGTCCCTGATAAATCAACTCCATAGAAAGAGTGTTTCTCTAAATTATCGATAATGTGTAGGCCTTCTTCTGAGCGAAGTCTTGCATTTCGTCCAGAGCCTCCATGAAAATCCGATAGAGCACCTCGAACAACCTGTCCATCGTCAAAGATGAGCCGCCATTTAGCAACAGTCGGGTCGACTGACGCGTCAACTTGATCGTCGGCGTGGGGTCCTGCAGTCGATTCCCTGCTCGCTCCATCTGCAGGACTATGTCCAGATGTGTCAATACTGTCCTTCGGGGTTGAAGATAATCCTGGGAATCCGAACCCCATGCTAGCACTATCGCCAATATTTACATTTGTAGATCCGTTAGATTCTAGCTGACCTGGATAAATACTGCAATGTAGTGTCGGATCGCCAATCCTGGCAGCCGGTAGCCCATTGATATAAACCGTAGAGCTTCCTTTCAAAATCATATATGTATTGCTGTTGCAGCAAGGCACAGCAACTCCCACATCTGTCACCCGGGCGGCTGGTTTTGAATTGATGAACACATCGTTCGATCCGGAGACCACAGGACCAAATACGATGTGCAGTCGCTGAAACAGTATTGGCAGAATAATACACAGTGGACATAGCTTCTCAATATGTATATGCTCTGACTTGGCAATGGTTGTGAGCGTAGCGGCTGGTGGCATAGTATCACGCTATGTGTTGCTTAGATTGCGATTCTGGATTGGATCTGCCATGGCTGAGGCGTATACACGGTTGGCGGCAGCTTTGGAGTGACAAGAAACGGCGCAATCGTTGACGGACACATACCTGCCATCCGCGGAATTGGTGTCAAAGACGGGTTCATGAAAATGAGGAGGAATGAACTGCTCTCAACCATTGAGCTTGCGGTCCAAAAATCGAAGCTGGTAGTCACTGCCGTGGCAATCGCCTCGTAAAGCACCTTGGTGTGTGGTCCCAGAGATAGCGGGGGCCGACCTGGCTTCGCTTCTGGTGGTGACACAGCCTCCATCAGTCCGACCAGCGCAGTCTTTAGGATGGGAGCCGCGCTGGGGAACGCTATCTTGAACGGAACAGGTCCACTTGCACCAGGCAAGCCAGGCTGAGCATCGCCCCCGGGTGGTATCGGGATGCTCATATTTCCGATAAACAGAGGAGCACCAACCAACCTGAGCGAGAGTTCAAATTGTGTCCAAGCTGCGGTGAGTGCGTTCGCGATTATCGCGGTCCATGGCGAGTTTGGACCACGTGCAATGATCGTTGGTGCGAACGGTGCACCGATAATCTGTCCGCCGAAGGCCGTGCCAGCAGTGTAGGTGACACCTGTTAGTTTCACCGTCTGCTGCCAAGAGTCCCATGCTGCACTTATGGCCGCACAGATCTGATCAATGAACTCGGCGTAGCACCGGGACATTGTGGCTTGCTGCTCCGCAAATGCACGCAGCGGAAGATATCGATCAAAAAGCAGATCGGGTGGCTCGATGACAGGTGGAACATTGCGTTCCTGCAACGGAAAGGCATCTGTGAACTGACGCTTGCGGATACCATCGCGAGGAAAAAACTGGTCAAACCCGTCTGGTAGACAGATTTTCTCCTTGGCAAATCGCTGCTTCGCGAGGAGAGCCATGTCTGATCCGCTAGGCACCGGCATTGTTTCCGCTCCGCGTAGGTCGTACAGCACCCGACCCTCACCACAAGTACAAGTTTCCGTAGCGAACGATAGAGCGCGGCGGTGGATGGTCGGGGTGAAATGCGAGTGCAATCTTGGTGTAACTTTGGTGTACGATGCGACCGAGACATGGTCCGACTGTTCTTCCACTCGCGTGATGACGGTACGTTGGGGCTGACAACTGATGGGGCAGTCAGTCGAGCCAACGCGGTCTTTGAATCATTCCCTCTGCCAGATTCACTTGCAACGGTGCTCGGCTGGAAGGGCAAAGCGAAGACGATCAGTCCACGCTTCCTACTGCTTATTGGGCTGCTCGGTCTTGCACGGCGCCGATCGCAGGAACTCCTTGCCGAAACCGGCATCTGCTCGACATCCGATGGATTTGTGTCGCTTGCTGACATTCGACGTCTGTCCTCGTTCCAGGGATCGAGAGATATCCTCGTCATGCGACGTGACATCACCAACAATCTGCGAGTGGGTGATGGCACACATGTGCTGCTCCAACTCTCAGTCGGTGGGCGAGGACGGCCTGAGCATGATGCACTTCGCTTGAATCTTGACCCAGAGTTGCTCGCTTTCGTTGGCGAGGCCGAGCGGAGCTGGCTTGGCCGAATCCGAGCCGAATGCGATGCTGAATCTCCCCTGCAAAGGCAGTCCAGAGAGATCGGCCCGCCAACGACCGTCCAATCGCTGCCGTTTGTCGGTCGGCAAGCCGAGCGCAAGCTGCTGGAAGCGCTCTGCTTCGAGGCTAACTCGGGAACCCGTCAGGCGGTATTCGTATCTGGGGAGGCCGGTTGCGGAAAGTCGCGCCTGGTAGCGCAGTTCTGTGCCGAGCTCCAGGAATCGGTTTCTCCGGTCTTTTTGCGCGCAGAGTGCGTTCAACTACAGGCTCCAAGCGAGTCCTTCTTGCCCATCGTGGATGCCTTCCGGTTTGCCCTCCGTGCTCCAATCCATGGAAATTTGCGCGAGTTCCTGCGAACCTATGCCCCAGCATGGTCCATCCGGCTAAGCACGGCATCAAGTCCCCAGGATCGCGGCTCGATCGAGCGAAGGTCCATCGGTGTCGGGATGGAGCGGATGCGGCGGGAGCTGATGTCTGTGCTGGAAGCGCTGGCCGCGCGACAGTTGGTAGTATTCGTAATCGAGGATGTCCACTGGGCCGACCCTGAAACGCTTGAGTTTATTCGGTACTTTGCTGCCCAGCATGTCCCTGCTCGTATTTTGCTGATGGCAACTTATCGCCCGGCGGAACGGCTGTCGGACCCTGATGCATTCGACGCAGTGGTGAATTCTATTGGAAGCAACTCGAAAACCCACCGTATCCAGCTCAAGCCATTGACAGATGGAGAAACCAGCCAGCTTGCTGAATCGTACCTTCCTCCCGAGTGCTTCTCAATGGATTTGGGACACGCGCTGTGCCGACGCAGTGGAGGAAACCCCCTCTTTCTGTCTGCGCTGCTACATTCGCTTTCTGTAGACATCTCGGAACAGCCGTCGGGTTCGTGTCCGATGTCGAAGTGGCTTGAGCAAAGGCTCGCGGACGCCGTTCCAGACAGCCTTCGCGGGCTGCTGTTGCGTCGACTCGAACAACTATCTGAGTCTGAGAGGACGATCTTAGGCGCAGCAGCCATTTGTGGAGATGTTTGGGGCGAAGCTGAGATTGCCGCTGCGCTCGATCTCCCGATTACCAACGTTGAGACTGCGCTGGCCAGGATTCTGTCGTTTCGTGATCTGATCTCCATCCTTGAGGATTCCGTCAGTCGTTGGCCAGATGGGACGCTATCTGCTCGGTACCGTTTTCATCATGCGCTTCTCCGCGACGTGCTTGTCGGCACGTTGTTGCCAACACATCGCGTTCGCTATCACTTGCGTGTGGGTCTACGCATGGAGCGAGCGTTCGATGCGATCTTGAGCGAGGTTGCGCTTGAGCTTGCTCACCACTTTCAAGAGGCCAAGGAGTCACAGCGCGCAATCCACTACTTGCAACTGGCAGCAAGGCGGCTCTCAGGCCAACTCGCAGCCAAAGACGCGCTTGGACTTCTGACTCAAGCAGAATCGCTTATTCCAGAACTCGACCAGAGAGAGCAGATTCGTGCCGCGCTCTCCCTGCGAGAACACAAGGTCGCCGTTCTACGTGCGATGGGAGATCCTCTACTCTTCCGTGAGTTGGAGGTACAGATCCAGGCTTGTCGCAAACACGGAGAGCTTGGGTCCGCGTTGCGCGCAATGCTGCAACTCGCTGACGAAGTCAGTTGGTTCGATCCGATTCGTGCGCAGCTCATCGCACGGGACGCCGTTCGTCTGAGCGAATCCATTTCTGACCAGCGAAGTCGGAGAGAGGCACGGGGATTTCTCGGATACATGAACGTAACGCTGGGAAGCTGGACCAAGGCAGATGCCGACCAGTGCCTTGCATTGGTCGAAGAATCCGAAGAGGACATCCCTCTGGACACGTTCGGCCGGGCCATTCACATGCTCTACTTAACCTCTCGGTCCTATCCTGCGGCGAAGCTGGGTGAAGCAGCGGTGTTCAGGGCGCTTCAGGCCGGAAACGTGAGCCAGTACTACCGATTGACCTTCCATCTTGGGTCGGCGTACGGCTGTCAAGGCACCGTGGGCTCTGCTCTACGCACCTTCCGGGATGGACTAGCGGTTGCCCAGCGCAATGGTCACCACCTTTGGTCGCTACTATATCAACTCGAGCTGAGTATTGTGTACTCTTGGGCACTCTGTCCGAGTGAAGCGCATACGATACTCGACGAGATCGAACGGACGATTGATGATGCGACCCGAACACGCTTGAGGTCCTTCGTCTTGCCTGCCCGCGCGATGGCATTCGCTGAGCAAGGCGATGTGCAGGCAGCGCTGGAACTCCTAGCCGATCCGGGGCTTGTCTCGGGTTCGTTTCTCGATGTTCGATTCCTTGTGCGATACTTGAGTGGGACATGTCTCCTCCATCTCGGAGATATTGATGAAGCGGAACGTCAGTCCACCGCACTCATCGAGCTAGCCGCGCCCATTCCCCAGCGGAGTATGGCGGCTGGTGGCTATTCCCATCGTGCATGGGTATTGCATGCGCGCGGCAGCAACCAGTCTGCCATTCAAGCCATGGAGCAGGCGCTGCTGTTCCTCCGGGCCGATGAACCATGTATGACGACTTGGCGAGTTTTAGCGTCCGCTTGTACTTTCTTCGCAAAGCTTGGGCAGACAGAAGAAGCGCAGCGATGTTACTCGGAGTGCGTCAGCGAGCTGCACAGAGTGCGCATGGATTTCGACCCCGATGAGCCGCTGAGGGCTCACTTTGAGTCACATCCGAGAGTGCAGCTCATCTTATCAGGCTCGTCTGCACTGTCGAGTGGATGAGCGGCCGCGCCAACTTCTGACTGATCCAAGCTTTTGTACCGGTTCACCATAAACCTGACCAGACGGGTTGAGGGAAAAGCAGATGTATTCCCAGTCAATCCCTATTTTAGGTTTGGAGTTGTGGATTGTAGGGGAGCCCGTTGTGGAGCATTGCGTTTAGGATGAACAGGTCCAGTCCTCGTCGTGTGGGTTCAGTGCTCAGGCTGAATTGCGATTGCGCCGCGACTGAGAGTCGATCCGTCTACTCGCCTGTACCGGCACCCAACCGTGCGGGGATATCCCCGGTAATCCGTCGGGCTTCGCGATCCGCCCTAAGATGCCCTCGCGCGGGGTGGATACCGCGAAATTACTCCTTCCACACCTGCCAGACTTGATTGTCAGAGGGAGGCAGTGCTCCATCCGTGGAGGCCTCATCCGTCTTTTCGGGCTGTGGCATGCTCTCCGTTCCAGCTGCGCTGCTCTCTGTGGCTGCGGCGGCGGTCGGCTCTGCCGGTGGGGATTCGGTCTGGCTTGCAGACTCGGTAGTCTGCCTGGACGATAGCGCCCGGAACGGCTTGGGAAAGAACACCCAGCGACCCTTGACATAGGCCAGCCCATCGTAGGCCATTCCCGACAAGCTACCGGGTGCAACATACTTCCAGTGAGCCCATACAATACCGGGAAGTAGCAGGTGAGCGATATCGGCGTATCCTCCAGGAAACTGGCTAGCGGAAGGCGCTCGATCTCGCAGTTCGTCGCTGCTCACAAGCCACAGCCGCAGCTCGGTCTGGTGTGGAGCGCGAGACAGAGGCCGCGGCACCGCATAGAGAGAGTCGTAGTGAGCCTGCGCGATGGCGACAACTTCAGCGGAAAACACCAGCGCGTAGTCTTCAGGCCGTGGGCGCATTCCGATGACGAGCTGAAGTGACTCTGCGGATGTGGCGAGCGGTTGAGAGAGCAGCGCGTAGGCACTCTGGTACAGCTCAGCACGACTAGGAGGAGACGCTACCGGATGGGAATCAATCTGCACTACGGACTCCTTGGGTCTTGGGTTTTCTGCGGCAGCGTCTGGGCTAGCTCGGTCAGGCGCTTCTCTAGGCGATCTGCAAGATGTAGGCAGTGCCAAGCAACGAGAACGCCCCCATCTTTGGTCCGCACGGCGCGAATGGGCATGGACTCAGGAGGCCCCAACAGTCCATGCTCGCGCTCTGTCACATTGAGGCCCGTCTGCTTGGCCCAGCCGTCACCGCGCTCGGCCACTTTCTTCTGCCAGTCAAGCAGCCACGCATCATCTAATGTCAGGCTGCGGCTGGGAAGGTAGATCCCCACATAGCGGTCCACGATGATCTTGTTGCCACCACCGATGGCCCCTTCTCTCTGGCGGCTACCGAGGATGAGCACCCAAATCGGGCTCCCCTCCGCCCCTGGCGACAGCGGACCTTGGTAGGCGTCACAGGTCCTGAGGTTGGAATACACAAAGGGGTGCTCGACATCCACTGGACAACTCGCCAGTGCTGAGAACTTCCGCTGCTGCATGAAGCGGTCAAAGTCTGCATCCAAGCGCTGGGTTCGCCGGATCAAGTAGACCAGCGAGCCCATCACGGCAAAAAGGAGCAACAACGCAACGAGGAGAGGCACGCGACGACTCACTTTTTTAGCTGATCCAGATGGGATTGCAGCCAACCCCGTCGTTCGGTTTCATCAAATGCCTCAAGCGGAGGCACAGGCCGAATCTCTCCCATCTTCCCATTCGGTAAAATCTCGATGTCCACAAAACGCGGATCAGGGGGTTCAACCATGCGAGCAAACTCCCGCGTTCCTTCATGAAAACGCCGCACGAATCCGTAAGAGGAACGAAACGGCCCATCATACATAACCTGCAGATTGTCAAAGGTATCGTGGTCC
>CAYTGC010000256.1:0-7252 GCA_964437195.1 uncultured Myxococcales bacterium | reverse complement strand
GACGATATCAAATTCTGGCTCCAGCTTGAATAGTTCCGACTTGTTGTTGTGGGTTACTTTTTCAATGCGCTGATCATCCCACACGGCCACCGCTTGTCGCACGTTGTCGTCTGATGCCGCCCTGTCTGCGCATTGTCTTGGCGTGCTATTTCGTAGTCTTATGAGCATTTTCCGTTCTGCATTGTCATCAACCCAGCCAAAAGCCACTGCTGCCACCGTCTTTGCGCAGTTTGCGACCGCCGCGGTCCTCTGGCTGGGAATGGCAGGCGTAGCAACCGCCGCACCGAAGTACTTCATCAAGGTCCGTGACACTGAACTTGCTTCGGGAATCGATACGCGAGTCCCCGCCGCCGAAGCAGCGGCGAAAACTGGACCAACTGACGACAAACCGGATGCCGGTGCGGCACAAGCGGAAACGCCCGCGCCAAGCGATGCCAAGACCATCGCCAGCATGGTGAAGAATGTGCTGACGGAAACGCTCCGCAAGCAGCCAGAAGTGACGCTAGAGCTGGAAAGCCCGCTCAGCAATCCCGACGCCGTGAAGGCCGAGTGCAAGCGCAAAGGGCTGCGGGCGTTCGAGTTTGCCGTGCGAGTCCTCAAGATGAACCGCACTGTGAAGCCGCCAGCCGTCGGCAAGCGATTCCGAAACTTGGAGCAAGTCGTCAAGCTATCGGTGGTGGGAACAACCCTACCCGAGGGACTTCTCGCCGTGGGGGGCGATGGCGAGTCAACCATTCAGATTGAGATTGGCGAGCGTGTCACCACGGGACAAGAGCGCGAAGTGCTGGAAGAGTCGGTCAAAGACGCCATCGAGCAGGCCGTGAAGCAAGGAATGCTCAAGCTCGCGCAGCCCACTGGAAAACCCACGGCGGAAAAGCGACGCAAAAAGTAGTCCGCGAGCGCAAACCGATCCGCAGCAAGGTCTCGAAACCACGAATCGGTGACCAAGCCACTACGGGGACGCCGACAGCAGCGCAGCGCCGCGCGCAATCATCTCTTCTGGCGCAGGCTGCGACAGCGGCCGCATGACCGCATGCGAAGCAACGAGGTCGCCCCACAGGGGCAGTCGTGCTCCGCCTCCCGACAGCAGCACCGCGTGTAGTTGGGTCGTTCGCAGCCGCGCCGAACGCAGCGCGATCTCAATCACGTCTAGCGAGCGCCGTAGCTCATCTTCCACCAAGAGCGCGAGCTGCTCTGCGGTCAGCTCTGCCACAAGATCGACGGGGGAATCGGCCAGCGTCAGCAGTCCGGGCAGTCGCACCGTGACCACGTCGCTCTCGCTCAGACGACACTTGGCCCACTCCGCCGCCAGTCGCAGGCGAGCGAGTGTCTTGCGATGTGGCCACACCGACAGCCCGTGCTCGCGCTGAAAAGCTCGCCCCAGGTGATCGGCGACTCGCTCATCGATTAGATCGCTGCCAACGGTACACTGCGCAGTCGACAGAACCGTCCAGCGACCTGATTCCGCCCCAAGCAGGGTCACTTCACCCGAAAGACCGCCAATGTCACAGACCAAGACCGCTTTTCCGTCGGGAAGTTCGCTCGGTTTCAGCCCGTATGCTCGTGCAATCGCCAGCGGCTCTAGCACCGTCTGCGCAACCCGAAAACCGGCCAGGCGAGCTGAGTCGATCATCGACTGGTGCTGTTCTGGTGCGAAGTGACAAGGAACCGCGATCGTCGCCGCCTGAACCGGACCGCCCAGCCGCTCCTCCGCCAAGTCTTTTAGCTGACTGAGAACAACAGCACACAGCTCTGTCGCCGAGAAGCGCTTGCGATCCAGCTCAAGCCGCTGCGACGTGCCAAGGTGACGCCGCAAGTTTCCCGCGGAACGCTCCGGCCAAAGCAGAAGCTGCCGCCGCGCACTGTCACCAACATGAAGCGCCCCCGAGCGGTCCAGACCCACCACCGTCGGGATAAAGCGATGACCCGTAAGCGTCTCGAGCAGAACGCTCTCGGTCCCATCGATCCAGGCAGCACGCGCGGCGCTGGGACCAAAATCGATTCCGATGCGGGAGACCGCCATCTGGGAAAACGCGGGGAGCGGGCCTAGAGAATCTCGACGCCCGTCGCAACCAAGGCGAGCGTGTGCTCGGGAGCCGTCACCTTGCGCGCCGGACTGCCTTCTTTGGCCGCATCGTCCGCATAGTGCTGCGCTTCGGCCACCGGGATCGTCTTGACCACAAAATGACCCTCGACGGTTGCCGCTTTGCCCATGCAGTCTTTCGGGACAAAGAACCCATAGTCCTTGAAGGAGATTCGCACAGACGGCGCTTCCGGTTCACCGCTGGTCAGCGTCATCCAGCAGCCCTTCTTTTGGCAGACACCAGACACCCTGCCCGTCAGCTTGATGTCTTTGTCGTTCCATTTCAGTGGATCGGCGATCACGGTCTTGGCCGCGATGGCCTCGGCGCTGGACAGCGGGGCGCCGTACTTGCCAGCGCCGGGAGCGGTCGCCGTAGCGGACGTAGGAGCGGCTGCGCTTGGTGCCGGGACCGCCGTGTTTGCCACAGGGGCCGCCACTGGGGCGGGCGGGCTCGACTCAGCTGGGGCCGAAGGAGCGGCAGGCTTGTTACATCCAATCAAAAAGGCGGAAACAGCACAGACCAACACAGGAGCGATCGTCGGACGCATGTCGCCAAGCAAGCCCGCTCGATTGCGATCTGTCAAGTCCCGCGCACTGCTCCATCTTGGCGCAGACGAGAAGCGTTGAACCTTCCAGTTGATCCAAGTTGACGCAGGCGCGCTGAACCCGATCGGCAGCGCGGACGAATCTACCGCAGGGTGGTTCACCAAACTTCCGACGAGAAACGCTCCAGTGCAGCCTGGATGCGCCGCAGTCCATCGGCATGGCACATGACGTGCAGAAATCGAAAGCCAAGCCAACCCAGCAAGGATTTCGACCATGTTCAAAGTGACGTTTTGGGGAGTACGCGGTTCGATCGCAACGCCTGGAGCGGATACCGCGGTCGTCGGAGGCAACACCTCTTGCGTCGAGGTGCAGTGCGGCTCACGCCGAATCGTACTTGATACAGGAACGGGACTGCGTCTGCTTGGCCAGCGGCTGCTCCGTGAGCAGCGAAGCGGCAGTGCCTCGCCACCTTCTGCGACGGATTTTACCGTTCTCTACAGCCACCTGCACTGGGACCACCTGCAAGGGCTGCCGTTCTTCGCACCACTGTATGCACCAACGAGCCGGTTCCGTTTCTTGGGCCCCAAAGGCGTCGAAAGAGCGCTGCGGACGCAGATGGGTGAACCCGGCTTTCCGGTTCGTCTCGACGACGTTCCCGCAAAAATCGGCTTTACCGAGCTCGGCGAAGGCATGCGGATCGATCTCGGCGACGACATCGTCGTCACTTGCGCGAAGCTCAACCATCCAGGCGGCGTGCTTGCGTATCGCATCCAGTACCAAGATCACGCTCTGGTTTATGCGACGGATACCGAGCATTACAGCGTCCCCGATCCGAAGCTCGTGCGGCTTTCACAAGGGGCCGATTTGCTGATCTACGACGCGCAATACGATGACGCCGAGTATTCCGGCGAGCGAGGCGGCATTCCCAGAACCGGCTGGGGGCACAGCACGTTCCGCGAAGGCATCCGCGTCGCCGATGCCGCCGAAGTTTCACAGCTTGCACTGTTTCACCACGACCCGAGCCACACCGACGATCAAGTAGCCCAGATTGAGGCCGAGGCCCGGCGAATCCGGCCCGGAACCTGTGCAGCCCGCGAAGGACAATCGATCACCGTGGCCACCGCCGAGCAGACGTCGCGCGTCGCGGTCGCCGCATGAGTGGCTTTTTGATACCTTACTTGGCGATGCCACGCGCGCCACGCTCGACGTTGCCCAAAGACTCTGAGCTTGCCTCGAAGACCGGCCTGGTCGACCGGCGATCGGTGCTGTTGGCTCTCCTAGAACTCATCCGAACCGAGGTCGATCTCGATACGCTGCTGCGACGAGTGGTCGACCTACTCGCACAAGCGATGGATGCGGATCGGGCCACGCTATTTGTCGTCGATCAGTCGAGTGGTGAGCTGATTTCGCGAGCCGCCCACCTGCCGGAGCTGCCAGAGATTCGACTCAAGGTAGGACAAGGCATTGCTGGGCTTGTCGCCCAGACCCAGAAGCCGATCGCCCTGTCCCACGCCGATGATCACCCGCGCTTCGCCGCCAACATCGACAGACAGACGGGATACAAAACCGTCACAGTCCTTGCAGTGCCCGTCCTTTCTGCTTCGACGACGTCCGCACCCGAACTCCTCGGCGTCATTGAGGTCCTGAACAAGCGCCGAGGGAATTTCGACGAGGACGATCGCGATCTGCTCAGCGAGCTGGCCGGTGAAGTCGCGTCGGCGCTTGGCCAAACCCAGCTTCCGCAGCGGGTGACGCAAAAGACGCCCGAGCGCTACCACCGCATCATTGGTACGTCGACACCGATGCTGCGTGTCTACGAGATCATCGCTCGCGCCGCCTCGACGACGGCAACCGTGCTCATTCGGGGGGAATCGGGGACCGGCAAAGAACTGGCCGCGCGCGCCATCCACTACAACTCGCAGCGCGCCAAGGGACCGTTTGTGAAGATTGACTGCACGTCAATTCCCGAAGGTCTGATGGAGTCCGAGCTGTTCGGTCACGAGCGGGGCGCGTTCACAGGTGCCGAGCAACGGGTGCTGGGAAAAGCCGAGCTTGCCGACGGTGGAACGCTGTTTCTCGATGAAATCGGCGATCTAAAAGGCAGCCTGCAAGGCAAGCTGCTGCGACTTCTGCAAGACCGCGAGTTCGAGCGAGTCGGTGGCCGCAAGACGCTCGCTGTCGATGTGCGGATCGTCGCTGCAACCAATCGCCCGCTGGAGGCGCTGGTCGAATCGGGACAGTTCCGCGCCGACCTGTACTACCGGCTCAAGGTGATCGAGTTGCCGATGCCATCCCTGCGTGAGCGAAGCGCCGATGACGTCGAGAGGCTGGCCCAGCACTTCGTCAAGCAGTACGCGACCAAACACAACAAGGCCGTCCGTGGAATTACCGATGAAGCCATGCAGCGCCTGCGGGTCCACCGCTGGCCCGGTAACATTCGCGAACTTGAGCACTGCATCGAGAGTGCTGTGGCTCTCTGCCCCGCTGCGGAGCTGACCGCCGCCGATCTCCCGCTGCCTACGTCATCCCAATCGACACAGCCGCCTGTGCGAGAGTCGATCGGAACCGACGACAACCCGGCGCCGTCAGACCCAGCCAAAGTCCCACATGCAGACGGCGTTCTGGCCCTTCCACCCGGCCTGTCTCTCGCAGAGGTCGAGCAGCGATACATCCGTCACACCGTCGAGAGATTCGACGGCAATCGATCGGAAGCGGCGCGGGCACTGGGAATCGGACGAAACACGCTGCTCCGCAAGCTTCGCGAGGCGTAGCCACGGGCATTCGTGTGACTTTGGCAGCTACGGGAAGACGGCGCTCGCCGTCGAAATAAACGAGCTGGGTGACACCGAACACTGGGCGTAGCAGCGCAGCACGCCACCCGACGGGCGGGCAGCCTGCAAGAACGTATAGATTGTACCCAGTCCAACAACGTGACGCCGATCGCGCTCCCGCTTGATCTCGGCCAGGAACGTCTGTCCATCACCCATCAGCAGCGGTTTGAGGGTTTGCCGATCGCGGCGCTCAAGCGAGTCGCGATCTTCATCGGTAACTTCTTGTCCATCACCGAAGCGAGGACCGACGTGCGCCAGGTCTGCCGCCGCAATCCACAGCACCCGATCGCCAGCTCCTTGCCGCTCACCGACCCGTTGCTGGACGAGATGAACCACTTCATCGATAACGCGCGTATCTTGCGCTTCGTGCGCCCGGCTGCCCGAAGCGGACGCAAAGTCATGGAGGGATCCGCACAGGATCGGCAGGACCTGTGGCTCCGCATCGACAAGGCCCCGCTTCTTGCGTTCCGAAAGCACAAATCGGAGCCAGAGCGACAGAAGCTCCAGCGAGTGTTCATTGCGATGATGAAACTCGTCACGGACCACAAGCTCACCGAGCTCCGAGCTCTTCGCGGTCGCATCCGCAATGATCGCGTCAACCAGTCCGGTATCCGTCTGCAAGTCGCCAAGCGGCGTTTGATAGTGCTTCTTGGTGAGCGTCAGCATCGGATCCGCCGCGCTGTGATCACAGCCGAGCATGACGATCAGCGTCGGAAACTCTGCGGCGTCTAGAAGCGGCTTGAGCGCCCAGGCATACGCGGGACCACCCGACTTCAGCTCGACGGTGGGAATGAGCACGGCGCGAGGCGCTGCGACCGGCGTCGCTGGCGCGGCCAAGCCAGGACCGTTTGGCGGCGCGAATGCGCCATCGAGCGCCTTGTGAAGGTCCTCGGCGCCCGACGGATAAAGCGTGCCTGCACCAAGCGGCGGACGACTCGGACTCTTCGCAAACTCGGCGAAGACCTTGGCGCAGTGCAGGCGGAAGTTGGTCGAATCGAGCAGCAACGCGTCGTCGAGCTTTTTGAGCAGCGCTTCGAGTGCGTCCGCGGTCAGCGCTCGACGGTAGCGCGCGACAAATTCGGCCAAGATCTGGGCCCGGTTTCGCGTCCCATCACAGAGATCGATCACTGCGGCCCCAAGCGGTGGCAGCGTCACCGGCTGCGGCGCAATTCCCGATGGATCGTAGAGCGCAAGCAGCTTCTGACCGCCTGGGCCATCGACCGGGAAGGCCTCCAGCGGCCTGAGCATGGGTTTTTCCTCACTCGGGTCGATCGCTGCGTCAGCAATGTCCTCGGGCTGCTCGCTCGCGTCCACAGACGCTTGTGCCGTCACAGACTCTTCCGACCCAGCGCGCTGCGGAGACCCAGCGGGTGAAGAATCCGACGTCTCATCCTGTTTGTCGTTGGAAGATACAGACATAGGGTCAGTATAACCGGCTAACCCCGAGAACTGTTCTCCGATTGAATGAATGTGCATGGATGTCAGCACAAGTGGGATGATGTGGACTTATCAGCACACCGTTCACTCATTGATTACAGTTTTTCGATTTCCAGCATTTTTGAAACAGATAGATCTGTGGCTTGTGAAAATGGAGTTTCAAGCGGCCAGCCAATCGCGGCTTCGATTCATAATCAATCCGCAAGGATGCACGTTTTCCGACGAAGAACTGCGCCGAAGGCTTCGCCAAACCGATGTAGCGGTATCTGCCCCGATGTGTGCAATCAGAATAGAAAAACACAGCTTGAGTTAAGCGGTGGGAACGCCCGGTATTCGCTAAGATCTGCCGGGATTA
>CAYTGC010000255.1:0-7259 GCA_964437195.1 uncultured Myxococcales bacterium | reverse complement strand
CCGGCGGCTGATGCACCGGCGGCTGTCCGGGCACTTGATGCACCGGCGGCTGTCCAGGCACTTGATGCACCGGCGGCTGTCCGGGCACTTGATGCACCGGCGGCTGTCCGGGCACTTGATGCACCGGCGGCTGTCCGGGCACTTGATGCACCGGCGGCTGTCCAGGCACTTGATGCACCGGCGGCTGTCCGGGCCGGTCTTCCCACCCTGGTCGCGGAAAAGTCGGCGGTTGATGCACCGGGGGATTTGGCCCCGGCTGAAACACCGGACCCTTGCGATCCGGAGGCGGCATCCCTGGGCCTGGTGGATAACCGGGCCCCTGCGGATAACCGGGCCTCGGATACGGCTGATACTGACCGGGCCCCTGCGGATAACCGGGCCTCGGATACGGCTGATAGACGGGCGGCTGATTCCCGGGCCCCGCAGGAACACCGGGACGCTGATACGGCGGTGGATAGCTCGGACGGTTGTACGGCGGCGGAAAGCCTGGCCGCGGCGCGCCCGGAGTCATCGGACGCTGATACGGGGGCGGAAAGCCTGGTCGATGCGAGACCACCGGAGTCGAACCCCAGCCGCTGCGGTGGTACGGCGAATAGTAGGTCCGCGAGACCAACGGCACGCCAGGCCGCACCACGATGTGCGAGCGCGGCAGCGAAATCTGAATCGACCCGAGCGGCGCCGGGACAATGCGGACCCCACCGAAGTGATGCAGCGGCGGCCCGATAATGACCCGCGTCGACCCGATCGCCCGGTAGTCATTGGTGATGGCGGTTCGGACGAAGATGTTTGGCAGATAGGTCGGCGCAACGCGAAGGAGCCGAGGTGCCAAGATTTCGTGCGAGGCGACAAAGTTCCAGTAGTGCCAGCGTGAGCCGAGGACCGGCCGCGCGATCACCATGCCCCGTGGCGGCAAGGGCGCCCAGCCAACGTAACCTCCGCCTGTGCGCCAGTGAACCCAAGCCGGTCCCCAAATCCGGCCCGGCACCCACGCCCAGCCGTAGCCAGGCAGCGTGATCCAGCGCCCGTAGTGAAACGGCGCCCAGCCCCAGTTGAAGTCGGACACCCACGTCCAGCCGTAGTCGGTGTAGTTCCAACGTCCACCGGAGTAGTACGGCGTAAAGTCGGGCCCGACGCTTTCCGCCGAAGGTACCCACGTGTAGCCATACTGCGGTGTCTGTATCCACTGACCATACGGGGCGAGCGCATCCCGGAAGTCCTCGTACGCCGCGGGATCGTAGCCGTCGTCGATGTTGCTGTAGCTTTGGTAGTCCTCGTCTTTGCTGCAGTCGTAGGACTGATTTTCGTCGTCGAAACAGACGCCTTCTGGAGGCGGCTGATACACCTGACCTTCGGCCCCATCGACGATCTGGTTTGGATCGCCTTCCTCATAGCCTGGGTAGTCCGTCGGGCCGTCAGCACGCGCCGCCGTCACAGACATACCCAGCAGCGAGAAACAAAGTAGCGTACGTAGGGTCAAGGTCATGGAAAAAGGCTCCTAACGCTTCATGACGAGTGTACGCGCCCCTTTGTTCAAGCGGCACTGCAACCTTTGCGCGGGTCCAAGCCGCGCTCACGGCTCGTCGGTGCGGCTCGGCGTCACTGGAGCGTTCGGGGACTCGCTCACGGACTCGCTCACGGACTCGCTCACGGGCTCACTCGGCGGCTCGAGCGCTTCTGTCGACACGGATGCCTGGACCGGCGGCGGAAGGATCGGCTTTTTTTTTCGCCCTGACAGATATGGATACAGCGTCGGCAAAATGATCAACGTGAGCAGCGTCGACGTGATCAACCCACCGACGACCACCGTCGCGAGAGGCCGCTGTACTTCGGCGCCAATTCCCTTGGCCAGCATCATGGGTACAAAGCCAAGCGCAGCCACCAGCGCCGTCATAAGCACCGGCCGCAGCCGCCCCAGCGCAGCCTCGAGCGCTGCATGATGTGCGGAGTGTCCGCGTCGCTCCAGATCGAGCAGCGTCGCCATCAGCACGACTCCGTTTAGCACCGCGATTCCCGACAGCGCGATAAAGCCGATCGCCGCAGAAATCGACACCGGCATTCCACGCACGGCCAACGCTACCATTCCACCGACGCAAGCAAACGGCACATGGGCAAACAGCATCACCGCCGGACGCAACCGCTGGAAGAGCAGTCCGAGCAGCCCAAGAATCACCACCAGCACAATCGGAATGACAAAAAGCAGCCTCTGCTTTGCCGCCGCAAGCGTCTCGTACTGGCCACCCCACTCGATGCGGTAGCCCGGCGGCAGCTTGACCTTGGCGCTCACTCGTTTCTGGGCCTCAGCGACGAGCGATCCGAGGTCACGGCCACGCACATTGAATCCGACGAGAAGGCGCCGCTCCCCGTTGTGGCGAAGAATCACACTCGGCGCCATGCTGCTGCGGACATCCGCGACTCGCCCGAGGGGAATCACCCCACCACTTGGCAACGGCAGCGGGACGTCCCCCAATGAAAATGCCGACGGAGGCTCGCTCAGCAGCCGAAGGTTTACCGGGATGCGAAGCGGCCCATCAAACGTTGTACCGACTTGCAGGCCCGTCCGCAGCGCTTGCACCGACTCGAGTACTTCACCAACCGACAGACCAGCCTGCGCCGCATCGACCGGACGAGGCCGTACCTCGACGAGAGCAACCTTGGGTGGCGCCAAGATCTTGACGTCTTCGGCCCCTGGCTCTTTTCGACACTCGCCCTCCACAGCCTCCGCGAGTCGTCGCAGCTCCGTCAGATCTGGACCGAAAATACTTATCACGACGTCGCTGACAGCGCCGGCCAGAATTTCATTGAATCGCATCTGGATCGGCTGCGTGAAGGACGGCTCACCACCGGGGGCGCGCTGAGCAAGCAGCTTCTCGATCTGCTCGATGAGCGCCTCACGAGAAAGCCCTCGTCGCCACTTGTCGCGAGGCTTGAGCGCGACGAAGACATCCGCTTGCTCTAGCCCCATGATATCGGTGGCAATGGCTGGACTTCCGACGCGGGACACCACCTGCGTCACTTCGGGCACTTCCTGCAAGATCACACGCTCGAGCTTTCCCGCTTCCTCGACGGCTTGTGGCAGCGAGATATCGGGATGTCGGGTGGTCTGAATCACCAGGTCGCCCTCGTCGAGCTGTGGGACAAATTCGCTGCCCGCGCGCACAAACAGAAACAGCCCGAGTCCCAGCAGGATCGTGCCTGTCGCAGCGACGATTTTTGGCTGCCGCGCGACGGCAAACAGCATGGGACGATAGCCGCGCAGGATGAAGCGGAACAAAAGCGGCTGCGAGGTCTGCACCTTGGCAATCTCTCGCGGCGGGATGACGTAGCTAGCGCTCGCCGGAATGACTGTCAATGCGAGCAAAAGCGACGTAAACAGGGCAAAAACCACCGTCGCTGCCATCGGACGGAACATCTTTCCCTCGACGCCACCCAGCGTCAGCACCGGAACGTAGACCAGCAGGATGATCATCACCGAAAACAGCACCGGCTGGGCGACTTCTCGACAAGCATTGCCGACGGCGTGCTGCCAGCTGGCGCGATCGTATCCGCCGGATCCATCGAGTCGGTGGAACAAGTGCTCAACCATCACAACTGATCCGTCGACCAGCAGGCCGAAATCGAGCGCCCCAAGACTCATCAAGTTGCCGGGAATCCCAAAGGCAACCATCCCGACGGCAGCCCCAAGCATCGACAGGGGAATCGCCAGCGCCGTGAGCAGTGCGGCCCGCATGCTACCAAGGAGAAGCATCAACACGAGGAGCACCAACCCCGCGCCTTCAAGCAGGTTAACTCCGACGGTGCGTAGCGTTCCCAAGACCAAGTGACTGCGGTCATAGATAAGCTCGACCTTGACGTCGCTCGGAAGCGCGTCTTCGACTTCCTGCATGCGCTGCTTGAGCCCGGTCATTACGTCGAGGGCGTTTTCCCCGCGCAGCATCTGCGCCATTAGGTAGACCGTCTCACCCTGACCGTTCCTCGTCGAAGCACCGAGACGAGGCTGAGCGCCCTCACGAACCTCGGCGACATCACTGACGCGCAGTGGCCGCACCACGTCGCCAGGTTCCACACCGACGAGAAGTCCCCCGAGCTCACTCGCAGTTTGCGGAAAAAACGTGCCACGCAACAGGGCCTGCCCTGCCCCGGCTGGCAACGCGGTGCCGGCAACGCTGCCAATGCTCGACGAAAGCGCCTCGCGCGTCTTCTGAAGTGTCAGCTTGCGGGCCGACAGCCGCAGCGGATCGACCCGAACGTCGAGCGTTCGCTCCTGCCCACCCCAGCTATTCACCTCGACAACGCCGGGTACCAGTCGCAGCCGAGGAGCAATCCGCAAAAGCGAAAGTTCGAGCAGCTCGCGCGGAGTCCGCTGTGCCGACGTAACCGCAATGTGAAAAATCTCCCCGAGGCCACCCGTGATCGGCCCGAGCTGTGGACGTTCGGCCTGCGACGGCAAATCAAGCCCCGTCAGCCGCTCGCTCAGCACCTGACGAGCCTGTAAGACCGGAACATCGTCGTCAAACACAGCCGTCACCGACGAGATGCCAAAGCGAGAAATGCTGCGCTGCTCGATAAGGCCCGGCAGGCCACCTATCGCGACCTCGATCGGCCGCGTCAAGAGTCGCTCGACTTCTTCAGGAGAAAGTCCAGGAGCCCGAGTCAGGATGAGCACCTGATTGTTGGTGATATCGGGCATCGCGTCGAACTTCAGTCGCATGCCAACGAGCGAAAATAGCGTCACTGCGCCCAGACAGATCAGGAGCACCAAACGACGATGTGCGACGGAACCACTCGCCAGCTTGGCGACCCACGAGCTGGGCACCGGGTGCAAGTCGCCGCTCATGGCTCAGCCCCGCTGCTGCCTTGGTAGAAGCTGGCGTCGGCAGCCACCATGTCACCGTCGTGCAGTTGCTTTGAGGCAATCAGCGCATCGACGCTAGAACTCCACAAGACTTGGACAGAAACGGGCTGCGGCAAATCCGAACTTCCGCGACGAAAAACCACTGCACCCGATTCCGCCAGCCGAAGAGCCCGCGTCGGGATAACAAAGGATGCCATCGACTCGCTAGGCTTTTCCGAAGGATACACGGCCACCCGAGCCACCATGCCTGGCAACAGATCGGGGTCATCTTTGGCGACGGCATCAACGGTCGGTTTGTCGGAAAGGTCCGCCGTCAGCCACGAAATCATGGTTCCGTCGCGACCATCGACCTGAAGCGAGCGCTCCAGAAGCCGCAGCGGCTTGCGTTTTCCGGTTGGAAGCAACAGCTCGAACCGGGCGTCCTTTGGCAACATGGCCGACAGTCGAGCCTCGATGCGCTGACCAGATGCGCCGACGATCTTGAGAAGCGCAGTCCCCGGTTGCACCACATGCCCAAGGTTGGCCCCTACGCCAACGACGACACCGCTTATCGGACTGCGTACCGTGATCTTGCCTCCGCTCGCCGCCAGCGCCCCTGCATCTGCCAACGACAGACCAGCAGCTTGCAGCACCGCCAGTGACTCGAGCTGGGCGGCTTTTGCTTCGGCGATCCGCGCCTCGGTTTCTAACTGGTCCGACAGTCGCGACAGCCCTTCGCCTTTGAGTGCCAGGAGCTGATCACGACGCTGGACATACGCCGTCAACCGCAAGCCAGCACCCAGGTACGTTCCAGCCGCGCGCAACACCTCTGGTGAAAGCACCACACACAGCGGCGTCCCGACGACAACGCGCTGGCCCGGCTGGACCAAAATCTGGACGACCTGCGCCGAAAATGCCGGCATGACCTCCGCGATGGAGCCCGGCGAAGGCAGAACCTGCGCTGGGCCTTCAAAAAGGGGGGACGTATGGCCTGAGCGCAGCTTGATCCAGGGCGTCGGAACGCTCGTCGGAACTGTCGCCGCTGCGTCAGGAACGTTGCCGGGCAGCGCAGGAATCTCGCCGCGCTGGCATCCCGCGACCATCGCCCACAACCAAACTCCGAGTGCCACCCGCCTCATTTTTGCCCTCCGTCCGCCGAAGAAAGCGATCTGCCGTCGAGCTGTACGCCATGCAGGAGCCTCGACAGAAAAAAACGGCTGGCCGCATGATCTGCCTGGGCGCGTCCCAGCCGACCGCGCAGCGCAAACACCGCCCGCCTCTGGATGAGCACTTCCAGTACCGTCCCATCACCAAGGGAGAGCAAACGCTCGCGCAGCCGCAGCGTCTGTTCGGTTGCAGGCAGCGCCGACTGCTGTAGCTTCAGCACAATCTGTTCCGAGTGACCGACGTCGTGAAGCGCCTGTGCAACCATCGATCGCGCTTTGAGCACTTCCTCCGCCGCTTCACCCTGTCTGCGCGCAATGAGAGAAAGGCTGTCCGCCTGCTCTCGCTCGCCTCGGTCAAACAGCGGAAGCTGCATCCCCATCGTGCCAACCAGCGAGAAGGGCGCCGACGGCTCGCGCACAAACTGCGCGCCCAGCCACAGCGATCCCAAGCGATGCGCGCGCAGCTCCTCGTGGCGAGCTGTCTCGGCGAGCGTGGCGTTTTTCTGCTCGACGACCCCCGGAAGTCGCTCGGCCAACCGCAACAAATCCGCGCGCAGCGCATCGGTCAGAGCGGGCAGCTCAATCACCGGCAAGCCCCCAGCCGGGCGAAGCGGAACGGACGAGGAGCGACCAATGCTGTTTGCCAGCTCCAGACCTTGCTCAAACGCCTCCCCTTCGAGCGTCAGGTGCGCAAGCTCCGCTTCAGCCTGGTAGCTCTCGGCCTCACTCAGATCGGCCTGCGTCATCGCGCCCGCAGAAACGGCTCGCATCGTTCGCTCGGTGAGCTTCTGCGCCAGCTCGACTTCGTGCTCTGCTGCATGCAGGACTTGCACGGTTCCCCAGAGCCGAAGCCACGCCCGACCTGCCCGCAGCTCGCGCCAAAACCGCTGCGCTCTTAGCTCGGATTCAAGCTGGTTTTCCTCGGCCTGCGCAGCCCGTTTGCGGGCTTGCGAGTAGTTCCCAAGGCTCATGCTCTGCTGCACGTTGATCTGGGTTTCCAGACCGCTCACCTCGAGCTCTCGCCGATAGCCGACCTGCATTCCAACTTGAGGGTTGTTCGTCAGCGTCGATATCTTCCGATTCATCGTGCGCTTGCTGTCGAGCGCCTGACGGGCGGCTTGCAGCTGCGGCACACCACTCATTTGACGCAGTGCGTCGTCAAAACGAATTTCCTCTTGGGAGGCCTCTGTCCCTCCACCACGAGCCTGATCCGGCACGGCGAACGCCAGCAGCACCGGCACCATCCACACCGCACAATACCG
>CAYTGC010000254.1:0-7267 GCA_964437195.1 uncultured Myxococcales bacterium | reverse complement strand
TGTGCACGCCCGACAACATCTGCTGGGAAAATCCGCTGCCGCTTGGCGTGAACCTCAACTCCGTGTGGGGCAAGTCGAAGACGGACGTCTGGGCGGTGGGCGACAACGGCACCGTCATGCACTACGACGGCGTCAGCTGGTCGTCTAGCTCGAGCGGAGTCACCCAGAAGCTGAACGCGGTGTTTGGCTTTGCTGCGAACGATGTCTGGGCAGCCGGCAACGGTGGCACGGTCATTCGGTGGGACGGCACCAAGTGGTCGTCCGTGAACTCGGGAACGACCAGCAACCTGCGTGGCGTGTGGGGCAGCGCCAGCAACAGCGTGTACTTTGTCGGCCAGGCCGCGACGCTTCGTAGCTGGAATGGCACAGCGTTTTCGGCGATCACGGTTCCGGCGGCAGTGGCCGGGCGTGACCTCAACGCCATCCATGGCCTGTCGGCGACCAACATCCGTGTCACGGGCGAGCTGGGCACGCTCATTCGCTGGAACGGTACCGCTTGGACCACGGAGACGAGCGGCTCGCCTCGCAACCAGTATGCGGTGTACAACTTCGACGCCAGCAACGCCTGGATTGGCGGCTACCTCGGCAATGTCAGCATCTGGAACGGCACTGCGTGGACCTGGAAGCCCCAGGCGACCGGCGTGACCTTCAACTCGATCTGGGCCGCGAGCGCCGAGGATGTCTGGTTCGCGGGTCAAGCAGGCCTGTTCTTCCGCTACTACCGCGATGTGAAGAACAACCTCGTGTGGGAGGCCAAGCAGTCGCCACTCAATAGCTCGCTCAACGGCGTCTGGGGCACTGCCGCCAACGATGTGTGGGCAGTCGGCGATTCCGGTGGCGTGCTGCACTACGACGGAACCGCGTGGTCGGCAGGCCGCAGTGGCCTCGGGGCTGGCTGGAACGGTGTGTGGGCCACCAGCGGATCGAACGTGTGGGCCGTCGGTGGCAACGGTGCCATCGGACACTGGGATGGCGGCAGCTTCTCTGCTGTCGATAGCGGTGTGACCGACACGCTGTATGGAATTGCTGGATCGTCTGCCGGTAGTGCTTGGGCCGTTGGTGAAAACGGCACGATCTTGCGCTGGAACGGCAGCAAGTGGGCCGCTTCGCCAAGCCCGACGCCAGTGAACCTGTATGCAGTCGCTGCTCCGGGGGCGCAGGATGTTTGGGCTGTCGGCGCTGGTGGCAAGGCACTGCACTGGACCGGCGCGACCTGGGCGACCGTCAATACCTCGACGAGCGCCAGCCTGAATGTGCTGTGGGCTCCGTCTGCAAACGAGGTCTGGGCGGCCGGCGACAACGGCACGGTCCTCAAGTGGAACGGGACGATGTGGACGCAGCAGCCTGGCCCGAGCACGATGACCGTCCTTGGTCTGTGGGGCAACTCGGCAACCAATGTGTGGGCTGTCGGCGCTGGCGGCGTCTACAAATACGACGGCACAAACTGGACCAAGCAGACGGTTCCGACAGCGGGTCCGTTCGTCGGCGTCTGGGGCTTTGCCAATGGCACGGTCTACGTGGTCGGCAACGCCGGGCAAGTGCTGCGCTATGACGGCACGACCTGGAAGCAGCTCCAGAGCGGCACCAGCGGCAACCTGACCCGCGTCTACGGCGCCAGCACCGCGAGTGTGTTCGTGTTTGGCGACGGCGGCACCTTGCTGCGAACCGGTCAATAGGCAACAGGCAAACCAACTTTTTACGTGGCGAGGTGGCGTGCGCGTCACCTCGACAGCAAGGAGCGAACGATGCGAAAGAACTGGTTCGGATCGCGAATCTTCTTGGGTGCCGCAGTCAGCCTGGTAGGCGCCTGCGGTATGCCGAGTGCGCCCGAGGCCCCGGTGCTTCCTGCGAGTGGAAATGGACCCGCGCTGCGAGTCACCACCCAGGTCATGCACCGCGATGGCGAGAGTGGGCAGCCGACGATGACTCGGCTTGCGGCGGATTCTCTGGTCCCGATGGGTAGCGATGTGAAGTCGGTGGCTTGGTCGACGCTGCGTGGTCTCAAGCAGAGCTACAAGCTTTCCGAGGAGACGCTGCAAGGCGCGAAGCTGCAAGACCTGCATGACGCGGGCAACGGGCCGCTTATCGCGCACTTTGATCAAGAGATCGATGGCATCCCGGTCTTCCGTCGCAGCATCAAGATTGCGATGGATCGGGACATGAACCCGCAGTTTGTCACCGGCAACTTTGCCCAAAGTACAAGCCGCGTGTCCGAGAAGTGGTCGCTCGATGAAGCAGTGGCAGTCTCGGCGGCGTTCCGTGCGATGACGAGCAGCCGAGGCGTGGTCTCACGGGTCAGCTTCTCCGGGAAGAAGGCCAGCGGCTACACCTCGCTCGAGATGGAGAGCGCTCCCGACATCGAGGGACTGGTCCAGACGGGCCCAGCGCGGGTTCGCAAGGTCTGGTATCCGACAAAGGAAGGCCTGATTCCGGCTTATTACACCGAGCTAGATGTCGGCTATCGCGACAGCAAAGACTCGCAGATGATGGCGTTCGTCGTCTCGGCAGTCGATGGCACGGTGTTCTTCAAGCACAACCTGACGGCTGCTGATTCGTTCACCTATCGCGTCTGGGCCGACACGACGCCACCGTACCGTGTCTGGGACAGCCCGATGGGCAACGACTTTACGCCGCACCCGACCGGAACCCGGACCAGCGCCGCGCCGAGCTTCAAGGCGTCCAACCTGGTTACGCTGTCGAGCGCTGGTTTCTCGAAGAACGACGCCTGGCTGCCGGACGATGCGACCGATCTATACGGCAACAACGTCTTTGCCTACGCCGACCTGGCTTCCCCGGATGGCTGGGGACCGGGCGATGCCAAGGTCACGCTGACCGGTCCGAAGTCGTTTGATCGCGTCTACGACCCGACGACTGATCCGCTGGCCTCGACGAACAACTCGCAGGCGATTACGACCAACCTGTTTTACATCCTCAACTGGATGCACGACTACTTCTACGACGCGGGCTGGACTGAATCGGCCTTCAATCCGCAGAAGTCGAACAAGGGTCGTGGCGGTACCGAAGGCGATCCGATTCGTGCCGAGGCTCAGGACTCGGGCGGTCGAAACAACGCCAACGCGAGCACGCCGGCTGACGGTGGCATGCCGCGCATCCAGATGTATGTATGGGATGCGGTCGGCGCGAGCGGCAAGGTCAATGCGCCTGCGGACGTGGCTGGCGAGTACGAAGTATCGGGCGCGCCTTATGGTTCGCCGAACTTCTCGATCACCGGCGAGGTCGTTATCGCAGACGATGGCGTGGGCAACACCGCCGATGGCTGCGAAGCTCCGTTCAAGAACGCTGCGGCGATGGCTGGCAAGATTGCGCTCATGACCTTTGGCGAAGGCAACTGCGCCTCGCGCGTGAAGGTCAAGAATGCGCAGCTCTCGGGTGCCAAGGGCGTAATCGTCGTCAGTGTTGATCCGACGTTCGGCCTTCCGGCGATGGGCGGCAGCGATCCGACCATCACCATCGGCGTCGTCGGCATGACGTACGACGACGGCATGAAGCTGTGGAACAAGGCCAAGGCGGGCACTCCCGTCAACGTCACCATCTCGGGCAGCCGTGCGGTTCGTGACGGTTCTCTGGACACGGGCGTCGTCGCCCACGAATGGGGCCACATCCTGACCAATCGACTCGTCGGCAACGCCGTCGGTCTGTCGAACAACCAGGGTGGCAGCATGGGCGAAGGCTGGGGCGACTTCGTGGTGCTCCTGACCGTCGCGCGGCCTGAAGATGCAAACGTTCCGTCGAATGCCAACTGGAACGGCGTATTCCCAGACATGGCGTATTCCATGTGGGCGCCGGGCAGCAAGGTGTTCTACGACGGACTGCGTCGCTACCCGTACTCGTCGGACATGACCAAGGATCCGCTGACCTTCAAGCACATTGAAGACGGCGTGCCGCTGCCGACCAGCCCGGCTCCGTCGTTTGGTGGCGATGGTGCAAGCAACGCCGAAGTCCACAACGCAGGCGAGATCTGGGGCACGGTTCTGTGGGAGTGCTACACGTCCCTGCTGCGCGACCGTCGGTTGACGTTTGATCAAGCCAACGAGCGGATGCGTCGTTACCTCGTCTCGTCGCTCAAGCTGACGCCGAATGCTCCGACCTTCCTTGAAGCGCGTGATGCAGTGCTGGCCGCAGCGTGGGTCAGCGATCGAGCAGACTACGACCTGTTTGTCCAAGCCTTCGCCAAGCGTGGCATGGGTTCGGGCGCGCAAGGACCAGAGAAGAGCTCGACCGATCACGCAGGTGTGGTTGAGAGCTTCGTCACCGGTGCCGACGTCGCGATCGATCGCATTGTCCTCGATCAGTCGAAGACCGACTGCGATCAGGATGGCGTGCTCGACAACGACGAAGAGGGCCGCCTGCTCGTCACGGTTCGCAACACCGGCAACAAGGATCTGACCCTCGGTTCGCTCAAGGTCACTTCCAGCAAACCGGAAGTCGTTGTTTCGTCAAGCCCGGCCACCATCCCGACGCTTGCGCCATTCCAGTCGACGACTGTCAGTGTGGGCGTGTCGATGAAGGGCGCCATGGGCGTGACCGCGTTCGACCTTGCCCTTGAGGTAAACGGCACCGGCCTCTACAAGCCGGGCGCCATCAAGCAGACCTACTCTTCGCAGGGCAACTACGACGTGCTCGCCAACCAGAGCACCACCGACAAGTTCGACAGCAAGAACACCGGCTGGTCCGTCGTCGATGATCCGCAGCTGGTGGTCGAGCCGTGGAACTACGTGTTCGCAGCCGGCAATGGCCTGTGGCACGGTCCCGATAGCTCCGAGCCATCCGATCACTCGTTTGTCTCGCCGGAGCTCAAGGTCGGCCCAGATGGCATGTCGCTGACCCTCAAGCACCGCTACTCGTTCGAGACGGACGGAATCGGCTACTACGACGGTGGCGTTATCGAGCTGTCTGACGATGGCGGCACGCTGTGGGTCGACGTCACTGCGGTTCCGGGTGTGGCGATCTCGAATGGCTACACGCAGTCGCTTGCGGCGGCTCCGTCGAAGAATCCGATCGCTGGACGTCGTGCATTCGGTGGGCCAAGCCCCGGCTACCCGACTGCATGGATCACCACCAAGGTGGAGATTGGCAAGATCCTCGCCGGCAAGGCGCTGAAGTTCCGCTTCCGCAGTGCCAGTGATGACACCGTTGGTGCTCCTGGCTGGGACATCGATGAAGTGGTCGCCACCGGGCTCACCAACAAGCCGTTTGGTTCGCAGGTTGTGCACCGTGGCGCATGCGTCATGAAGCCACCGTCGATGTTCCAGATCTCGGTGACGGATCAAACGACCATCCCAGTCGGCTTTGAAGTTCAGCTTCTGGCCACTGCGACCGGCGCGAGCGGCGCGGTGAAGTGGAAGTGGGAACAAGTCGATGGCCCGAAGGTCACGCTGTCGGCCTACGACGTGTCGAACCCAACCTTCGTCGCACCGGTCGTGAATGCACCGACGGTCCTTTCGTTCAAGGTCACGGGCATTAACGGAGACGTGACGCGCGAAGCGATGGTCAACGTGCAGATCGTCAAGGCGCAGGTCACGTCCGAGACGCAGGGCGGCGGCTGCAACGCCTCTGGCTCGGCGGCAGGCACCGGAACCTTCGGCACGCTGCTGGTTGGCGCGATGGCGGCACTTCTCCGCCGCCGCCGTCGTAGCTAACCCACCCGATCCCCCCGACCACAAGGGGGGCGGCTTCTGCCCCCCGCAAATCTCACCTAACTTACTGTTTCGAAAACACCGGACAGAGCCGACCGCTCTTGGCCGCACCGGCAAACCGTCCGTGCGGCTTCGGGAGCGTCTTGATGCTGCCCAGCGTCGTGTTTAGGCTGCCATCGAACAGCGTATTTCCCGACGACTCGACGATCCGGAAGGCGCGCAAGGTGCCATCTTCGGCGATGGTCAGACAGGCGGCGGCTTGCAGCTTGGCCAGATCCTCGGGCTTTAGCATGGTCGGCACCGTCCAGCGCTCAAGCACTGCGGCGACAATCTCACGCAGATATGGATCACCCGCTGCTTCACTCGCCGTCCCACCGCGCACGCCGTTGGGATCGCCTTCTTCGAGCGCTTCTTTGGTCGCCCGTTCGTCGTCATCGGCGCGCAGGTTCTTGGTCAGGTCGGTGAGCTTGGCGAGCTTGTCGTCCTTTTTGTCGTCTTTTTTCTGAACCGGCTTGTCGGGGTCCTGGGCCAGATGGATCTTGTTCTTGTCGGCGGTTCGCGGTGTTGCATCGACGTGCGGCAGAAACGACAAGTCGCGCTTGCGACCAAACTTGAGAAGCTTCACATCGACGAAGATCTCGGGGCCAGCCAGCTTCGGCTTGTCGGTTCGCTGGCTGGAACGCCACAGCGCAAGCATTCCTCCGCCGTTTACGACAATCGCCAGACACAACCCAGCGACGAGTCCTTGCCGATCGAGTCCTCTTCTGCGTGGACTTCCCTGCTTGTCGTCCGTCAGCACAGCATCGAGCTTCACTCGCCCTCTTGCCGGTGCCGGGTCGGTCTTCGCCATTGGGGGAGGGGCCGCTTCGCCCTCTGTCTCCGCCATGGCTACTGCCCTGCCTCTTCACGGCTCGACATCGGGTCGGTGATAAGACCCACCTTGTCAGCCCCCGCCTTCGACGCCAGCGACATCACCGTGATCACATCCTGATAGCGCAAGCTGCCGTCGGCATGGATGTACATCTCGTGCTCGGACTTGAGCCGGTCGTTTCTCACCAGCTTCTGCTCCAGATCGACAAAGCGCACCGGGTCGCGGCCCAGATACACGACCTGATCTTTGGGAAACGTGGCCGGAATCGTCAGGATGAGCTTGGCGTCTTCACTGTCGAGCGCTTGCGTTTCCCCTTTGGGCAGCACCACCGGCACTCCCGTCGTCGCCATCGGTGCCGCCACCATGAAGATGATGAGCAGCACCAGCATCACGTCGACCAGTGGGGTGACGTTGATCTCAGAAACCATCTGAGAGCTTTCCCGGGGTGAGGACATCGCCATGGGCGGGAGTATAGCGTCTTTCTCGTCGCGATACCCAAGTAGAGACGGGGTGGGACAAAACGCGGGCAGGTAGGTCGTCGGATCACATGTCGTGTGCTAGCGTAACAGGGCTCTTTTTATTGCGAGGTGCACATGTCCGACACTGCTTTCAAGACCACTGCCAAGAAATCGTCCAAGAAGTCGAGCCCAGCCAAGCCCAAGCATCCCAAAGCTGCAAAGCCTCATCCCAAAGAGGTCGTCGGGTCCGAGGCCGCGTTCCAGCGCTATGCCGAGATCGC
>CAYTGC010000253.1:0-7277 GCA_964437195.1 uncultured Myxococcales bacterium | reverse complement strand
GCGTCATGCAAAGCAAGTGCAGCGTCATGCAAAGCAAGTGCAGCGTCATGCAAAGCAAGTGCAGCGTCATGCAAAGCAACAGCGGGAAGGTATGAGAGTGGGGCGTTTCGACGGACACCTGGTCGGCCCGCGACGTTCCCACGCACGACAAGTCAGCGGAAGCACTTGCGTTTTCTTCTGCCGTCGTGATAAGCACTCAAGGCTTTTGGTTGATTGACATCACACACGCCGTGGACTTTGCGCAGCTTCGTGCCGGATGTTTCGGTTTCTGCGCTCAGGTGACGAGTGTCACCAAGCCCGGCGGAGGACCAAAACGAAGGAGAGACAATGAGCGAGACGCAGAACGAAGTGGAGAGCCAGGACCTTTCGCCCGACAACCCCGAAGCGCCGATCACGATGCGGCAGCTGCTTGAGGCGGGCGTTCACTTCGGGCACCAGACCAAGCGCTGGAACCCCAAGATGAAGCCTTACATCTTCGGGGCCCGCAACGGCATCCACATCATCGACCTGCAGCACACGGTGCGGCTGTTTAACCGCGCTTTCAACTTCATCGTCAACACCGTGTCGTCGGGCGGCTCGCTGCTGTTCGTGGGCACGAAGAAGCAGGCCCAAGAGGTCATGCAGCAAGAGGCGGCGCGGGCTGGCCAGTACCACGTCACCAACCGCTGGCTCGGCGGCACGCTGACCAACTTCCGTACCGTCAAGGGCTCGATCGACCGCCTGCGTGCGCTCGAGAAGATGGCCGAAGATGGCACCTTCGAGCGGCTTTCCAAGAAAGAAGTGCTCATGAAGATGCGTGAGCGCGACAAGCTGGAAAAAGCGCTCGGCGGTATCAAGAACCTGACCGACGTTCCGTCGGCCATCTACGTGATTGACGCCAAGAAAGAGCACATCGCCATCTCCGAGGCCCGCAAGCTGGAGATTCCGGTGATTGCGATCGCCGACACGAACGCGGATCCCGATGTCATCGACTACGTGATCCCGGGCAACGATGACGCCATCCGCGCCATCAAGCTGTTTACCGCCAAGATCGCGGACGCTTGCGTGGTCGGTGCGCGTGTTGGCCGTGAGCGCGCCGCAGCCCAGACCCGAGAAGAAGCGCCGCATTCCGGTGAGCGCAAGCCCGCAGCTGCAGGGCCGGGCGCTCCTGCTCCTCGCGTCGAGATGCGCAAGAACCGCGGTGGACTTCGTGGCACCCCGGCTGCAGCCGCAACCCCGACCTCGGTGATGCTGTCGGGCGACGAAGAATAAGCCCAGATTTGCACCTTTCAATCTGCCCCGCCCCCAAGGCTCAGCCTATCCAGCGGCGGGGCTGACCACTTCATTTAAGGAGAAACTCATGGCCCAGATCACTGCGGCACTGGTGAAAGAACTGCGCGATCGGACGCTCGCTGGCATGGCCGACTGCAAGAAGGCCCTCGAAGAGACGGGCGCTGACATGGAAAAGGCGGCGGACTGGCTGCGCAAGAAGGGCATCACGAAGGCCAACAGCTCGGCGGCGCAGGGTCGTGTCGCGACCGAGGGCGCTGTGGCGTCGTACATCCACATGGGTGGCAAGATCGGCGTGCTTCTCGAAGTGAACTGCCAGACCGACTTCGTGGCACGCACCGACGACTTCAAGAACTTCTGCAAAGACATCGCGATGCACATCGCGGGTCGCGATCCGTTCCCGCAGTACGTCTCGGATGATGAGATCCCCGCTGCTCTTATCGAGCGCGAGCGTGCCTTCCAGAGCGAAAAAGCCAAAGAAGCCGGCAAGGGCAAGCCGGAGAACATCATCGCCAAGATCGTCGACGGCGCTGTGGGCAAGTGGAAGAAAGACATCTGTCTGCTCGACCAAGAGTTCGTCAAGGACCCGAGCAAAGACATCCGTACGCTGGCGCTCGAGCTGTCGGCGAAGACGGGCGAGAAGGTCACCATCCGCCGCTTCACCCGCTACGCGCTTGGCGACGGACTCCAGAAGAAAGATCAGGACTTTGCGTCGGAAGTCGCTGCGCAGGTAGCGGCCAGCACCAAAGCGTAAAGGCCTGTCATGAACCAGCCAAGCGTGCAAGCGCCAGTTTATAAGCGCATCCTCCTCAAGCTGTCGGGTGAGGCGCTGATGGGGAAGAGCCAGTATGGCATCGACCCTGCGACGCTGCATCGCCTGGCTGCCGAGGTCAAAGCAGTCCACGACATGGGGGTCGAGGTTGCTCTGGTCATCGGTGGGGGCAACATCTTTCGTGGCGTCTCGGCGTCCACCCAGCACGGCATGGACCGCGCTTCTGCCGACTACATGGGCATGATGGCGACCGTGATGAACGCGCTGGCGATGCAGGACGCGATCGAGCAGATGGGACTACCGACCCGCGTGCTCTCTGCGATCGAGATGAAAGAGCTCTGCGAGCCGTATATTCGGCGCCGAGCGATTCGTCACCTGGAGAAGCGCCGAGTCGTCATTTTCGCGGCAGGCACGGGCAACCCGTACTTCACCACCGACACGGCGGCAGCGCTTCGCGCGATGGAGATTCACGCCGAGGTGCTGCTCAAGGCCACCAAGGTCGACGGCATCTATGACCGCGATCCAGCGAAGAACGCCGACGCCGTTCGCTACGAACGGGTGACCTATCTGGAAGTCCTGCAGCGCAACCTGCAAGTCATGGACTCGACGGCCATCGCGCTCTGCCGCGACAACAAGCTGCCGGTCATCGTCTTTAACCTACAGAACAGCGGCAACATCGGCAGGGTCGTGGGTGGCGACCTTTCGATTGGCACGCGGGTGGACTAGTCCGCCTGGGCGGTTCGCCGCAAACCGTAGGCCTCTTGACGGAAAATAGCCAAAAAGAGAGGATTCATGAGCATGGTAAGCGATGTCCTAATGAGCCTGGATGACGACATTGCCAAGGCAATGGAGGCGTTCCAGAGAGAGCTTGCCAAGGTCCGTACTGGGCGTGCCAGCACCAACATGTTGGATGGCATCCGGCTGGACTATTACGGCACCCCGACGCCACTCAATCAAGTTGCGTCGGTGAGCGTGCCCGACCCGCGGCTTATTGTCGTCAAGCCGTGGGAAAAGCGCATTATTCCCGATATCGAAAAGGCCATCCGCGACGCCGGGCTGGGGGTAAATCCAAGCTCGGACGGCGAGGTGGTGCGGTTGCCGATTCCCCCGCTCACGCAGGAGAGGCGGAAGGAGCTGACCAAGGTCGTCAAGCGCATCGGCGAGGAAGCGCGTGTGGCAGTTCGCACCTGCCGTCGTGACGCGCGCGAGCTGCTGGAGCAGGCGGGCAAGGATGGGGATGTGCCAGAAGACGACGTTGATCAAGGGCTCAAGAAGATCCAGGCCGTGATCGACAAGGCGATCGAGAAGATCGACGCCATCGCCGATAAGAAGCAGGCCGAGATCATGGAGGTCTAGCTCCTGGACCAGCTGTCCTTTAATCCCAAGTTCGGCAAGTACGAGCTGCTCGCGCACCTAGCGACGGGCGGTATGGCCGAGATTTATCTGGCGCGGATGGCCGGTTCGGACGGCTTTTCGAAGCTAGTGGTCGTCAAGCGCCTTCTGGCCGACTTGGCAAAGGACAAAGAGTACGTCCAGATGTTCCTTGATGAGGCGCGCATCAATGCCCGTCTCAATCACTCGAACATCGTGCAGGTGCTAGAGCTGGGCGAGGTCGATGGACAGTACTTCATCGCGATGGAGTACGTGTCCGGCCTTTCGGTGGCGCAGGTGGGCAAGCTGGCGACCCAGCGTCTTGGCGAAGTGCCCCAGAACATCGCCTGCGGCATTCTGCTGCAGGCGTGTGCGGGTCTCCATCACGCGCACGAGACAAAGCTGTCGGATACCGACGAGCTGGGCATCATCCACCGCGACGTCTCGCCGCAGAACCTGCTTCTGACGTACGAAGGATTTGTAAAGGTCGTCGACTTTGGCATTGCCAAGGCCGAAGGCCGCGAGACGCGAACCCAGGCTGGCATGGTCAAGGGCAAGTTCGCGTACATGAGCCCTGAGCAGTGCACGGGGCAGAAGATTGACCGTCGCACGGACATCTTCGCGCTCGGCGTGATCCTGTTTGAGCTTTGCACGTCGCGTCGTCTGTTTAAGCGGGCTACGCCGATCGAGACGTACGAGGCGATTCAAAAGGGCGAGGTTCCCGACCCGTGCTCGGTGTCGCCGCAGGTGACGCGTCACGTGGGTGACGTCATCTTGAAGGCGCTGGCGCGCAACAAAGACGAGCGCTACGCCACGGCGGAAGCAATGCAAGAAGGGCTCGAGCTGGCCATGCGGCGCTCGGGACTCAAAGGCAGGCCGCTCGACCTGTCGCGGTTTCTGGAGTCGAACTTCCAGTCCGAGATCAAAGAGCAAGAAGACTTGGTCAGGCGAATCGCTGCCGGTGAGCTGACGCAGCCGGAAAATCAGCACGCTGCCGAGTCCAGCAAGCTGGCTGACAACTACGCGCACGTCGACGACCTGGAGATCGAAGAGGACATCTCGGAGATCGAGGACCCGACGAGCAACGATGTCAAAGCGCCGGAGGAAAAGCCGTCAGGTCCGCCGCCGCCGGTGCCATCGCTCGCCAACAAGTCGGCGCAGATTGCCCAGAAGCCGGTGTCGATGGTGCTGCCCACCATCGATCCGAAGAAGGCGCTGCAAGACATGCTGTCGGGGAAGGCCCCGAACATGCTGGGCGATCAGCTGCAAGGGCTGGCCAAGGCGGCCAACGTGACCGCGCCGACACCGGACGACCCCGGCCAGGCACCGCCTGCGCCAAGCCCCGGGTCGCCGAGCGGTCAAGGTTTGGCTCCGTCTGCATCGACGCCAACCTCGAACAACGTCGGCAACCTGAGTGGCCAGGGCCAGGCGCCTGCGCCGCCGCCGTCGGCGCTTCAGAAGCTGGCCGACCTGCCCCTGCCGATGCTTTTCGGGATCGCGCTGGTGCTGGCGATCGTCTCGGCGATCGTGACGGCGCTGATCATTTTCTAAGCGGCTCGTCTTGCGGGGGCCTTTGGGCCGCACGCCACGCCGCCCTTGGGGCAAGCGCAGTCGCCGCCGATTCGGTTTTCCGGCTTGACGTTGCTTGTTGGCTTTTGGGAACGTCGCCTCTCAAAGCGAGGTGACAAAGATGGGCCAAGCGCGTGCAAGTTTCCTCCTCGGGTCGTGGCTGCCTGCGGTGCTGCTGCTTTTGTCTGCTGGGTCGTGCGATCCGCCGACGGGCAAGCCGGATGCTGCGGTCGATTCAGGGACAACGGATGCGTCGGCTTGCACGATGTGCGGCGGGGCATGCGTGGACCTGTCGTCGGATTCTCGCAACTGTGGTGCTTGTGGCAATGACTGCGGGCCTGCGGTGGCTTGCATGGGCGGGCGGTGCGATTCGATGGTCAGCAAGGACATGTCCCTGGCGGATATGTCGTCGTCGGATGGCGGGATGACGATGCGTCGCCTGTGTGACGCGACCCCGCCGATGGGGGCGAAGCTGGCGCCCGCGCCGCCGGTGTATCAGGGAACCTGTCCGCGGCTTGTGCCGGGCAAGAACACGATCGTCTCTTCGGGGAGCAGCCGTACGTTCCTGCTCGCGGTGCCTTCAGGGCTTATGCCGGGGGAAAAGCTGCCGCTCGTCTTTATGTGGCACTGGCTCGGAGGCAGCGCCGACTCGTTTTTAAAGAAGGGCGAGGTGCAGGCCGCAGTGGACTCGCAGCGCTTCTTGGCGATCTTGCCCGAAGCCAAGGGGGACATCACTTGGAAGTGGCCGTTCGATGTCTTTGTGACGGCTGCGCGCCAGGAAGTGGAGTATCGCTTCTTCGACGACATGCTGGCCTGCGCCGCCGAGCAGTTCAATCTGAACAACAACTGCGTCTCGTCGGTCGGCGTGAGTGCGGGTGCGCTGTTCACCGATCAGCTTGCCAGTGGCCGCAACAAGTACCTCGCATCGGCGATCTCGCTCTCTGGCGGCGTCGAGGGGGTTGCCAAGCCGTGGGGAAATCCGCCGCGCAAGCTGCCGATGCTGGTGCTGTGGGGCGGACCGATGGACACCTGCGTCGGGCTGGTCAACTTCCAGACCGCGTCCAAGGCACTGGAGACGCAGCTTGTCAAAGATGGGCACTTCTTTGTTGAGTGCGTCCACAACTGTGGCCACGCCGAGCCGCCGCTCGAAGCCCCGGCGATGCTGAGCAAGTACGGCGCGTTCTGGGAGTTTGTGTTCGCGCATCCGTACTGGCTGGGGACGGGCGAGTCGCCGTACAAGACCTCTGGCCTGCCGTCTGGTTTTCCGACATGGTGTGGCCTGGGCGCGGGGTCAGCCAAGATCCGCACCGGCGTCTGTACCGAAAAGCCCGGCTGTTAGTTGGCGGGCGACTTTCCGGGCGTCGGGATCGGTGAGGATGGCCAGCTTTCGCCGTCGTGCGGACGGGCCGGGTGCAGCCGCTCTAGCTCGCCGAGCCCGGTCTTCACCTCGCGGAAGGTAAGCCCAGGCCACGGCAAAAACGTCAGCGTCGCCTCCTTGGGAAGGGCCCGACAGACGGCGGCAACGTCTACCTCGCCACTGCCCGGGGGCAAGGCACCGATCGGACCGCATGCGTCGCCGATGAGGTGCAGCGGTCCTTTGGCAAACGCCCGCACTGATTCGGTCAGCGAGATGAGGCGCATCGTCGAGGCGAGGTGCGCACTGGGCAGATCCAGGCACGGCGCGAGCGGCGCTCCGTCAAACTCTTCGAGCAGGAGCCGTAGCTCGATGGGATGCGGCAGCTCGGTGGCTCGACGCGGATAGCTGAGCAGGAGCATCTGTCCACTGCGCACGGCCTGGTTCGACAGCTGTTCGAGCGACCGCCGCACCGCATCAAGGTGACGAGGCAGCAGGGCAAAGCGGGCGCGCAGAAGCTCTTCGTTTGGTTCTTCGTCTTCGGCCAAGGCGCCACGCAGGAAGTGGGCGCGGACCTTGCGCCAAAGCCTATCGAGCCCGGCGATTTCCCCGAGCCGGAGCCGGACATAGCGCGTCGACAGATCGCTGGCCGCTTTCATCGCCGCCTTGGCGACGCCGACCGCGGTGGTCGTCTCTTCCTTGTCCAGCGCGCCAAGCTGTGCAGCGGCGCTCTGCGGCTTGCCCTGCACAATGGCACCCAGCTCGGCATCGATGGCGACCACTTCGAACGGCGACTGCGGCCTGCTGCGAACCGCCTGTAACGACTCTAGAAGTCCTGGCAGCGGCACTGCAGGCAGATGGAGCACGGTGGCACCCTGCGCTTCCAGCGCTAACAATACAGAGTCCGCTTCAGCTTCTGTCGGAGACACACCTTCTGGCAGC
>CAYTGC010000252.1:0-7295 GCA_964437195.1 uncultured Myxococcales bacterium | reverse complement strand
TAGCCCTTGGACAGCGGATGAGAGGTATCTCCCCGGACCTTGAGAATCTGTCGCCCATCGGCTCCCCCTGTCTGGACATCCAGGCCACAGTTGAGTGAACAGAGGATGCACGCAGTCTTTCGCCATGGAGAGTCAGCGGGACTCGCGTGGGTGTCTTGCAAAGGAGAAGGTGTCTCGCTGGGCAATGTTCTGCTCCGACCAAGAGAAAAGATGTACCCCGATGGTGGAGTGAATTGACTTGCAGGTCAAGTGAACCAAGCCTGTCTTGCAGGATGGGAATCCGAGGCCGCAGCTCTCAGGCAAAAGGAGTCCGTTTATCGTCCGTGCTGGCAGCCACATGAACCCTGCGGTCCGTGCTGACAAGCGCCGATACAGTGAAGACAATTGATGAAAAACCTGCCGTTGTGTGCTTAGTTCCCAGAGTCAATGCGCAGAGAGCCGCACCACACTCCGATCAGGTAGTGGCAGGTTGACGACACAAGCCCCATTCACGAGCAAAGCGATGAAAACCGAGTCCGTTTATCCAATTGGTACACCGGGGCAGCCGTGGGCTGAAGCAGAGAGAGCCACCTGGCGTGCCCAGCAAACAGCACAGCGCAGCTACGCGCAGGACGTGGTATCGGCCATTGATCGTCTGCGCGATCGCTTCGAGGTCACCTGCTACGGGGAGCTCGACTATCCGCCGAATCGGTATCCGCTGTATGCCGTTCGAAGCCGCAACTGGATTCCGGGCCGACCTGCAGCTCTTGTAACCGGAGGTGTCCATGGCTACGAAACCAGTGGGGTCCATGGCGCCCTGCTGTTCCTTGCCGAGCATGCGGAATCCTACGCTGAGCGGATCAATCTGCTCGTGGCGCCATGCGTAAGTCCGTGGGCGTATGAGCGCGTCCATCGCTGGAATGCGCATGCTGTGGATCCCAATCGATCGTTCCGCGATCCGAGCCCGGCAGAGGAATCGGCGGCGCTTTTGCGTCATTTGCGGCCTCTGCGTGGGGAATTCCTGCTTCACATCGATCTACACGAGACAACGGACAGCGATGAGAGTGAGTTCCGTCCTGCGCTGGCTGCCCGCGATGGCAAGGTCCACGAGCCAGGGATGATCCCTGACGGTTTCTATCTGGTCGGGGACAGAGACAATCCGCAGCTCGACTTCCAACAAGCGGTGATTGGCCAGGTGTCCAAGGTCACGCACATAGCGCCTCCGGATGAACACCATCAGATCATCGGCAGCCCGGTCGTTGCGCCTGGTGTCATTCTCTATCCGCTCAAGTCCTTGGGTCTGTGTGCTGGCGTGACCGACGCTCGTTATACCACGACGACAGAAGTGTATCCCGATAGTCCCAAGACAAGTCCCGAGGTGTGCAATCGAGCCCAAGCCTCCGCTGTCTGCGCTGCGCTCGACTACGTTCTGTCTACCAAATAACGCCCTTTCGCCAATCCTCATCGCGCTCTTTCCCGACGCAAGGGAATCGCGGCGCTGTGGTTGCATGTGCCGATCCGCATTCGGAATGCAACTCGGACTGAGAATGCGGTATGAGTTCGGCCATGTTGGCTCTACGCATCTTGGCCTGTCTTCTCCTTTGGTTTGGCGCCCTGCCGCTCGCTGACCGAATCACCGGTGAGCTTCTCCGCAGCCAAACCCCGAAGAAGGACCAGTCCGATCCGTGGGACCCGCACGGCGTTCTCTCGACGGGACTTGTCTGGCTGTTGCTGCAAATGACCTTGCCGGTGCTGCTGCTGGCGCTGGGCTTTTTTCGGCCGGTTCCGCTGCTGTTCGCGTCCTCGTGTCTGCTTCTCCTAGGTACCGCCGCCCACAGAGCCGATCCACTCCTGCGGATCAGGCGGCTTCTGGCGTCCGCTCGACCCAGCGCTGCCGCTGCGGCGATTGGATTGCTGGGCCTCTTGCTCGGCGTCTTGCTCGCCACAAAGCCAGTCACCGACTATGACACTCTGGCGTATCATTTTCCGACGATCGAGGGATGGGTTCGCAACGGCTTTCACAGCCCTCCTCCTGGCTTTGAGAATGACCAAATCGGAACCTATCCGTACGGTTGGGAAGCGCTCTGCGCACCGACTTGGTTCTATCTGTCTTCCAAATCGCTGGTCCTGTTTCCTAATCTCATCGCGTTGGTCTTGCTTGGCATCGCCACCATGCAAATGGCCGAGCGGAGCGGTGCAAGCAAGGAGTCCGCCCGCATTGCAGCGCTCTTGCTATTGTCCCTTCCGCTCACCGTAGCGCAGGTAGACACCATGCATGTCGACCTGCCACTTGCGGCGTTCTTTGTGTCTGGTTGCTACTACTTGCACCGCTGGGCCACAACCAGATTTCCAACGGATCTTCTGCTGGCGAGCGTCTGCGTTTTTCTTCTGTTCGCAATCAAGATGTCAGGCGTTCCATACGCAGCGCTGCTGATCCTGACCGGACTGGTTTTGGGACGCGGAACGCAGACACGCAGACAAGCAACCTCGTTCACTCCCTTGGCGCTGGGATGTGCCCTCCTTGTGCTCGCAGCCGCGCTGTTTTGCGCTTCGTGGTTCTACCTTCGCAACTGGCTTCAGCATGGGAATCCACTTGGACATCTGCCGGTGCGAATCGGGCACTACGAGCTGTTTCCGGGTCGATCCGAACTTCTGGCCTTCGTCACGAAAACGTCGCTTGCACATCTGTTCGATTGGAGGAACCTGCAGCACTATCTGGTGCTGTGCAAAGTCCTCGCCTTCTATCTTGGCATTCCACTTGGTCTGCTCTCACTCTTCTTGCTGCGCGCATTCCTTCGCCGGGACCGAAAACCAGCCCTTGATTTTTGGTGGCGCAACCTCATGTGGATGGTCTGCCTCGCCCTCTACTCGATGACTCCCTACAGCGGCGACAACGGATCGCACAACTGGCAGATCACAACCTGGATCGGAGACCCGCTACGCTACGGACTGCCCGCCTGGAGTATGTTTGCGGTGTCCAGTGCGACTGGCATTCCTGTTCTGTCCTCTGGTCGATCGGCTTGGCGTACGTTGCTGCTAACGCTTCCACTACTTCAGGTCCTGTTTCGACAGCTGGCAACAGGGCTTCTGGCCGCGCGCAGTGTCAAGATAGATACCGGTTTTGGAATCCGAGTGCTGCTCCTTTGTGAGGCCTCTTCCGTTTTTCTGTCCGTGGCGATCGCACTCTGGATGCATCGCTTCCGTCGGTCCGCTGCGATTGATAGACGCTCCTAAGCTTCGGGGCCACGCCTGCCAGAACCAGCATTCCTTTCTACGGGAATACCCGACCCACAGCGAGCAGTATGATTCCAAGCCACGATGTAGGACTCGCTCGCGACGGGATCGTGCGGTTGATCTCGAACTAGCTGCCATGTGGCCACTTTCTTCAAACCGAGACGCACGCGCGGAGGCACTTCACGCTGGCGAGACAAACTCCGTGTATTCTACGTGGGAATGAAAATCCCAGATCTCCCGGCCAATGAGCCCGACCGACTCGAAGCACTGTGGCAGTGCCGAGTCCTGGACACCGAGGCGGAACCCATCTTTGACATGCTGACGGCGCTGGCAAAAAAGCTGCTGGACGTCCCGATCGCTTTGGTGAGTCTGGTCGATCGCGATCGGCAGTGGTTCAAATCGCGCCAGGGATTGGATGTCACGGAAACACCTCGCGATATCTCTTTTTGTGCGCACGCCGTGGCAAACGGACTCCCCCTGATCGTAAGTGATGCAAGGCAGGACGAGAGATTTGCGGACAACCCTATCGTCACCGGCGGGCTGGGGGTTCGTGCCTATGCCGGGATTCCTCTCGTCACCAGCGATGGATACGCGCTGGGAACGCTGTGTGTGGTCGATCAAAGCACTCGGCAGTTTACATCGGAGCAGCGGGAGCTACTCACCGTACTCGCAGCACAGGCCGCGAACCACCTGGAAAAACGAAGGGAAGCCACACGACTGGAGCAGCGATTCAGCGTTGCTCGTCTCATCCAGCATACCTTCTTCGACATTGCAGTCGATCTGCTGTGCACGATTGACGAACGACTCTGTCTTGATCAACTGAACCCGGCCTGGGAACGAACGCTTGGCTGGACGCGCTCGGAACTCAGGTCACGGGCTTTCACTGACTTCCTACACCACGAAGACGTACAAGAGTGCCTGGCAGAGCTTGAGACACTCCGCCATGGTGCCGTTGCGGCCAGCTTCAGAAACCGGTTCCGAAAAGGAAGTGGTCACTATGTGCCGCTCGCGTGGACGATCACGATGAATTCCTCCGGATACTATGCAGTGGCCCGTGACATGACCAGCTATGAGGCCGAGCGTGCGGCCCTGGTGCGCAAGGAAGCAAAGTTCCGAGCGATATTCGATTCGGTGCCAGAAGGAATCATCCTCCACAACGAATCTGGGAAGCTCGAGAGGACAAACCGCACGATGGAGGCGCTGTCCGGGTACAGCAGTGCGGAGCTGAGAGGACAGACACTCGCCAAGCTGGCTGCCACACCGCACGTCGAACAGTGGGACGCTCTGCGCAGCGCGTATCTTGAGAAGAACAACCGAGCGCTGTTTGAGCGCTCGTTCCCCAGCACGCTGATTCGGAAAGACGGAAGTCAGATCCCGGTACTGATGTCCTTCAGCGAGTTCTTGGATGGAGACAATCACATGTTCTTGGGGGTCGTTCGTGATGTCTCGGAGCAGAGACTGGCGGCCCAAGCACTTGCCGACAGTGAGCTCCGGCTACGAACCATCATCGAGACCGCCGCGGAAGCCATCATCATCTCGGACGAGCGCGGCGTGATTGAGCAGATGAACGCCAGCACGACACGACTTTTCGGCTACGCGACCGAGGAACTTATCGGCGCAAACATCAGCATCCTGATGTCAAACACCGATGCACACATCCATCATGAATACGTAAAGCGATACATCCGGAGTGGCGAGAAGCGAATCATCGGAATCGGACGTGAAGTCATTGGGCGTCGCAAGGACGGATCCAACTTCGTCGCAGGTCTTGCCGTCAGTGAGTTCGCAGTGGGAGGGCGAAGACACTTCGCCGGAATCTTGCGAGATCTCACAGATCAAAGGCAAGCCCAGCTGGCACTGCTTGAGGCCAAGGAAGTGGCCGAGGAAGCGAGCCGCGCCAAAAGCCAGTTCCTTGCCAACATGAGCCATGAAATCCGAACGCCACTGAATGCAGTCATCGGATACTCGACGCTGCTGCTAGACACACCGCTTTCGCCAGAGCAGGGTCAGCACCTGCAAGCAATCTGCACCGCTGCCAACTCCCTTTTGGGGCAGCTCAATGCGATTTTGGATTTGTCGAAAATCGAAGCGAACAAACTGGAGCTTGAGTTTGCGCCGACTGATCTGCTGCTCGCAATGGAAGATGCCGTGGAAATTCTTGCTGACGCTGCAAGAAAAAAAGACCTCGCGCTGACTTGCATTTTGGACGCCCCCTGTCCGCGACAGATCCTGTGTGATCCGGGACGCCTGCGTCAGGTTCTCATCAACTTGGCCAGCAATGCCGTCAAGTTCACAGACCGTGGCGAAGTGGTTCTGCGTGCGAGAAGCCAAGTAGATGAAAAGCGATCCAGTGTTCTGTTTGAGGTCACTGATACCGGACCCGGACTTCCGCCGTCGGTCCTGGCCAAGCTGTTCCAGCCCTTCTCGCAAGCCGATGCGTCCATTGCACGGCTGCATGGTGGTTCAGGACTCGGGCTCTCCATCTGTCGGAAACTGGTGGAAGCGATGGGAGGCAATATCGGAGTCCGAAGCACTGTTGGTGAAGGTTCGACGTTCTGGTTCACAGTTCCACAGAAAGCGACTGAAGCGCTGGCTTCCGAACCGGAAATGGTACCAGAAGCCATGCATAACCGTCCGCTTCTGATCGTTGACGAACACGCCACCACTCGGGAGCAAATTTCTGGTCTCTGCAAGCAGATGGGAATCCACCCCGTCCTCTGTGCAGATACCCAGACCGCGCGCGAGTTGGTAGCGAGTACGAGCAAACCTTCCCTGCTCGGCGTTCTGCTGTCCTCCTCGCTGCCACAGGTGCAACCGGAGGAGTTTGCACTGGAGCTTCGGAAGCAGTCCCCCTCTCAGCCCCTCCCCATCATTCGACTGCTCAATCTGAAGAATGTTGCCGAGAGCAGCAAGCCAATTCCGAGCGGCTTCTCAGGACAGCTTATCAAGCCACTGCGCGCGCACCGATTGCTTCGTGTCCTTGTCGAATCACTTGGTTCACGCAACCTCCCTTCAGCGACCGCGCGACTCTCCGCACCGAACATTCAACTGCCATGCAAGGATCTGCCCGCCCCACGGATACTGCTTGCGGAGGACAATCCCACAAACCAACAGCTCGCAACCCTGGTGCTTCAGCGTTTGGGCTGTCGCGTCGACGTGGCATCAGATGGGAGAGAGGCGGTCCAAGCCGCCAGTCGATTCTCATTCGACGCAATCCTCATGGATCTGCAAATGCCAGAGCTGGACGGAATCTCTGCCACAGAGCAAATCCGAAAGCTCCCGCCACCTGCATGTGATGTGCCGATCGTTGCGCTCACCGCAAGCGTCTTCGCAACAGAGCGTGAGCGACTCGTACGAGCGGGCGTCAACGACTTTCTGACCAAGCCACTTCACTTTGACCGGCTGTCCCAAGTTCTGCGCCGCATGCTGCCGCGTCACTATCCAAGTCATGAGCCAGCCACTGTCTCTCGCTCACCAGCGAATGCGGAACCGGAGTCGAACATGATGTCGGGGTTGCAGGAGGACTTGACCGGCATCGAGTGCCAGATGAAAGAGCTGGCTGCAGTCTTCGAAGGGACAGACTCCCCACCGCTGCTCGATCTTGTGCGGAACGACTGGCCAAAGACAATCAACTCTGCCGCGAGAAGCCTTGAACAGAAGGACCTCCTCGCAGTGGGAAAAGCGGCGCACTATCTCGGTGGAAGTGCATCGCAGATCGGCGCCAGCAATCTGGCTGGGCTCTGTCGTGATCTGGAAAAGACCGCCAAACTCTGTGATCTGGCGCGCACTCAGCAGCTCTTCTCGCAGATCAGCGCGCGCGTCCGCGAAATCCTCGCTTCCGCACCCAAAACCGGGCCTTCCGGATAACGCGCAGGCGCCGCGCACGACAGGCTCCTTCGGACCATTCCCAAACGTTGCCACACTGCGTGAAGTCGCAGCACAAGCGACACCCACTGTCCATCGCCGCTTCCCAACCACTTCCAGACCAGCGAACAAGCGACCGCTTTCCCGATGCAACACCAGCGCGGAGACTTCAAACCCGATAACGTCCTGATTGGGACCGATGGGCGACCGCGGGTTGC
>CAYTGC010000251.1:0-7321 GCA_964437195.1 uncultured Myxococcales bacterium | reverse complement strand
TTACGGCGCGCGTTCCCGAGCTACCGCACTGCACCGCGGAAGGCATGACCCGCGCTGAAGCGATCCTCCACGTCGAGGAAGAGCTGGCGGCCCTGTACGCAAACATGGCGTCGCAAGGAAAGTCGCCCCCGGCGTCGATTGATGAGCAGGCGCAGAGCGGCGAGTTCACAGTCAAGGTCAGCAAAGGCCTGCACCGCGAGCTCTTGTGGCAAGCGGCGAGCGAGGGCGTCGAGCTTTCGCACCTGGCGGGTGAGCTTCTGTCATCGGCACTGGAGAGCAGGCGCAGCGCCCGGCCTCGACGTCCACAGGAAGGCAACCAAGCCTCACACGAGCCGTATCGTCAGCCCCGTCACGATGGCGGTGGTGGTGGCGATCGTCGGCGCGGTGGACCGCAGGGCGGACGCTATCCAGACATGGACGACCGCGCTCACTTTATCGAGTACGTCCGCACCCTCGAAAACAACGATGGCCGTCGCGGCGGCGGTGGACCCCGCGGTGAGCGACATGGCGATGGCCGACGCGGTGGTGGTGGCGGTGGCGGCGGCGGCGGTGGCGGACCCCGCGGAGGGCACGGACGCGGTCGCGACCGTCGACCGGGCGGCGAGGCACCCGGCGCAACGGGCGACCAGGGCGCACCCAGCGGCAACTCCGAGCGAGGCAGCTAGTCAGACCAGCAGACTGAGGTCTGAGCGTGGGGGGCGACGGACGACGCCCCCTAGTCGATCGGCTCGATGTCTTCGCCCTCGAAGGTTAGCGATGGATCCGGGTGCTTGTTAAAGCCCTTGGGTCCGTCGCCTTTGTCGGTGTCTTCGGCGAACTCGCTGTCGGCACCAATGCCCATGTCCGCAAGGGACGTGCCGCGAACGGGCGTCGGCTGATCATCGTCAAGCTCGGACTGCCCAGTCACCGGGTCCATGTCTTCGGTCTGCATCGTGTGCTCGAGCGGATCGAACTTCTGGCCTGGCTGGATGGCTTCGGCACGCGCCGTCGGCCTTTCGGGTAGCGCACTGCGCGGCAGCACCACTGGGACAGACCCGGCCCGCGCGAGCATCGTGCTGTCGAGGTGCGGAAGCGCTTCCCACTCGTCATCGCCAGGAGGTTGCACCGCCGCCACACGACCCGGGGTCGCCGTTGGCTTCACTTCGGGCGGGGCGACGGGCGACTTCGCAAGCGGGGGTGCGGTTGGGGTACGACCAACCTGCGGCTGCGTTCCGGTAGGTCGGGCTGTTGCGCGCAGCGACGGAGCAAGCGCTGGTGGAGCCAGTGCTGGCGCGGAGGCCGGTGCTGGACTCTTGGCGGACGGACTGACGGGCGGCAGCGGCAAGCCAACCGGCGCTTGTGCCCCCGTTGCCGAGCGCGGCGGCGGCGGCACAATCTTGGCGGCGGGCAGTGGCGGCGGTGGTGGACTTTTGGCCGACGGACTCACGGGGGGCAGCGGCAGTCCGACCGGAGCTTGCGCACCTGTGGCAGAGCGCGGCGGCACAATCGGGGCTGGGGCCGAAGCAGGGGGGCGCGGCAGCGGCGGCGATGGCAGTTGTGCAGACGCCGGAGCAACCGGCGGCGTCACCGCAATGGGAGGCAGTGCCCCTGTCGCCGATCGAGGCAAGGCAACCGGAGCATGTGCCCCAGTGCCAGGACGAAACGCGCCAAAGTTCGGAGCGGAGGGGTCGAGCGACATCTCTTCTATCGCCGACGGCTCTATGGGGCTCCAGTCCAGATACTCGGTCGCTGCGTCGTGAAAGTCAGAATCGAGCGGCTGGAGCTGAATCGACGGCGCCCGCGCCTTGCCGGACGGCACCGGGGCCATCGCAGGAGGCGTTGCCGGGGCATTCTTCACCGCCGAGGCCAGCTCAGCACTCTTTCGGGCCAGAATCGCCTGCAAGTCGGCAGGCAGGCTGCGGGCATCGAGAATCTGCGTCGCTTGCTCGTGGAATTCCTGAAGCTTCGCGGCTGGCTGCATCGGCTGCGGTGCAGGCGAGGATTTTTGCGGAATCAGCTTGAGGAAATCGACCTGATCTCGCGACAGCACCCGGGTCTCTTCCGCGTGAAAGTGCTCGTCGATAATGGGCGGAGCCACCGGCCCACCCGGTCGTTTCTCCAGCACTGCATCACGCTGGATGATGACCGTCTCAAATCCACTTTCGCTGTTGGGCTGGGTGTCGCCCAGCATCGGCAGCTGCGGCACCGCTTGCGATGGACGTGGACCCATCGGCACGGGTGGCATCGCCTGTGACGGACGTGCCCCACGCGGCATGGTCTGCGCAGACGGCAACCACCCAGGCTCACCTGGCGCAGGCGAGGCAGGTGGCATCATCCCAGCGGCATCGTAGCGCGGCTTTTCCGTCGTTTGCAGCATGTCAAACTCGACGGTGCCTGGCATGCTCACCGAAGCAAGTACGCGCATCTGATTCGGATTCGGCCCCGTCGGGGTGCTTGGCAGCGGATCCGCAAGATCCTGGCGCCCAAACGCCGCCGTAAACTGGGTGTATTCCGCGTCGGGACCCAGCACATCAGCGAGCAGGTTTTCGCCGACGTTGTCGTCGAACCGTGAGGTGTCGATGACAAACTCAGCCATCGCTGCGCGCTCTTTGTCCATCTCACGCGTGAACATCGTGTGCATGCAGCGGGCCAGCGCGGCTTGGTTGGTGTTCGGATAGTGATACTGAAGGAACGTCCCGAGCGCCTCGGCAAACTCTTGGCCGTTTTCCCAGCGCTTTTTCTCTTGGCGCTCCATCGCTTTGTCGATGATGCGCTCTAGTTCCGGGTGGATGTTCGGTCGAAGCTCGCGCAGCGGACGCTTGCGCGCGTCGCGGACGGCGAACAAAAGCTCGATTTCCGTCTGGGCCGTGAACGGCGCTTGCAGCGCCAGCATTTCGTACAGCAGCGTCCCGAGAGAAAACAGGTCGGATCGATTGTTCAGCGTCCGTCCCATCGCCTGCTCGGGCGACATGTACTTGACCTTGCCCTTGATGACGCCGGTGCGGGTCTGCTGACGAGCACCCTCGGCCTTGGCAATGCCAAAGTCACAAAGCTTGACGTCGCCGCCATACGACAGAAGCACGTTCGATGGGGAGACGTCGCGGTGGACGATATGGAGCGGCGTGCCGTCGCGATCTTTTTGCTCGAACGCAAAGTGAAGACCAAGGGCGACCTGCATGCCGATGTAGGCGATGAGATCCTCGGGCAGCCACTCTTGGTTTTGCCGCGCCCGTTCGAGGAGCGCCCGCATGTCCTTGCCCTCGACGTACTCCATCGCGATGAAGTACTCGGTGCCGACCTTCGAGAACTCGTAGACGCGGGCGATGTTGGGATGCTTGAGCAGCGCCGTCAGCCGCGCCTCGTCGATGAGCATCTGGATGAACTCATCGTCTTCGCAGAGGTGGGCAAGAACTCGCTTGACTGCGACGAGAAGCTCTTTGCCTTGGGCGTCGCGGGTCTTGGCCCGAAAGATCTCGGCCATGCCACCGAACGCCACACGGTCGAGCAGGTAATAGCGGCCCAGTTGTTGCGCTTGCTGAATCGGCATCGACGTTCCGGGGGCTTATCGCGGCGGTTTTTTCAAAGCGCCGACGTGCCAAGCTCAGACGGTAGCATCGACCAAGCCGGCGATGCAATGCGGAAACCCGCCAAACACCGCCACCGTCTCCCAAGTGGGCCAAACGGGCTCCGACCGGACAGCGACCCCAAAGGCCCGCTGGCGACTACAGCGTCGGACTGGTTGGCAGGGCCAGCACCGGCGGCGTGGTCGACACGCCGGCCCGCGACTCGATGAGAAGCTGCGCCGACACCGAGGCCGGAACCGATGCCGATCCGGTCAGCACCAGCGTCACGACCTGATCCAGCGTTGCGGCGGCAGACCCACTTGTCACCACAATGTCCCACGACCGATTGGCCATCCCGCGATCCCGCAGCCGCAGTGTCTTTGGGCGAAGCGCATCCACCAGGGCCGGGCTCGTGGCTTGGCCATAGGAAAGCCCGCTTACCAGCGCGTCGTCGCCATCGAGCAAATCGACCGATGAGAGCCCATCGACGAGATTTGCCACTCGCCAGACGGTCTGCGGCGCCCGCGCAGGTCGTGGCAGCGCCACAAGCTTGGGCGCGCTACGCCGACCATACAGAAGAAGCAGCCAGCCCCGTCCCGGCCACAGGGAAAGCGGTCCTTTCCAGACGCTGCTCGTCATGTCATCGAGCGACAGAAACCGTTTGCCCGGAGGCAGCGCCGCGAGAGTCGACGCGTGCTGATATCCAATCGCTGGACCAAGCGCAGTCCCCGCCAAGCGAGGCGTCACCGCCGCGGCTTCTCGACTGGCGTGGAACAGCAGGATCTGGCCATCCGGGGCCAGCGCCGAAGGACTCAGCGTCAGCTCTGCAAGCGCCCCGTTTTCCTCATCGAACGACAAGACCCCAAAGGCATCGGACGGCGCAGCAAGCGGTGCGATCTCTCCAATTCCGAGCAGCGTCGTCGCCGATCCGATGGCCAGCCCAGCAGGAAAGCTCACGTCGAGCAGCGCGGCCTTGTCATAAGGATTCCGAAGGTGCAGCGACGCGCCGGGGTCAAGCATCGCAGGCAGCGTTCCATATGCGGACATCGCTCCGCTCGCAACTCCATCGACCAGCTCAGACAGCGTGGGCGACACGAGTGCAAGGGGTGGCGCATCACTCGAGGCATGGAGCAGGCGAACCCGCGCAGACTTTGCCTCGCGCTGACCGAGCGGATACGCCGCAAGCCCTTGCATCGGGCCGTTTTCGTCCGCCGCAGGCTGGGTATAGGCCACAAGCAGCGTCTCTGAGCCGGGCAGGAGGTGCAGTCCGGTTTCATGCAGCGTGCGACCACCACCGAAGAGCTCTAGTGGATAGTCGCCGGCAACCAGCTCGATGCGAGGACTGACGCCGCGCTTTTCGACGACGGCCCGCACTTGATGCGAGATGTGAAGCTCGACCGCTTGGGCCGGGCTGCTCGCGACGACCAGATGAACGAAAGCCGTCTTCGGAGGCGGCACTTCCGTCGCCCGATTCGGACTATACGGCAGTGGCTCGCACGCAGCGCCGAGACTGACCAGACAGAAAAGAAAAAGCGTCTTGTTCATCGTGGCCCTCCATTCCACACGGGCTACAGAGGAGCGGACTCCGCTTCCGTCGCGTCGGCTTTCTCATCGCGACGACCGAGATCGGCAACGATCCGATCGAGCACACCGTTTACAAACGATGCCGAATCGCTGGTCCCAAAGCGTCGCGCAATCTCAATGGCCTCGTTTAGCACCGCCCGCGCCGGGACTTCCGGGCTAAACAAAAGCTCAAAGCAGGCGAGGCGCAAGATGTTGCGATCGGGCACGGCCATTCGGGAAAGCCGCCAGTTTTTCGACGCTCGCCCGATGAGCGCATCGATGTCGACCTGGGCTTTTCGCACCCCCGAAACCAGCATTTCGGCAAACAGACGATAGTCGCTCGGCAAAGAAGCCTCGTCTGTGCTGGTGCTCGACTCGCCATCGTCGCCAAGCAGGTGCGCAAAATAGAGCTGGGTCGCCTGCCCGACGGATACATCAGGCTGCCGATCCAGCGTACACAGTATCTGCATCGCGCTCTCCCGAGCCCGACGGCGGTTTCCAGTCGCCTTAGCCATGACCGAGCTTCCGAAACAGAGAGATCATCTCGAGCGCAGTCATTGCGGCATCGGCGCCCTTGTTGCCCGCTTTGGTGCCGGCTCGCTCGACCGCTTGCTCGATGGTGTCGGTGGTCAGCACGCCGAAGATGACGGGAATGGTGGCTTGGGCCGCGACGCTGGCGATGCCTTTGCTCGACTCGGCAGCGACGTAGTCAAAGTGCGGGGTCGCGCCGCGAATCACGGCCCCGAGGCAGATGACCGCATCAAACTTGCCGCTTGTCACACAGCGCCGGGTGACCGCAGGCAGCTCGAAGGCACCGGGGCAGCGCACGATGGTGATGCTCTCAGGCGAACCGCCAACGCGACGGAGCACATCGACGGCACCCTCAATCAGCCGCTCGACGATAAAGCTGTTGAAGCGGCTCGCGACGATCGCGACCTTGGCCTGGGCAGCATCGAGTGAGCCCGAGAGCTCGATCACTTTCGTTTTGTCTTCGCTAGACATCAGTCTTCCTCTCACAAAATCGGGGAAACCAGAACCAACTGGCAGGCTACAAAAGCTTCGGCAAAAGCGAAATGCTCTCGACGAGCTTTAGCCCATGGCCGGTCAGTCCGGCAATCTTCTTCGGGTTGTTGGTCAATAGCCGCATCGACTGAACGCCCAGCTCGCGCAGCACTTGCGCGCCGAGTCCGAAGTCTCTCAGCTTGTTTCCCGACGGAACCACATCGGTCCGGTGCAGAAGATGCGCGCGCAGATCGTCACGGACGTTGAATCGCCCTGTCGGAAACACGTACAAAAGCACGCCACGTCCGGCGGTGTCGATGATGCGCAGCGCAGCTTGAAGCTGGGCGCCGCTGTCGCAGCCGAGAGCGCCGAACACATCGCCAGGCAGACTCGCAGTCTGAACCCGGACCAGCGCCGGATCGTCCCCGGACAGATCGCCGAGCCAAAGTGCCAGGTATTCCGTCGGCTCGATCGCCGTGCGAAACAGCGCCCCCGAAAAGCGCTTCGCTTTTTGACCGTCGATTGTCGGTGTCAGCTCGAACGTCTCGACTCTCTCGACGAGCGACTCGGTCTGGAGCCGATGCTCGATGATGTCGGCAATGGACAGCACCAAGAGGCCGTGCTGCTCGGCAAAGCGCAACAAATCGGGCATCCGCGCCATCGTGCCGTCGTCGTTCATGATCTCGCAGATCACCGCCGCCGGTGTCAGGCCTGACAGACGCAGCAGATCCACGGACCCCTCGGTGTGGCCAGTCCGCACCAGCGTTCCACCCCGCTTGGCACGCAGCGGAAAAATGTGGCCTGGCGTGACCAGGTCCTCGGGCTTGGCGGTCTTCGACACCGCCGTCAGGATGGTGTGCGCCCGATCGGCGGCAGAGATGCCAGACGTCACACCATGTCGTGCTTCGATGCTGACGGTGAACGCCGTCCCAAGCGGCGGCCCCCCCGCGCGCGAGCTCTGCAGTGGTAGCTGCAGATGATCGGCCCACTCCTCGGTCAGCGTCAGACAGATCAGGCCGCGCCCGAAGCGCGCCATGAAGTTGATGGACTCGGGCGTCACTTTGTCGGCAGCCATCACCAAGTCGCCTTCGTTTTCGCGATCCTCGTCATCGACGAGAATCACCATCTTCCCGGCACGAATCTCGGAAATGGCGCGCTCGACGCGAACGGCCCGATCTTTTGTACTAGTCCCCGCGTGCAAAACCAAACTCCTT
>CAYTGC010000250.1:0-7333 GCA_964437195.1 uncultured Myxococcales bacterium | reverse complement strand
CAGGTGGCGTGCGAGAGTGCGGGCTGGCTCGACGACTTTGGCAATGATCCGCAGCGGGCGCTCAAGGCCTGCATCAAGGCGCTGAGTCTTTGCCAGGATGGCAGCGATGCCCAGGCAGAGATGCGCGGGCGCCTGCACCGGCTCGGGCAGAAGATGGGCCTGCTCGCCTGGGACGAAATTGCACGCGCCGAGCGAGCGCTGGTGCAAAGCGATCCGAAAAAGCTGCGACAGCGACTGCTCTACCTCGCGGCGCTGTGGCAGCAAGGAGCCCAGGACTCGGTGCGCGCCATCGATGCTGCCGGACTGGCGCTGCGACTGACCTACTTCCCCGCTGGTGTTCCAACGGGAAAATCGACTCAGCCACTCTCGGAGCTTCTGGTTCCACAAATTTCCGCCGAACTGGCCGCTGAACAAGAACAAATTCGCGGCGTTCTCGACGGACTGTTCCGCGCGGCACAAGGCGAAAGCGAGCCGGGTGCAAAGCTTGTGACGCTGCTCGACAACCTCGCCAACCAGCTCAATGAAGCTGGGGCACCGCAGTGGGCAGCTCGAGTGATGATCGACGCCGCGCAGGCCGACGAAAAGCGAGGGCGCTTTGGTCAAGCCGAGCGACGCTACCAAGAAGCGAGCAAGCAAGCCGAAGTGACCGACGAGGCCCTAACGGGACTGGAGCGGATCTATCGGCAACAGCGACGGCTGGCTGACCTGGCGGCGCTTTTGGAAAAACGACGACCGACGCTGGCGGAATCAGCCCAGCTCAGGCTGCTCGTCGAGCTGGCCGAAGTGTATCGCGAGATCAACAAGCACCAGCAGGCTCTCAACGCACTTCAGCAGGCCGTAGCGATCGACGACAGCGATGCCGGTCCTCACCTGTCGATGGCGCGGCTGTTCGAGGCGCAGAAGACGTTTACCCGCTCAATCGAGTCGTATCGGGCGGCAGCGCAGCGTACTCCGTCAGCCATCGACGCGGCCAAGGCGCTCCTGCAGGCCGCCGATCTGCTCGAGCGCAAGCTGAACGAAACGGACGAAGCGCTGACGCTCACGCTGCAAGCGCTTCGTCGCACGCTTGGCGAGCAAGGCAAGCGGATATCGCAGGGCGAGCTGCTATTGCCAAACGATCCACTGCGTGAGCCGCGAGATGCGGCCTGGAATCACGTCGAGCGACTGCTCGGCAAGCTCCAGCGTAGCGACGAGATGGACGCTCTCATCGATGAGCGACTGACTGTCACGCCAGCGTTCCTGGCCGATGAGCGCGAGACGCTGCTGCAAAAGCTGTATGCATCGACGAAGGCTCGGCTCTCGGCTCCAAGCGAGTCCACGCCTCGCGATGGCGAGACGCAGCCAGCCGCGGACCACGAGCAAGAGACCCGTCTGCTCCACCTGCTCGCCGAGCTTGGCAAGCTGCGGCCCACCGACGACGCAATTCTGGCGGAGCAGCAGACGATCCTGGTTCGAAAAAACGATCTAGTCAAAGCACGAGCCATCGCTGCGCAGCGACTGGAGCTGGCAGAAAAACAATCCGCTGAGCCAGCGACGATCACCGAGCGGCAGCTTGCGCTGGCACAGCTGGACATCGAGCTTGGTGACTTTGCAACAGCCGAAAGCTCGCTCGAGCAGGTGCTGGCACGGACGCCAAAATCGACCGAAGCGATCAAGACTCTCGTCGCGCTACACACCCGCACTGGCAACCACGCCGGCCTGGTGGCGGCGCTGACGAAGATGTCGTCACAGCAGACCGATCTGGAGTCTGCAGTGGCGGCACTCCGTCAAGCGGCGCAGGTGACCCTGACGGCACAAGACGACGTGACGATGGCGAAGAAGCTGCTCAGCGACGCACTTCTTCGGGTCGATGCCGCGCCGACGGTCACACCTGCGCAGAAGGAACTCGTTCGGCGGGCGCTTGGTCAGGTGCTCGTTCCGCTGTTCGAGCTGGCCCGACGCGAAGGCAATACCGCAGAAGCGCAGTCGATCGCGCAGCGAGCCATTGCAGAAGCGGATCTCGCCGGAACCCGCGGCGCGGATATGCAGGTTCACCTGGGACAGGAAGCGCTTTCGCAAGGCAACACGGCGGAGGCGATTCGTTTCTTCGAGGCTGCTCTTACTTCGTCGCCGGGTCTACTCGAACCAACGCTGGCACTTCTCGATCTGCTGGACTCGACGGGAAACCATGCGCGAATCGACGAGCTGATCGAGGCAGCGCTGCAAGCTCTTGCGACCGGCGAGAGCCTTCTTCCCGATGCAGAACGGGCCCGCTTGCTGCGACGTCAGGCGTCGGCAAGAAAAGAGCTGGGTCGGCTGGACGGCACGCTGGCTTCCCTCAAAGCTGCCGAACAACTGGTGCCCGGCACGCTCGCCGACAAGCTGTGGCTTGGGGAAACAGCGTTCACGCAGGGCGACATGGAGACGGCGTACGCCCAGCTTGCGTCGCTTCAGCGCTTCACGGCGGAAACGGCCGCGCTGCCGCCACCACTGACAGTTGCACGACTGGCCGATCTGCTCGATCAGGCCGGTCAGGCTGCCGCGGAACTGCACAAAATCGACGAGGCCCGGACCCTGTGGCAGGCGACCATACAGATCGTTCCTGATCATGTCTCAGCGACGAACCACTACCTCGATCTCTTGCTGACTGCGGGGCAGAGCCAGGATGCCGAGCAGGCCCTGGAGATGCTGACGACCCGCGCTGGCCAGTCGATGGCAGCGGGGGATCAGGCTGGCGCTCGACGCGATACACGCAAGGCCGCCGCACTCGCGGGTGGCCCACTCGGGGACAACCTGAAGGCGCAGGAGCTTCTCCGTCAGGTGCTCACGATGCTACCGCCGCTGACCGAACAGAGCGATGCGGCCCTGCGCGATGAGTGGACGACGCTGCTGTCGCAGGTCTACGAAAACGCTGAAAAGCTTGGCGAGCTGGCTGAAGCACGCGGCTACGCCGAGCGACTTGCGCAGCTGTCCGAGACCGCGAAAGGCCAGAGTGTGTGGCTCCATCGCGCCGCGCAGTGTGCACTCCGCTGTGGGGACAGCGCTGCCACCAAAGCGCTGCTATTGTCGGCCCTTGCCGCCACACCATCGCACTTGGGCTTGATTTCGGAGTATCTCGAACACGCCAGCGATGAGGAGTCGAACGAGAAGCTGCCAGCGCTGCTTCAAGCAGCTGCCGCCACCGAAACCAGTGCGACGACGCCCAAGGGGCCCGAGTGGCGCACCGCCCTGAAGGATCTGTGGGTAAAAGCCGCCCAGCTTCATAGCCGCAAGGGCGACGGTATGCTTTCGGCGCAGGCCTACGAGCGAGCGCTGGCGACGCTACCCGACCTGCCGCCGAGCGAGACGGGAGCGCTGCGACGAGCAATCCTCGAAGTGCTTCCGGAAACCGAGCACGAACGGGCCCGCCAGCACCTTCACTCACTGCTGGCGACGGCGCCCCGCGATGTTTCGCTGCTCGGCAAGCTGCAAATTGTCGAAGAACGGGCCCAAAACAAGGGCGCGTCGTGGCGACTGGCGCAGCTTCTGCACCTTTTGGATGCGAACCTGCCTGCGCCACCACCGCCGACGCTACCGCCCAAGGACGTCAAGTTCGAAGAATCCGATCATCAGCGGCTGAGCGACGGCGACGCGCGAGCATTTGCCGACGTTCTCTCGTCTCTGTGGGATGGTGTCTTCTCGCTCAAAGCGCCGACTCTCGACGTCCTGGGTGTGCAGGGAACGGATCGTCTTCAGGGCAACGAGAGCTCTCCAGACGAACTGGCGCGGGCCTTTGCGCTGTGCAGTCGGGTCTTGGGCAACCAGCGCGGTGGTTTGTATCGACCAGCGGGTCACGGGCTGCTCCAGCCGCGCCTGATGGCCAAGCTGCCAACAGCGGTGATCGCATCGCCACAGCTTGGCAAGCGGCCCCAAGGCGAGCTGCTCTTCTTGCTCGCGCGTGCGATCGAAAGCTTGCGCCCGGAGTACATCATGCCGACGGCGATGCCCGCTGCAGACCTGGCAAGGCTGCTGCAGCTCACCGTCAAGGCGTTTAGTCCGCGCCAGACCGCCAAGCCCACCGACGACGTTACGACGTGGAAGCGCGAGCTGGCGTATCGGGCAAGCAAGAAGCTGCAAGATCTGCTGAAGGATCAGCCCGACCTGGATCCGGCAGCGACGGGTTTCCGCGTGGCGATCCGTCGAGCCATTCAGCGGGCAGCTCTCCTCGTGTCCGGCGATCTGTTGGCAGCACGAAATGTTCTCTTCCAGGTCGATCTACCCGCGGCCCAGGACGCGACCAGCGCCCAAGCTGGCTACTATCTGCGACTTGGCGAAGGCGAAACGTCCGCCCAGGCCGAAGCCGAGGCCGACCTCGACGATCTGTGCGCTTTCTTCATCGCGCCCCAAAACGCAGCCCTGTTCGATCGGCTCCACCCTCGGTAGCGACACCATGGCTTAGTCCGGTTTCCCGCAGCTTTCCGAGCGGTGTATGCTCGGCCCAAACTCCTTTTCGCGGGTGACTTTTGAAAACGACTCTTTCCCTCGGCGTTCGATCGGCCTTCTCTCGGTTTGCGCTGGGAATTGTTCTCAGTCTTGGTGTGCTCAGTGGCTGTCGTGAGTCTCTCGATGGCCTCGGGCCTCGACTCGATGGCAGCGCCGATCTGGCGACTGTTGGAGACGCTGGCAGCCGCGACGGCTCTGCCCTCTACGATCTGGCGATCAAGCCGGATTTGATGTGGCCCGCGCCGAGCCCACCACCAGCGAGCTGCTACCAGCGATCCTCTGGTGTCACCGGCATCCAAGTCGTGCTCCGCGTCGACCAGTACATCGGCGTGCGCACCGGACGCAACGGCCCACACGAGATCGTCCACGGCACCATCATCAACACCCCGTGGGTTTACAAAGCGTCGATCATCGACACCACCAACGTCGAGGTCGCGATGAACATCCAGACCGCGACCGATCCCTCGGGCTTGCCGATGGAGATTCCGCTTCGCGCCCGTGACCAGATCGAGCTGGAAGGCGAGTACATCCCCAAGGCGACGGCGAACGCGACGACGTCACTGGGACCGGCCGCCGTCATCCACTTTACTCACGATCCGTGTGGCTACGCGGTTCTCTACGGGACCAAGTACAAGTAGCTCTCTGTCGAGCCCGCTGCCCAAGCTACGGCTTCGTCGTCGGGCTCAGCCACTCCGAAATCGCACCTAGCTCATCCTGCGTTGCCGTTCCGGCCCCCTTGGGCGGCATGGGCGTTGGCTTTCCGTCGAGAACTCGCTGCTTGATCGCCATCCTGCGCAGATCCCACGACCTGTAGGTGGACAGATCCAGGTTCGCACTTCCACCGGGCATGTGGCAGAGCGCACACAGTCGCGTAAACACCGGCTGCACCGTCCGCCGCCAGACCTGTTCGTCCGCGCCACCGCCAGAGTCTTCGCCAAAACGGCGCAGCATTCCACCTGCCAGCACCCAGACATCGCCCGTTGGTGAGCCAATCAGCTTGGCATCGGCAGGCAGCGTCAGCGACGGGGATCTCCTCAGCGAGTCACCCGACACAATCGCGAGCGCATCGCCGATCTGAACCCACACCTCGCCGCTCGCCAGCGCCAGACCTCGCAGTGGCACATCCGACGAGACAAACAGAACATCCAGCGCTGCGCCAAGCTCGCCGCTCTGCTCACGATAGAGGGTATCTGCCGTCGCCACCACCACGCGCCCCGCGGTATCGATCACCGCGGCCACCGCTGGCGACGGCAGACCGATGCGCTTCACCGAGCCCGTGGCGGACTCAAACACCACCGCAGTTCCATCGGAAAGACCGACCACGCGACCCGCGCCACCTGAAAGGCCGCGAAGCCTGACGGGATATCGAGTGATGTTCTTTCCATCGGCAGCGGCAAGCTCCCCTTCGAGAGCGAACACGACCTTGGTCATTGAATCAGCGGCAGCAGCATCGAAAACGGCGTCCGCGCGGAGTCCGTAGCGATCCGCCACGTCTTCCATCACGGAGCGATCGCGCAGCCTTCGCAAGCGGCCTTTTCCGTCGATTCCGACGAGCCACTGCCCCGCCAAATCGCCCGCAGGAATCACCGTCGCACCGATCCAGCTCTTCGTCACGGCGTCGGTGTTTAGCAGCAGCCCTGCCGTGAACACCAGCGCACCTTGGTCCGAAAAAACCACCGTGTCTTCGTTAAGCTCTGCGACGGCAGAGACCTTCCCTGTTGCAACATTCTTGGTGTTCCACGACACGCTCTGCACAGCGAGTGGGACTTCCGGCAGCAGAGTCGACGAAGGAGTCGGTGGCTGACACCCGAGTCCGAGAAGCACAAAAGCGAGCAAGTGACGGCTTGGCAGTGGCATGGTGCAGCTCTACTTGGCGTAGATGTCCATGATGTCCGTCAGGAGCTTTTTGCCCTGAGCGAACGGACGCTGGAACGCGTTGCGACCGATGATCGAGCCGTAGCCGCCACCATCGCGAATGGCGCGAATGTCATCGAGGACGGCCTCGTCGTTGTCTTTGGTCTCACCACCGGAAAAAATGATGATCCGCTTGCCGTCGAAGCAGCACTTGACGACGTGCCGAACGCGCTCGGCCATCGTGGCGGTTGGCGGCTTGTGGGCGCTGTAGACCTTGGCGGCCTCGGACTGTTCGATCCGATCCTTGGGCAGCTTGACCTTGACGATGTGGGCCCCAAGCTGGGCCGCAATGTGCGCCGCGTAGCCCGCCACGTCGAGCGAGGTCTCACCATCTTTGGACAGGTTGGCGCCGCGCGGATAGCTCCATGTCACGACGACAAGACCGGCGTCTTTGGCCTCGGCAGTCAGGTCGCGAAGCTGGCGATACATCTCGTTCCGCGACGAAGAACCGGGATAGATCGTAAAGCCGATACCGACACAGCCGAGCCGCAGCGCATCTTTTACCGAGCCGGTCAGCGCCGAACAGGGCTCGAGCTTGGACAGGGAGTCACTGTTATTGAGCTTGAGGATGAGCGGAATTTCGCCCGCGAACTTGCCCGCTCCTGCCTCGAGAAAACCGAGTGGCGCGGCGTATGCGGCACAGCCCGTCTCGATCGCCAACCGGAAGTGGTAATCCGGGTCCATGCAGTCGGGGTTCATTCCGAAGCTGCGATAGGGCCCGTGCTCGAAGCCCTGATCCACCGGCAGAATCACCATCTTCCCGGTTCCAGCCAACCGACCATGCATCATCAAACGGGCCAGGTTGGTCAGCGTGCCGGGGTTATCCGACGGATAATACGAGAGAATCTCTTTAACGCGCGGGGTCACGGACAGGGTCATCGGGGACTCCTTGACTTGTGAAGAAGGGTTGACGCCGCCCGAGCATGCCAAAGCAGCCCCGGTCCTGACAAGGCTCGGC
>CAYTGC010000249.1:0-7477 GCA_964437195.1 uncultured Myxococcales bacterium | reverse complement strand
GGTTTTCCCAGGTAGTACAGGTTGGCGGGGACTGGTCCGGCGTAAAGAGACACGAGCTCAGCAACGATCTGTCGCTCCGTGATGGCCATCAATGGGCAGACACACCATCAGTACACTGAACCATGGCTTGGACGCCGACCGTGGCAGCCCTGCTATACCAGCCTGTCGTTGATCCGTGCGAGCCGTTCGTACGACCGGTGACGGAATGCAAGAGCTTCGCCAGCCTGCAGGGGGCGCTATCGAACCTCGACATTCTCCCAGAAGTTGCTCCCGTGGTCGAGCGACTTCCGCTCGGCGTGCGGCCTCTGACACGCCGACGCCGCACACTTGCTGCCAACGATGTCGCAGAACAACACCCCGTATGGACGTGCGAGGTCGCCCGGCGTCAGCACCGAAGGAAGCCGACGAACTCTGTCTGAACGACTCCCGTTTTCGGTAAATCGCGATCAGATCAGCTTGGCATGTTGGGGTGGGACAAATGGCTCTTTGTTCGCCATCCATTGCAAGACAGCGCGGTGAGTAACAGTCTGACCGCGGATAGGAGAGACAGGTTCGCGATTCGGAAGGGAATTGACATAGGCTACTGGACGAGAAGACACCCCGACAGATGTCAGAGAGGTGATCGTTGCTGCGAACGGCGAGCGCCGAAGCGAAACATTGCCTGGTGCAGAGACAAAGGTCGATGACGCGGGAACTCCGGTTTCAAGACAGGTTCGATTGCTTCATCACCGAGGAAGTGCAGCGTCAGCGCTCCCTCCGTCTGGCGGAGTGGATACCGGACATAGTCCTTCCACAAACTGTACGCTCCAGTCGTCACCCGTTGCCATCGTGACTCTCGGGTGAGCGGCCAGCACTGAATCGAGTGCGGCAGAGAGCTGCACATCGGTCTCAACCGGCGTGCGCGGACCTGGCGGCTCTCCTTTGCGTACGACGCAGACGCTTACCTTTTGCACGCCCACCGTCGCTCTCACCCCTGTGGAGACTTGCGCTACAAAGGCAAGATCACCGCTCTGTCTCGTGAGTCGTTGGGCGGGCACTGCGACATCGACAATGGAGACATCCCGCCGCAAGCTCGCACTCACCGTACGGCGAAGGACTTCGAGTGTGTCACCAGAAAGGCCAACACCGCGGTGAACAATCTGAATGCCAAGAGGGCCCTCGGATGCAGCTCCAATGTCGATGGAAAGAGGCGCGCCGACTGCTGAGCTGGGCCAGACGTCGGTGACTGCGGAGCGGACTCGTTCCCGAACGGCGTTGAGCTGGTGCTCGGCAGAGGGAGCGGGAGCAACCACTGGCACGTCAACCTTCCTCCGGGCAAGCAAGGAGGACTCAAGCCCAGCAACGGCATTTGCGTCGGGGACAGCCAACACATCGACACGAGGAGTCACCCCGGATGCTTGCCGGATCTCCGCATCAAGCCGGGCCCGCGATAGCTCTGCATCGTGCGCCTTGCCAAGTACGACCACCACAAGCTCGACCTCTCGTCGTTCGACCCGCACGCGGCTCTGGACCACTCGAAGTGGCTCTCGCGAGATGATCTCTCGTACCGCCGCACGTACACGCACTTGCCAGGCAACCTCATCGAGCGCGCTGCGCAGCGGAACATAGACCGCAGCGAGCAGCAGGAACGGCATTAGGAATCGCATCGCTGGACCCCACCGCGACTCGAACAGCTGAGCAAGTCTGCGTGCCAAAGCTCTCGCGATGGATGAATCTGTCTCTTCCTTCGTGAGTTCCTCTCGCTCCAGGACTGTGACATCGACGCGCTTGAATCCAGCGGCGACGAACGCCATGGTCCCGACCACCACAATCGCTACCAAGTTGGTGAGAAAGAGCAGCGCTGCACCTCCGGCAACAGACCAGGCGCCGGTGCCGAATCCGTATCCACTTGCACAGAGAGGCGGAACCAGCGAGATGCTGATAGAGGTACCTGCCGCAGTCGTTGCAGTGTCAGAACTGTGCCGCAGCGACGCGTAGACCCCGGCCAGCGCACAAAAGCCAGCGGTGATGAGATCCAGCACCGTTGGGGAAGTCCGCGCCGCAATCTCTGCGTTGAGTTCATGAAAAGGGAGAAGCAGCGTGATAAGACCCGCTCCGGCTACGGCTGCGACCACGCTGAACCAGATACGTCCAGCCGAACGCAGCACGAGGAAGGGAGAGCCGACAGCGAGTCCCATGGCAAGGCCGACTATCGGACCCATCAGCGGCGCCACAAGCATGGCCCCGATCACTACAGCCGTGCTGCCCACAACCAATCCAAGGGTTGCAATGCCCACAGACACGACCAACTGAAACCAGTACGACATGGCTTCGCCCGAGTCGCGCTTTAGCATGCTCGCGACCAGCGGCGCCCGCCCGTCAGGTGAGTTGCCCAGCAGCACGAGCAGTCGGTCTTGCGCGCGGACGATGGCTTGGGGCGTCAAATCAGCCATGGGAAGTACCTCCTAGCGCCGAGCTGTGCCCATCGCCGGACGCTGGAGAGGGAATCGCAGCAGTTCGCGGCACTTCCGGCGTCTCAAACTCTGGTGGCGGCAAGCGAAGGACAATCCCCGGAATCAACGTGTTTAAGAGCGCAAAAATGATGAGGGCGCCGAACCGATCGGGAGCGAGTTCGAAGCGTTCTTGGAGAATTTCGGCGATGACCATTGTAAAGACGAGCGTCGGAATGACTGCTGTTCCGATGCGCGCTCCCACCTTGAGTGGTTCATCAAGTACCCACCTTCTATGCAACGCGACGCGGAGAATGCGAATCGGGAGCACGATTGCAAGCAGCGCAGCTGCAAGACCGACCGCGGCCCACGAGAAATGTTCAGCACGCAGATGAAGCCCCGCATTGAGGAAGTAAAAGGGGATAAAGAACGAGGCGAATAGTTCCACTCCGCCGAGAAGCTTTTCAGAGCTTAGCGCGGGAAGCTCCTTGCGAAGTCGCACTGCGGTGAGGCCAACGACGAACGCACCAACGAGATAGTAGACTCCCAGCTCGCGAGTGATGAGAGCACACAACAGGGCAACAAGAACCAGGAATGTAAATTCTGTCTTGGGAGCAAACGGCGCGATCACAATCGCAAATGCACGAAACACTGGAGGGAGCAGCACCACCATCGCTGCGAGCGCAAGGGCGGACAGACTCAGTGTGCCCACGTCCGAGCTTTGGATCGTCAGGAACAAAACCGCGAGGGCTACGAGCTCTGATGCGATAGCCTTGGATTTTACCCAGAATCGCTCCTCGGATGTCAGTCGAAATCCGTCCAGCGAGTCGAGGATGAAACCCGTCGAAGGAGTAAAAAGTGCTAGCGCGAACAGCAGCGCAGGTCGTCCCGCAAGCCCGAGGACAACATGAAGTACCCAGCTACCGAGGACTAGCAGCAAGAGCTGAGCCCCGATGTGCTGGAGCAGTATCTTGCGTCCCTGCCGCAATTCTGCGAAGTCGACTTCAAGTCCTGCGAAAAGAAACATCGAGACAATTCCGAGAGTCGCCAGCAGCTTTATGGTGTGGTCGCCGTGGAAATAATGGAAGCCAATGCTCAGCGCGGCGCCAATGCCTACACAGGTGACAGCGCTCGGAATGCGGAAGCGCTGGATGGCACGCGGGACAAAAAACAAACCGAAGACCAGCAGCATGTACTGAAGTTCTGGAGAAATGGAAACGCTCATGGGAGAAATCCTAACTCATTGGGACTGGCGATGAGACTCCTCTCGCTAGGAATCTGCCAAGATGAGGTTCCCTCTTACGAGAACCACATCAACCTAGGGACAGGCGAGGACGAAGCATCCATTTCTTGATTGTAGCGACAGTTTTGCGAATTATCATGAAATTCTCAACAAAATGGACCGCACGATGGACTGGCTCAACTACCATCATCTTCTCTATTTTTGGGTCACGGCACGCGAGGGCAGTCTCACCAAGGCCGCCGAGAAGTTGAGACTGACTCACTCCACACTGAGCACCCAGATTCACACCTTGGAGGATTTTCTAGGGCGAGAACTGTTTCGGCGGCAGGGGCGCACCTTGGTTCTGACTCCGTTCGGTGTGGACATCGCTCGCTATGCGGATGAGATCTTTCATATGGGGGAAGAGCTTGTCGAGATGGCGCGTGGGAGCGCGACCAAGCTGCGAAGCATGCTGCGTGTGGGGGTTGTGAACTCGCTGCCGAAGACCGTGGCCTACCGTTTGCTGGAACCTGCGCTGTCTGCCAACGAGTATGGACCGATTCAGGTCCGCCAGGACAACTACGAGCGACTGCTCGACGACCTTGGACTCAGCCGTCTGCATCTGGTTCTGGCGGATCTTCCTCCACCGGAAGGACTGCTTTCCAAATCCTATGGTCACGTCCTGGGCGAGTCCAGAATCATGATCTACGGAACCAACTCGCTCGCCCGAAAGTACCGGGACGACTTCCCTCGGTCTCTGGCCGGCGCGCCGATGCTGCTTCCCACACAAGGAACGAGTCTGCGGCGACTCCTAGAGCGCTGGTTTACGGAGAACGAAGTCCACGTCCAAGTGGCCGGAGAATTTGACGATGCCGCCATGATGCGCGCGTTCGGAGTCAATGGACGCGGTCTGTTTCCGGTTCGCGCTGCCTTGGCTGCTGAAGTCGAGGATGGTCATGGTGCAACGCTGGTGGGAACTGTGAACGGTGTCAGAGAGCGCTACTATGCCGTCTCAAGCGAGAAACGAGCGCGACATCCTGCGATGGTTGCACTCCTTGCCAATGCTCGAGCCCGTCTGCTCCCACCGGAGCCGCATCGCCGAAGCAAGAAGTAGATGGAGCGAGAACAATCGTACTTTGTTCATTCGTCTATTTTTACAACAGATCATATTGAAATTTTGAGCTAGACGACATGAATCCATCGCCCCAAACTTTGAGTAGAGGCTGACAACAGAGTCGATTCGGTTGGCTCTGCCAGCACCTCAAAGATCAAAGGAGTTTTCGATGGACCAGAACCTCGAATCGATCGGGACAGTCTCTTCTTTGGCACAAGGTGGGATTTCGTCGCTCGACCTCGGAAATACGAAGCGTGTGCTGTTCGCTTGGGACGCCACGGTTCCGAAGCCGCTTGCGGCTGCACTGCGAGCGGAGGTTTATGCGCAGCTTCTTGGCGCAGACTTGTTTGTCTTGGCCGTGGTGGACGTGACAAACCAAGCGACCAAGACGGTCCAGCCTTGGTTTCACTTCGATCGCGCTCAGCGCTTCCTAAAGGACTCGCTGCCAGGGCTCGATGAACGCCATGTACTGCTTCGGATTGGTGGGTTTGCTGAGCTTGTCACAGAGGTGGCGATTGCGCTGGACGCCGCCCTGGTCGTCATTCCACCTGCAGAGAAAAATCCAGGCAAGCTGGCCAATCAGATTGCGACCACAGCGGAAGTCATGGTGATGGTCGCACGTCAGCCGCAGTTCCGAAACACGGTAGTGGCAGCGACGGACTTGAGCAACCCTCGCTATCCAGTGGTCTCCGCTGCGGATCAGCTCCGCGACTGTCTGTCAGCAGAGCTTGTGTTGATCCACAATGTGGTTCCGGCTGTCTTTTCCGGAGGTCTTGAAGCGGCCTGGCCGCTCACCGGCTCCCCATCGGCACAGACCCTGTCACAGGTCGCAGTCCGTCTGCGCAATGTGGCTTCGTCATGCGGCGCTTGCTCCGAGGCGTTGGTCGCTGTTGCGTGGAATACTGCAAACGAGATCCTCCGGATCGCGCAGGAGCGTGATGCAGACGTGGTGGTCATCGGTACACGGCGAAGGACACGATGGGCGCAACTGCTGGACAAAGGGGTGGCTGTGCGAGTCATTCGAGCGGCGAAACAGAGTGTCCTCATCGTTCCAGTCAAGACCAAGCCTGCCATGGACTCGGTGCCGATGGATGGGTCTTGTGCCATGCCTTCATAAAAGGAATGCGCGGCGCAGGATGGGGTCACGCATTGTGAAAGACGCTGAGTTGGATGTCGTGTCCCTGGCGAACACCAGACGATGTTGTCGCTACAGTTCCTCTTTCCTGGACACTCTTGTAACGAACCACGTGGCGGTTCCGCTGAGCGCAAGCAGAAGAGTCACCCACAGCGTGCGAAAGGGAAACCAACTCGGTGCAGGCGACCGCAGCAAAAGCGTTCCCAGCGCGACCAGCAATGAGAAGACTGCCACGACGGCACAGAGAGTCTGCGTGCCCCCGCGCACCAAGCGAGTGAAGGCACGGTTTGCATCCTCACCAAGTGCTGTGGACACCGGCCCCCAGAAGCCTGGAGGCCGAACCTTTCTGTAGAACTCGCACAAGTTGCTTGCGATCGAGGGTGGAAACAGCAGTGCCACGGTGATGGCAGCGATCGCGGTTGTGGTCGTCATCAGCAAAAGCCGCACGTTCTCCATGGGAACATAGAGCAGGAGCAGAGGGGCCGAGATGAGGGATGACAGGATCGCAACCAGTTCCGACGCCGCGGTCATCCGCCACCACAACCAGCGAAGAAGAAGAGGAACTCCCATTCCAGCCCCGAGCAAGAGGCTGGCGGTCCAAGCTGTCTGAATCGAGCGCAGCTTGGTAAGCAGAAACAGCGAGAGAGCCAAGATGACCAGGTTGCTGAATCGAGCAACCCATACCAACGCTCGAGCAGTGGGGTGCTTCTTCCGCCACAGCTCACAGTAGAACCGCTTGTAGAGATCACTCGCAAAATAGGAAGCACCCCAGTTGAGGTGCGTATCCAGCGTCGAAGCCAGCGCAGCAAACATGCCGGTCAGGAGCAGTCCCTTGGCACCAGATGGGAGAAACAGAGAGATTCCTTCGATATAGGTCGCCTCACGCTGTGCAACGTAAGCGGCAGAGTCAGATCCAGATGCAGCGGGAAGGAGTACGAGCAGGCCGACACCAATGGGCAGCCAGAGAAGTGATCGCAGAATCACCTGTGTGATCACGAAGACTGTGGCTGCGAAGCGAGCGTCACGATCGCTTTTGCAGGCCATCGTCCTCTGGGCTAGGTACCCAGTTCCATCTGCGTTCATCTGTGCAAACCACTGGATGGCGATCACGGAGACCATGGCCATGGAAACGTCGCGCGCACCATCAGGAGTGAATGCCAATAGTGAATCCGTCCCTGATCGGCCATAGAGCGCCACAAGGTGTTCGGGGAGCGCTGACAATCCGCCCACTTTTGAGATGATCGTGGCTGCATAAAGTAGGGTGCCCAGCAGCGCAACTCCAAGCTGGACTACATCGGTGTCAACGACGGCGCGAAGTCCTCCGGTTGTTGAATACAGAGTAGTCACTGCCAAAACACTCGCTAGCGAGATCAGGTTGCTCGCGCTCCGCTGTGCCCAGGTGGCTGGATCGGATACAGAAGTGAGCGGGACATCGACCCACTTGACCAGCTCAACGACTTGCGAGAACAACGACGGCGGAAGCCACTCATCCCAGCGCAAAAATGGCTCCGCAATTCGCGTGGCAGCAAACAGCACCATGGCCATCACGGTGCAGTTGAAGATCACACCAAAGTAGA
>CAYTGC010000248.1:0-7482 GCA_964437195.1 uncultured Myxococcales bacterium | reverse complement strand
TTTTCGAAGAGTTCCTGCTCGCGGCGAAGCTGCTCTTCGTGCGTCGGCATGTAGCCCTCAGTCGGCTCGGCAGCGACAAACTGCCGCACACGTTACTATCGCCCAGATCGCCAAGCTACACAACGCCTGCGCGGTCCATATAGCGGACTCAGCTTGTCACCAACGTGTGATAGTGTGGGGCATGCTACGACAGCGACGAATCAGAGAGCGACCCGCTGCGCAACATCGAAAGGCTGCAGAAACTACAAATTGGTGCCCAGAAACTGCAAAAAGCTGGCCCTACGTGTCGTCACTTGGGTTACATCTTGGGCAGATCGCAATGGCGGTTGCCTGCCTCCCGCTCCGCTTCGTTATTTGTTAACTGCCCCTCTCCTCTGGAGGCGACATGCGTCAGCGTCCACTCCGCCTTTTCTCGACGGTTCCATTGGTATGTTTCCTTGCGCTGCTTGGTTTTCCGCAGGAGGGGGCGCATACCGAGCCTATCCGTTCGCCCGAAAAGACAGAGTCGGTTCATTTGGTCCTCGATCTGGGTTCGTCGGGGACCCGATTCTGTATGTATCCGGTCGCGATCGACACCAGCTCGCCCGAGCGCAAACGTTGTCGCGTGCCGAGCGTCGGCTCGAATCCGACCTGCGTGAAGATGAGTGGAGGCATCGCGGCCCTGGTGCGCAATCACAAGCCGGAAGAAGTTGCTGGGCTTATCGGTCCGCGGATTCGTCAAGCGTGGGATTCACTCGGTGATCCGCTGAAGAAAGGCAACCCGCAGCTTCGCGATCGGATTCGAGGTGTCGTGGCGCTCGGGACCGGTGGTTTCCGCAATCCCAGCACCAATCTTCCCGACGAACGGCCAGAGTTTATGGCGGTCTGGGCCGAGGTCAGTCGTTTCTTCCGCGATGAAGCCAAGCAAGAACATGTCGTGGCGCGGACGATAAGTGGGCTCGAAGAAGCCCGGCTCGCTTGGCTCGGCGTGGCCCAGCAGATGCCTGCCAGTCCCAAAGACAGCTTCGCGATCATTGAAGTGGGCGGTGCCTCGATCCAGTTTGCGACGAGCGGGCGCAGCCTCGACTACGAAGATCTCTACGCCGCCAGCGAGTACCGAGGCCAAGACTACGTCTTTAACAAGTTTGTGACGGAAAGCGGCCAGGTTACGCCGGGCTTTGACGCCTGCTATCACCCCGAAGATCCCAGCCAACAGGACGGCGGGAGCTGCATGTCATTTTTGCGCAAGACGGTGTTTTGGGGCAGCTCGATCAACCAGCTTGCGTATCACTTTTCATCGCGTCGGCTGTACGGACTGGGCGCGCCGTGGCTGGGGATTTTTTCGGACTGGCCGGGCGGGCCGCCGTGGTCGCTCAAGGCGGACTCTACTTATAACTCGCAGCTTTCGCTGACCAACCTGACGCTGCTCGCGAAGATGGTCTGCAAGCTGCGTCCCGAAGAGATCGCCGCGTTTGCTCCCAATGCGTTCGACCTGCGCAAAAATTCGACGACGGGACGATCTTCGGGAAAAGCCTGTTTTACGCTTTCGTATCACGCCGAGTTTTTGTCGTCGGTGATTGGGCGTGCGCAAGACGGGGTTCTTTTGCCGGGCGGCGACGATCAGTGGGCCCGTGGTGCCGCCGTCACGCACGAGTTCTTCCCGGACTGCTGAGCCGCTGTGGCAAAATCCTCCCGGCACTTCTAGGGGGAATGGCGATGCTGCTCTGTCCGCTCGATTCCGCTTGGGTTTCACCCCTGGCGACGACGCTACACCTTCCGTTTCACATTTCGCAGGGCTCGGTAGAGCGGCTCGAAAATGTCCTCATCGTGCTTAGGGATTCGGAAGGACGAGTAGGAATCGGTGAGGCTGCGCCATTTCCGGTCCTGACGCACGATACGCAGGAGACTGTACTCCCAGCCTGTCGGGACATTGTGGACCGCCTGCGGGGTCTCCATCCGTCCGCGGCGCTGGAGCGTCTGACTCGAACCATGTGGCCCGCCTTTTCACAGACGCCGACGGCGCTTGCGGGGGTTGAGATCGCACTGTGGGATCTACACGCCAAGCAGCTCGGACTGCCGCTCTGTGCGCTGTGGGGGAGGGCGATGCAAACCCAGGCCGAAACCGACATCACGCTGCCGCGGCTTCAGGAATCCGAAGTGCCGCGTTTTTACAGCCAGTTTGCGGACTACCAGTTTCCGTTTTTCAAGGTGAAAGTCGGCGGCGGATCAGTAGACGAGGATGTGGCGCGGGTCATGGCGCTGTACCAAGCGGCGGGTGCAAAGCTGCGCATCAGTCTCGACGGGAATCAGGGACTTTCGGAGTCCTCGACGGTCCTCTTGTGTGAAACGCTGGCGCGCTACCAGATCATTCCCCTGTTTTTTGAGCAGCCACTTCCTGCCGACGACCTTGATGGAATGGAGCGCCTTTGCCATAGGCTGCCGATTCCAGTCTGTGCCGATGAGTCCGTCCGTACAGTAGATGATGCGGTCGAAGTTCTTCGTCGAAAAGCGGCGTCGATGGTGAACCTCAAGTTCATGAAGTCAGGGGTGCATAACTCGCTGCTGATTGCCGAGCTATGTCGACAAAAAAATGTGCCGCTGATGATTGGCGGAATGGTCGAAAGTGAGATCGCGATGACCGCATCGCTGCATGCAGTCTGCGGCACCGGACTTGTTTCGATCTGCGATCTCGATACGCCGTTTTTCCTGACTTCTCGCTTTACCAAAATGAGTCCCTACCACGGACGCTCAGCGACGCTGCATCTGCCAAAAGGAAACGGTTTGGGACTGGTCCTTGCCGACTCCTAACCCGGCCAGTTACCAGATGCTGTGGTGCGTCTCGACCACGCCAAACATTCCATCCACGCAGATCGGAGTCGTGTTTCCGTTTGTCGGACAGAGTGTTCCTTCGTACGTTCCATATGGCTGGATGAAGTCGCTGCGAATGATTCCCAAGTTGACCTGTTCTTCGCGGGTTCCCATCGGGGTAAAGTGCAGATCAACTTCGTTTCCGGATCGGCTGTGAATGTGCCACTTCTGTCGGCGTGGATCGGATGGAAGGACAAACGCAACCCCACCCAGAGGGATGACTTGTCCATCGATCCACAGCGCGTTTTCCTGCGAGTTCCCTTGTTCATCATCGTAGACGAGCGCTGACAGATTCAGTCCAACACGCTGTCCTTGCGGCGTGTTTCCTTGGAGCGCGCTCCACTGCCAGCGTGTCTCACGCAGTGCCACCGATCGTGTCCAGTCGATTCCTCCCACTGCACCTTGCAGATCGATAGGCGTTCCATTTGCAGACAGACTGCCGGTGACACAGAGCCCCGCCGCCTTGTGGGTGTACGCCGGATTTCCGCTGGAAAGCTTGAACAGGAGTGCGAGCGCTTCGCTGTCTTCCAGATGTAGTGTTCCCTGAACTTTCACGTCGGCCAGGGTGAGATCGACCGTTAGCTTCCAGCCCGGCTTGGGAGTCTGTACGTATTCGATGCCCAAGCGATTCTTTCTGTCTTCCCAACTGGTACGTCCTGCAATGGAACTTGCTGCAAAGGACACTCCCATCCCAAGCGGGTGCAGTCGACTCAGTTCAACGGTGCGCTGCGGATTTTCCCGATCCACCAGATAGGCAAACATCTTGGATGCGTAGCCAAGGCTCACCACGGCGCAGGCGAAAAAATAGCGCGCCCCCGCAACGCTCAGATAGTGCCATTCCTTGAGTCGAAAGGGGGAAAGGAGTCCGCTTCCGCAGATGTTAGGAGTTGCAATTGCCCGACGGTAACGACCAAAGGCATAGGAATCGCCCACGCGGGCAGTAGAAGGCGCCTCGTTCTCAAGCTGCATGGTCTTTGTCATAACAGTTTGTGGTGGTCCGACGGCTGGAATTTGTCTGGCTTCGACTTTTAGGGGGCCTACAGGTCTGCGGGGCGCAGCATTTGCAGGTGCGGAATTCCATCTTCATCGTAGGGTTCGCTGACGGTGATGAAGCCGAAAGACTCGTAAAACCGGCGCAGGTACTGTTGCGCGCCAATGCGAATGGGAACCGGACCGAACGCGTGCAGAAGCTGGGCGATGGATTCGCGCATCAGCTTTTGTCCGTGCCCGCTGCGACGGACATCGGGATGATTCACGACGCGACCAATCGATGCTTCGGCGTAGCTCGTTCCGGGGGGCAGAAGTCGCGAGTAGGCAACGAGTCGGCCTGATTCCTCCCGTCCAAGCAGATGCAGCGCGTAGAGATCCTTGCCATCGCAGTCGAGATAAGCGCAGTTCTGTTCGACGGAAAAAACCATCTGACGCAGCGATAGCAGCTCGTAGAGCGCGTGCGGCGAAAGATCGGCAAATGCGGACAGGGAAAACGACAGCACCCGGGCAACATACCTGGGCGCCGTCGGGCGTCAACTCGGACTGGGGATTACTTGCACTCGCTCGGGTTTGCAGTGGCAGGCACCAGCCTGTTGCCGTCGAGTCGGAACGGAACGTAGCAGCGCAGCCACTTGGCGACTTCGTCGGGGGTTCGCCGTTCCGGGGCGATGTCCCAGACGATGTGTCGACCACTGTCATCGGTCGAAAACAGGGTCCTACTGTCGGGGGAGATGACGATTCGCGCGCCAGCAAGGCCTTTTAGCTCTCCGATGAGCTTGCCAGTTTCGACGTGCCACTGACGGATGGCGTCGTCATCGTGAGTGGTGAAGAGTCGCTTGCCGTCTGGGCTTAGGACGACGTCACGCAGCGGGCTCTGTGGCTTCGCGAGCGACATCACCAGCCGTCCCGTCGCCGTTTCCCAGATACGGACCGAGTCGTCGTTGTGGACCGACAGAAGGTGTGTTCCGCCGGGACCAAACAGCACTTTTTGGAAGTCCTGCATCGTTGCCGGAAGCTCCCAGGTCTTTTTGCCCGTCTGCGTGTCGAGGACGATTGGCGCCATTTCCGGTTGGGCGCTGAAGACGCGATGACTCTCGTCGCTCCATGCGAACACTCCGCCGAGCTGCTCGATGAGTGCATCGCCGGTCGGAATCGGACGCAGCCAGCGGCTCTTGCCCTGCGCCTCGATGAAGACCTGCTTGCCGTCGCGGCTAAAGTCGAACACGACCGGTGGCGTCGACGTCTTGCCCTGTTGAATCATGATCGGCGCGCTGCCATCGAAGGGAAACACCTTGACGTTGCCGGGCACCTTCGCCGTCGCAGGGATCGCCACCACCGCATATTTGACGTCGGGCGAGACCGCGACCTCGGCTGCGCTGGGTGGGAGTCGACGCTGCTCAGCGATGGAACGCCCGGTTGCTGCATCGAAGACTCGCACAATCGGAAGATCACTGACGACAGCGATGCGCTTTCCATCGGGGAGCCAGCGGACGCTGCGCAGCTCGGCACCAAGACCTACGCTCTGGCTGACCATGCGTCCGTGGGTCAGATCCCAAACGGTGACGCGGCCGCGGGCATCGCCGATGGCCAGTCGTGGGCTGTTCGGGGCGAACGCGAGCATGCCTTGCGGTATCTCGGCGAGAGCTTTGCCGTTGGCCGTGTCATGCAGCCGCGTCCTTCCATCGGGATGGGTCACGACCATCGCTCGTCCATCGGGACTAAAGGTTCTCTCGGGCGGACCATCGGCACGCCCCTGCACGCGCATGAGCTGCTTGCCCGAGCGAAGATCCCAGACCATGAATGTCTGTCCAACGTCCCGGACGAGGAGTCGCTGTCCGTCGCTGCTGAACATCACATCGACCGGTTTTTGCATCGTCAGCGGAATCACCGTGTGTCCGGTCGCGACCTCGCTGAACGAGCGTGCTGCCGTCGCCGTGGCGCTTGGGTCGGCCTTGCGGATCGCGATGCGCTGCTGACTATCGACGAACGACACGTAGCGCACGTCGCTGCCGAACGCCATGCTGGTGGTATTCGGCGGAGTGCTCATGCCAAAGCGCTGGCGAGAATCGGCCACATCCCAAACGGTGAGCCGGTGTTTCTTGTCGAGCACGCCGTAGTAGGCGCTCTCCGGACTCCACTGTCCATCGAGGATCGGATTCCCACCTTGGTTGATGACGCCGACCTGTTGCCCGGTGGCGGTGACCCAGAATCGGACCGTCCCATCGGTGCTGACCGTCGCCAGATACAGCCCGCTCGGGCTAAATGCCGCGTCTTGGAGCGTTCCGGTCGTACCTCCAATCTGGACTTGTCGGCCGCTCGGCGTCTCGAAAATTCCGACGCTGCTGGGGTTGCGGATGAGGATGTGGCGACCGTTTTGACTGAACGCGATCTTGGTTTTGCCTTCCTCGTTTTCGTCGTCGTCGTCGAGAAGTGCCAGCTTTCGACCGGTTTCACCATCCCACAGCGACACGGTGCCGGTGTCGGTCACGGTCACGAGGAGCTTGCCGTCAGGACTTTGAATCGTCTGGCGAACGTTGCCCTTCTTTTCAGACAGCATCGATACGAACGAGCCTTCGACGACGTTCCACAGACAGACCACCTGCTGGCTGCCTTCACCCTCGGAATCGCTACCCTTGTGGATCGTGATCGCGCGACGTCCGTCAGCGGAAAACTGGGCGTCGATAATCGAAGTCTGCTGGTAGCGGAGCTGGGCGTAGTTTTTCCCCGTCGTTAGGTCGAAGAGCTGCGGGCGCGTGCCGATTCCAAACACAATGAGTCGGCGACCATCGGCGGAAAACTGCGCTTTTTGGCCCTCTTCGACCAATTTTAGGCGATTTTCGACCGTATCCCACACGCGGACTTTGTGGATTGCCTCTGTTCGTTCGATGAGTACGTAGCGCGCCCCCGGAGCAAAGCGTACGTCGGTCGTGCCTTCTGCTTCGGCCCCACGTAGCTCGGCAAGCAGCTTTCCCGTCGACATATCCCAAAGCTGGATGAGATCGGTTGGACTGTTGCCACGGCTCACTGTAAGCAGCCGTCGTCCGTCGCTGCTCAAGCGGCACACGCTGACGTCGATCGCGGGAAGGCTGGCTAGCACAGTGCCGCGCTCGGCGTCCCAGATTTGGACTTGGCTCCGATTGTCGATGGAATAAAAGCGGCTGCCGTCAGGCGTCAGGATTGCGTCGACGAGAGGCTGGCTGGGAACCGTAGGTTGGGGGATTCGTCGTCCCGTCGTCCCGTCCCACAGCGACAGCGATCCGAACCAGCTTAGGGTCAGAATTCGCTGGCCACCCGGGAAAAACCGCGCGAGCTTCAGATCGGCCTGCTGCTCGACGAGCGCGCTCTCGAGCGACGCCACCCGCCGCATTGCGTCTCCCAGCCACTCGAGTGCAAGCGGCTCACCGACGCCCTGTTGATACGCCTTGCCCAAAAACAAGGCCGCTTCGTAGTTCCGGCCAGCGAGGAGTGCTCGTCGTCCTTGCTCTAGGTTTACAAAGGCTGGAAGCTCCGGTCCGCTTGGTCGGGCTTCAACCGCGATGGGCGGCGGAGACGAAGCGGGAGTTGGCACCGGCGCAGCAACTGGCGCGACGGTCGGCACAGCTTTTGCCGCCGGGACTTCTGCTGGCTTCGCCGGGACGGCAGCCG
>CAYTGC010000247.1:2923-7488 GCA_964437195.1 uncultured Myxococcales bacterium | reverse complement strand
TGCGCCATGCCTTTTTCGAGAGCGTCCGCATTCTTTGCACTCGCGTTTTGCAGCTTGGCCCCGCCGTGTAGCTTGAGCGCTCTCAGCGTCACCACCAGCACCACCAGCCGAGGCCACACACCAAGCTGACGACACTTGAGGTCGAGGAACTTCTCGCCCCCCAGATCGAAGCCGAAGCCGGCCTCGGTGATGAGGTAGTCGCTTAGGGTCAGGCCGATTTGCGTCGCAAGCACCGAGCTACAGCCATGGGCAATGTTCGCGAAAGGTCCGCAGTGGACCAGCGCTGGGCCACCTTCCTGGGTCTGGACCAGGTTCGGCAGCAGCGCATCGCGCAAGAGCGCCACCATCGCCCCGGTTGCTTGCAGCTCCTCGGCAGTGATCGGGTGGCCGCTTTCCGTCGCGCCTACCACAATTCGCCCGAGCCGGTCCTTCAGATCTCGATAGCCCGATGCCAGCGCCAGCACGGCCATCACTTCGCTCGCGGCGGTGATGTCAAAACGGGCTTCGCGTGGGGTTCCGTGCGCTTTGCCTCCGAGCCCGACGATGCAGCGGCGGAGGTAGCGATCATTCATGTCCAGCGATCGTCCCCAGGTGATCTGCCTGCCATCGAGTTCCCCTTTGTCGCCAAATCGCTGCCGGTGATAGACCGCGTTATCCGCTAGTGCCGAAAGCAGGTTGTTGGCGCTGGTGATGGCGTGTAAGTCGCCCGTAAAGTGCAGGTTGATGTCGTCGGCGGGATGCAGCGATGCTCGTCCGCCGCCGGTACCGCCACCCTTGACGCCAAACACCGGCCCGAGCGATGGCTCGCGCAGGGCCAAGCAGGCGCGTTTGCCAATGCGCTGGAGCCCCATTTGCAGGCCGATTGCCGTCGTGGTCTTGCCTTCGCCGGCCGGTGTCGGATTGATGGCCGACACCAGGATCAGCCTGCCGTTTTTCGGGGCGTCTGCCGTGAGCAGCCGTGGCGCGAGCTTGGCTTTGTCGTGTCCAAACGGGATGAGATCGCCGCTTTGCAGGCCCAGATCTTGGGCGACTTCGGCGAGAGGACGTACTTGCGAGGTGTGGGTCATGCCGATTTCACTTTGTCACAGTGGGGAGTATCACTACTCAATTGTCATACATCCAGAGCGGTTGGCGTATTGTGCAGTACTTTGTGACGTTGACCGCGCAACAGTTTCGAATGTAATCTTGAATAAGTTGAGCAGTTGATTGCTATTTTATTGCTTATCTTTCTATCTGTCTCGTTTAGAAGGTAGTCGACCTGAGTAGCTGTCTTCACAATGTCTGGTTTGGGGCATGTTCTCGACGGAGCGGACAAGATGCGCTGCCTCCGTCCAACCACCTGCCGAGGGCACCTATATTTTGTAGAAAAGCTATTGATCTCTATTTGTAAAGTCGCTTACGATGAATTGACTCTGTCTATGCCACGCGTAGCGAGAGGCGAGTAGGTATGACCAAGTCGGATCTTATCGAGAAGGTAGCTGCCCAGCTCAACTTGCCCAAGGGAAAGGCTGAGCTGATCATCAATTGTATTTTTGACTCCATGGAGGAGTCGCTCAAACAAGGCAATCGGATCGAGATTCGCGGCTTCGGCAGCTTCGAGATCCGGCGCTACAAGGCCTATGAAGGGCGCAATCCGCGAACCGGTGATCCCGTCGGGGTTCATCCCAAGCGGCTGCCTTTCTTCAAGGTCGGGAAAGAGCTCAAAGAGCGTGTCAACGCCGGTGGTGCAACGATACGGGCAACTTCGCCCAAGCCTGCCAAGGCTGCCGCTGCTCCGCCTGCTGCTCCCGCTCCCGTAGCAGCAGCGCCGAGTCCGCCACCGCCTGCGCCGCCCGCTCCCGTCGTGGCTCCGGCGCCGGTTGCGGCAACAGCCCCGGCGGCAGCACCGACCCCCGCTGCTCCGAGTGGCAAAAAGAAATCGGGCGGCAAGCGCTAGCTGCGGTCTTCCCGCGCTACTTGCTGTCCCGAAGACCGTGCGCCGGCCAGCCCGCGCGCCACGCCGAGATCTCGTTTCTGCCACGTTCCTCCTCGGTCACTGCCGAACCTGCTGATGTTTGCGATGCGAAGATGACCGCCGCGATCGCTGCCGTGCGAACGGAGTCTTCGTCGAGAGGCTGCGCCGTGAGCAGTGCCTGCTTGTGCGCTTCAATGTAACCGGTGTTGTATCGGCCCGCACGGAAGTCCGGTTCCTGCATGACCCGACGGTGGAACGAGAGATTGGTCTTGATGCCGCCGATCTGGTACTCGGAAAGCGCACGGCTCATGCGAGCAATGGCTTCGGCCCGCGTCGGCGCCCAGACAATCAGCTTCGAGATCAGGTTGTCATAGAACATGCTGATCTCGGCATCTTGATACACGCCGCTGTCGTTGCGCACCCACGGTCCCGATGGATTGCGAAGCCGCGTGATCTTGCCTGGCGACGGTAGAAATCGCAGCGAGTCTTCGGCGCACACGCGGCACTCCATGGCGGCCCCGCGCAGCTTGAGTTCTTCTTGCCGAAACGGCAGCGGATGGCCCTCGGCGACGCGGATCTGCAGGTGAACGAGATCCAGCCCAGTCACCATCTCGGTGACGGGGTGTTCGACCTGAAGCCGAGTGTTCATCTCCAGGAAGTAGAAGTTGCGATCCTCGGACAAGAGAAACTCGCAGGTGCCGGCGCCGACATAGTCCACCGCTGCTGCGGCGCGTGCTGCCACTTCGCCCATCCGGCGACGCAGGTCATCGTCGAGAACAGGGCAGGGCGATTCTTCGATGACCTTCTGGTTGCGACGCTGCACGGAGCAGTCACGCTCGAACAAATATACGTGGTTGCCGTGCCGGTCGCCAAACACCTGTATCTCGACGTGACGGGGCCTAATGATGGCCTTTTCCAGATACACGGTATCGTCGCCAAACGCCGCCTTCGCTTCACGCTTGGCGCTTTCGAATGCGGCGGGAAACTTGTCTGCACCGTCACACAGCCGCATGCCGCGACCACCCCCGCCCGCCGCCGCTTTCAACATGACCGGGAAGCCGATCTTTTCTGCGGCCAAAAGCGCAGTTTCAACCGACGGAAATCCGCGACCGTCGATGCCATTGTCACCTGGCACCGTCGGGACACCTGCCGCTTGCATCTTGATGCGGGCGCGGGTTTTTTCGCCCATCTGGCGCATTGCGGAAGCAGGCGGGCCAATGAAGATGAGGCCGCGTTTCTCGCAAGCCTCGACGAACTCGGCGCGCTCGGACAAAAATCCGTAGCCCGGGTGAACCGCGTCGGCTCCGGCCTTGACGGCGGTGTCTGCGACTTTGTCGATGTCGAGATAGCTCTCTCGCGGGGGAGGCGCTCCGATGTGGTAGGCCTCGTCGGCCATCCGGACATGAAGTGCGCCGCGATCGGCATCGGAGTAGATCGCGACAGAGCGAATTCCTAGCTCGCGGCAGGCGCGAATGACGCGCACCGCAATTTCGCCGCGGTTGGCGATGAGGATTTTGCGAATCGGCCGGATGTTCGGTTGGGTCGTCGTCATCTTGGCCGACGATTAACCCCGGCTTGGCTTCGCTTTGTCAAGTCGGTCGAGAACTCGTGTTGCGTTCCTCGGGCAAAAGCCAGAGCGACGATTCCGGCGGCACTTCTTCCTGACCGCCCACATACAGCCGCAAGTCCGCCCCTCCGCGATGAATCAGCCACATTCCATATTGCAGCAGCGGCACCCGTCCCGGATGTTTGAGCGGCAGAAGACGCATTCCATCCCCACTTGGTCGACGCTGGTAATGCCACAGAAGCCGTCGTCCTTTTAGGTTCCGGTCGGTCGGCAAAAACCACAGCGGATCGTAAAGAACGACATCCTGAACACCCAGCCGCAGAAAATGCATCATAAGACCGTCTTCTGGGGAGATCGGCCCGTCGACCAGATGCACCACCAACTGCGGGTTTCGTCCGCGTTCCCAGACCCGAAACGACCGGAGCTGCTCGTCCGCTTCGATTCCTTCCATCACATAGAGATCAGGAACCACGCGCGCGAGTCGATCACTCGGATTGTAGTAAAAAGGAAGGTCGGTTCCGACGCGCACCGCCTTGTCTGGTCGGGTCCGCCGGAAATAGTCGCGAAGCAACCGACAGAGCTGGGTCCTCGTCCACTGCGGCGCAACGAACTCGCCAAACTCCGCTCTGCTGTCAGGTTGAGGCACGCGTGCGTTTCTCCTTCCCCATCGTATCGCACCCAACTTTCAGGGCAAGCGAGATGCCGTAGGGGTTTGTCACCGACCGGCTGCGGACGCGCGCGGTTTGTCGCCGCGGTTTGTGACACCGACGATTTGCCGCAGCGGCCAGATCTTGAGGAGCTGCCGAACTGTCCAGATGTCGATGATCGACGCAGACAGTGGGCTCGGGGGCAGATACTCGATGGAAGAAAGCTGGGCGAACCGAACGATCAGTCCCTGAAACGGGCGCGAAGTCTGTACCAGGGCAAGTGGCAGTACCCACGCTGCATACCAACACTGAAACCAAGCCGCACCGACGACGTAGTACACAAGGAAGGTCAACGCCGAAAAATGAAACACGTCATCGAGCGTCTTGGTTTTCCACA
>CAYTGC010000247.1:0-2823 GCA_964437195.1 uncultured Myxococcales bacterium | reverse complement strand
ATCGCCAGGACCATCACGCCATCGTTGTGTGCTTGCCCGGCGATTTCCCATGCCAGCAGCGGGTTCCATCCAACTAGCACAAACGCAGACTGGGTCTGCTTCGGACTTTCGCTGTCCTGACAGATGAAATAGCAAGCCAAGACGATGGCGCACGAGATCAGGAGGAAGATGAACTTGAACAGAACGAGTGACAGCACAACAGAGTCGGTGGTCGCAAGCTGGTTGAGCCAAGCCAGGATCGGACCATATGCGATCGGGGCCTGGTACCACTGCTTTCCAACCATGGCGGCGAACGGGTCACCGAGTGGCAAGTCGCGAGGCGTCGTAAGATATGGATTGTGACCCAGGTCGGCGAGTCGTCCGTACGCCAGGTTTGAGAACACATCGTTTGAGCTGAACGGCAAGGCCAGCGACGCGAGAAGCTGGAGGAGGAGCGCTATCTTCAGCTCCGCACTCCGCGACAGTGCAATGGCAGAAGGAGCGTCATTTTGCTCCTCGCGGAACCCGAGAACGCGCAGATATCCGATGCTTGCCAGGACACCACACAGACCGACGCTGCCGAAAAAAACAAAGGTACCGACCAGGCCAAGTCTGGACTCATCGACGCGGAGCGTGTGCGACAGAGCATAGCGGAGATAAGACAACGCGACCGCGAGGGAGAGAGCGAGCACGATCTTGCGCAGTCCGTCGCGCTCGGTTCCTGATGAACCTCCGCCGTGAGACCACGTCTGTGCATTCTCTTCCGACGCCGCAAATGACACTGCATGTGGTGACAGGTTTGGATCAGATGCCAAGTACGGACTCCGCCCGGACTCTGCATTGGCGTGTGCGCTCCTGTCAATCCTCCGCGCGGCTCGGTGCCTAGATTCTGGTTCGCGTTGTGTCGATTTGGCAGCACTGGCGCGGCATCACATACTCAACCTGGATCGTGGTTGGGGTTTCATGGCGTTTGACCTTGGCTGGTTCATCGTGGTACGGGGGCGGCATGCCTGCCGAGAGAAACGCCGCTTCGCACCGATCCCTTTTTTCCTATCGTCCGTTCTGGGCGCATCGGTTTGGGGTGGCTCCGTTTCTACCGACCTCGCGAGCGGAGATGGACGAGCTTGGTTGGGATAGCTGCGACATCATCTTGGTTACGGGCGATGCGTATATCGATCATCCGAGCTTCGGAATGGCACTGATTGGACGCTTGCTCGAGGCGCATGGATTTCGTGTGGGCATTCTGGATCAGCCCGATTTTGGCTCTGCTGAGTCTTTCCGTTCACTCGGTCCTCCGAATCTGTTTTGGGGTGTGACTGGCGGGAACATGGACTCGATGGTGAACCGCTACACAAGTGATCGTCGCATTCGCTCCGATGATGCCTACTCACCTGAAGGTGTCGCAGGCTTGCGCCCGGATCGCGCAGTCCTTGTGTACACGAAACGGTGTCGGGAAGCGTACCCTGGCATTCCCGTTGTCGTCGGTGGTATCGAAGCGAGTCTGCGACGGATTGCGCACTATGATTACTGGTCAGACAAAGTTCGTCGCTCGATTTTGATCGACTCTGGTGCAGACCTACTCCTGTATGGGAATGCGGAGCGTGCGATTGTTGAGATCGCACATCGCCTGGGCGCCGGAAAGGACATCGCACAGATCCGAGATCTGCGCGGCACAGCGTTTGTCCAGGCCACCCCCGCTGACTTTGCAGAAATCGATTCGACGCAGATAGACAAGCCCGGAAGGATTGATCCAAGACCCGATCCGTATGCCATGGAAGAGGCACGAGCCGAGGCTCCTTGCAGTGTGGATGGGAATTCCCAGCCCGACTCCCAAGGGACTCCCAATCAGGCAGGATTTTCGTCACAGCTTGTGCAACTTTCGTCGCGCCGAGTGCCGCGTGAACGACAGGTGGTCCGAATGCCCAGCTTTGAAGCGGTGCAAAAAGATCCGGTGCTGTACGCCCACGCTTCCCGAATTCTGCATCGCGAGGCCAATCCTGGGAATGCCAGAGCCCTCATCCAGAAACACGGTCGCGTCGATGTCTTTATCAATCCGCCGCCGATTCCACTGACGACGCAGGAAATGGACACGCTTTATGAACTGCCCTTTTCGCGGATTCCGCATCCTCGCTACGCCGGAAAAAAAATTCCTGCCTACGAGATGATCAAGTTCTCGGTAACGATCATGCGCGGCTGTTTTGGTGGATGCAGTTTCTGCTCGATCACCGAACACGAAGGACGTGTTATCCAGAGTCGGTCGGAGACATCCATTCTGCGAGAGATCGAGCACATCCGGGACCGCACACCCGGCTTCACGGGAATCATCAGTGACTTGGGTGGACCGACGGCAAACATGTACAGAATGGCTTGCAAGAGTCGCGAGATCGAAGCGGCGTGTCGGCTCCCTTCCTGTGTGTATCCGGACATCTGTGACAACTTGGGAACCGATCACGGCCCGCTTGTCCGTTTGTATCGCAAGGCGCGCGCGATTCCGGGTGTGAAGCGAATCTTCGTCGCTTCAGGAGTCCGTTATGATCTCGCAGTTCGATCCCCGGAGTGGATCAAGGAACTCGCGCAGCATCACACCGGTGGCTACCTAAAGATCGCACCGGAGCACACGGAAGACGGACCCCTTTCCCACATGATGAAACCGGGAATTGGGACCTACGATCGCTTCAAGGAACTGTTTGATCGCTACTCCCAAGAGGCAGGAAAAGAGCAGTATCTCATTCCCTACTTTATCGCCGCGCATCCTGGGACGACGGATGAAGACATGCTGAATCTGGCGTTGTGGCTCAAGAAAAATGGCTTCCGTCCCGATCAAGTCCAGGCCTTCCTTCCTTC
>CAYTGC010000246.1:0-7503 GCA_964437195.1 uncultured Myxococcales bacterium | reverse complement strand
GCCACCCTGATAACCAATCTACGATAACTGGAAAGCCGCGAAAAATTTGGGCACCGTTTGCCCAGGCTCGGCGTCGGGAATTGAGAAATGCCAACCGCAGCTATCTGCGCAGCCGCAGCGCTTGGCATTCTTCGAGAGGAGTCCCGTCGGGCTTGCGAGGACAAATCCGCAGCGCTCCGGGCTGAATTTCCAGCCGCAGGTAGTGATGCTCGTTCGCGAAAAACTGCGGCTGGTTCTTGCAGCGCCGTCGCCTGGGATCGCAGCGAAGTGGGCGAAGCTCGGCACCGCCGCCCCCGGTCACCACGTAGTCCAGTCCTTGCCGCTGACCCCGCTCGTAGTCATGATCGTGCCCGGACAAAAGCAGCGTCGTCTGATACTTGGTCAAGATCGGCACCAGGTGCTTGATCGCGGTCGGGTAGTCGCCATGCCAGCCAACCGAGAACGGGCCCTCGTGCATCCAGGCGATGATGGCGCGCGGCTTCGGGTTCTGCGCCGTCGCTTTGGCGAGATCGGCTTCGAGCCAGTGATGCTGCTCGGCTTTTCCTGCCTGGTTGCTATCGAGACTGACAAAGTGAACACCCGCCGCATCGAAGCTGTAATAGCCACGCGGCGCATCGCTCAAGTTGGCAAGCGGCTGGGGTGCTGCCACCGCCGTCGCCAGAACCCGCGAAGGAATCAATGTTCCAGTCGGTGGCGGCACGATCTGTGGCGCAAACTGGGTAGCAAACAGCCCAAACAACCGCAGCGCACCTTGCTTGCGCACCGCATAGTCGTGATTGCCCGGCGAGACATAGACCGGCACCCGGGACAAAAGCGGCGCCGTCACCGCAAAGAAGCGATCCCAGTCGCCTTCTTCCGTGCCCCGCTCGACCAGATCGCCCGTGTGCAAGACCAGGTCAGGGTCTTCGGCGAGGATCGCTTGCATCACCTGTGCGTGGACCGGGTGACCGGATCGGCTGTCCCCGTAGACCACCACTTTGAGCGGCATCCCAGCCCCCGGCGGGGTGTGAAAAGTCTGGACCGGAAGATCCGCTCGACGGGAACCTTCCCCAAGCAGCGCGACCTGATAGTGATGCAGTGTCCCCGGACGCAGTCCCACGACGTGAAGCCGATGCACCGTCTGCGGCGGTCCCATCGATTCCGCTTCGCGATCGCGGCTTTGCAGCTTGTCTCCTCGACCATAACGGAGCAGCACCCGCGATGGCAGCTCGGTTTCCACCGTTAGATCGAGCGTCGTCTCGCTCATCCGCTCGATGTACGGTCCGCGCAGAAGCCGCGGCCCCGACAGCGCAACCAGTTCCGCCTCGAGCTGCGGACAGCGCAGCGGTGACTTGGGATGTGCCTCGATCGCCAAGACGTTGCCAGTTGATCGCAAAGGCAGTGTCGAGATCGGCAGGTAGTAGCGCTCAGGGTCCGACGGCCCGCGATCCATCGCAAACTGCGGCAGGTCACCTGGCGGTGGCTCGGGCAGTCGTCCGCGCAGCACTTCAGTCCCGTTTACGTAGGCAACAAAGCCGTCGGTGTAGCGCAAGCGCAAGAGCAGCGTGCCGATGCTTCCACCCAGGTTTGCCGCAGCCGGTGCGCCGGGAAAGTCGAACTTGCGTCGAATGTACAGACCGCCACCGCACGCCGGCAGCAGCGGATCGCTCACTTCGCGGGCCGATCGCCCCGACCGTTTGCCCAGAACTGGCGAAGCCAGAAGTGGTGCCGCAGGCAGTGTGCTGGCGAGCGCCGCGCGCACCGCCGCCCCCGTCACATCGACCACGGCAACGGGCGGAGAACTCGACAAACCCACGTCCGCCGCAGTGTCTCGCACCGGAACGTCTGGCTCGTTGCTTGGCCCGGCGGGATCTTCGGTCGGCGATTGGCCCAGCGGACCGGCGGAAGGATCCGTAACCACGACCGCAGGTGACGAGCCGGCTGGTGCGGATGACGGCGGTGTTTCCGTCGTCCAAAGAGACGGCACGAGGACCGCTCCGGGTTCGCGCGAGCTGCTTCTTTCCGCGGTCTGGGAACCCAGAAGCCGTGGCCACTGCGCGTCATCGAAGCCGGGCTGCTTCCAGTCGATCGGCGGCGCGGCAAATCCCCGCAGCATCCGCGCCTGTTCCGATTGCCCCACGCTGTGCGGCAAAAGTATCGGCTGAGCAGACGGATGATCCGTGCGCAGCAGCCCGATCGCTGCCACGCAGATTCCGACTATCCAGCCGCCCTTGCGCATGGTGGCTCCATTTTGGCAAAAACCGCGCACTGCTGTCGGAAAAGCGGCTTGGCTTGTCAGATCGCCTTGGTATGTGTGAAAAGTGAAAGCGTCGAGGGTTTGTCCGTTTGTCGTGCGCAGCGCAGCGCTGGGGGCGTGTAAAGGATTTCGCAGTGCGCGCGAACGTGCGCAGCAAGCTGCGCAGACGGATACGCGAAATTCACTCGATGGTTGAACCTTCGATATTCAACACCACTTCCACACACCGACGACAACGGCTGAGCAAACGAGGATCCAAGATGGCAGACAAGTCTGGCGCGCCCCATGCAAGAGACAGCGGCGAACGTGACGTACGGCACACCGCCGAAGTCACGACAAGCTCATCCGCCAATCAGTCCAAGGAGCAGCCTCAGATGGTCCAGGCATCGCTGGGAGAACGTGACCGAGCCATCAAGATCCTCGCGAAGTCGATCTTTCGCGAGCTCAAGATGAACGGCTACGAGACCCGCCAAATCGTCGCACTGTCGTCCGAGCTACTCGGGCTCGTGACCACCAACATGAAGCCCGATGGCATCGATGGTGGCGAATAGCCACCGGTCTCTGACAATCTACCGCTTGTGACCTTCCCGACATTCCAGCCCGCAGCCGCGCGTGCCGTTTGGCTTGCGCTGACACTATCGGCGACCGCCGCTTCAGCCGATCCAAACGGGCTGCGCGACCCAGCCGCGTGGCCGTTTTCGATCGAATCCCCGTGGAATCTACCGCTTGGGGCTGGGGCCGAAAAAGAGCCGACAGACGCCGCCTGCACCCGGTCACTTCTCGACCAAAAAATCGGCACAGACATCAACGCTGCCCAGTGGAGCCATCCGATCTACTTGGCGGCGCCGACCGATCCGCTCGTCAAGATCACGGTGAAGGGCAAGACCGTCGCAACCATTCAGGTTCCCGCAGAAGCGGAGCCAGCCAGGCCGCGAACGAGCGACAGTGATGCCCACCTGCACATTGTCGATCCGCAGCGCCGCTACGTTCACGAAATGTGGCACGCCAAGCGTCGGAGCGGAACGATCAGCGCAGAAGGCTATACGAGAAATGACTTGGCTGGCCTGGGCGTGTTTGAAGGTGGCGAGCGTGCATACGGCGGCAGTGCAATCGGCGGACTCATTCGTCGCGCCGAGCTATCAACTGGCATTCGACATGCGCTCGCGCTGGCGATTCCGCGAAGTCACCTAAAGCTGGGTCCGGTGTGGCCCGCACTGCAGCAAGACAGCGGCGCCGAAGGCACGTACCGCGGATCTGTACCCATGGGACAGCTTGTGACGCTGGCAACGAGCAAACAGGATCTGGATGCACTTGGGCTCAGTCCGCAGGGACGGGCAGTTGCCCAGGCGCTCCTTGATTATGGTGCCTACGTCGTCGATGCGTCAGCGGACATCACTTTGTACGCCGAGCCAAGCGCTGAAGCCGACGTCGATGCCGCTCGCGCCGATCTGGCCAAGCTGCGACCGCTCCTGCGCTGCGTGCGCAATGCCGACAAATCGACCGTCGGGGGCCCAGGGGCTCGCGTGGCTCCACTGGCACCGCCGCTCCTGCCGCCATTGCCAGAAACAGCCCCGATCAAAGCCACCGCGCCGATTACACGCCCGAAGGGAAAAGCGCGGCGATAAGGCTGTGGAGATCCTGCGCCCGCTCGGCGGGAACCGACAACAGCGCCCGCGCGTACAGCGGCTGCAGCGCCGGATCGCGCAAGCTCATAAGACCTCGCCGGGCTTCTTTCCGCAGCGGATCTTCTTCGCGGACAAAGACTTGGATCAGCTGCTCAACGGCTCGCGGATCGGGAATCTTGCCAAGCGCCGAAATGACGGCCAGCTGCACCGCAAGTTCGCGTGAGTCAGCGAGAAGCTGCCCAATCGAGCTGAGCAGTTCGATGGTCCCCAGCCGTGCCAGCGACGTCTGCGCCACCGTAGCGACTGCCGGTGATGGATCTTGCAGCGCTTCCACCACAAGCTGAAGCGCACGTGGATACGGCAGCCGAGGCATGGCTTCGATGATGGTGCCGCGCAGCGCTTCCCCTGCGCGCGTCCCCTGCCGCTTCTGCGAGTCTCGGTACAGCTTCACAAGCGGGGCAATCGATTCATACGCCCGCAGGCTGCCAAGACTCTGGACGACTTGCTGGAGCGACTCGTCCTTCAATCGGGTTGGCTCGGCACCATCCAGGAAGAGCAAAACCAGGAGCGCGTGCCTTCGGGTCAGCTCCGGTCGGCTGGCGTCCAGCACAAGCCGCAGACAGACAAGCAGTGGCGAGGCCCCCGCTTCCCACTCCAGAAGGTCGAGCGTCCAGACTTCCGGCAGCGCAGCGGCCTGCGACCGTCCGTCTGACACTTTTTCGGCCCCAACCGGGCTGCCCCTCGCTGGCCCACTTTTGGGAAGCAGTGCCGCGAGCCGCTCGTAGCGCGTCTTCGTGGGCGGTTCAGCACGGAGCGAGGCAAGCTGACCAAGTACCTGCGCCAGCTTCTCACTGGAAGGCAGCGTGGACAGCAGATCGGCAGCGGAAAGCAGCGCGTGCTCGGCCAAGCGGGTGGCGCCAGTTTGCTGACGAAGCTCGGCAACCCGAATCAGGGCTTCGGCAGCCCGTTCCAAGTACGACTGCGCCTTTTGCACAAGCCCACAGCGGACAAGAAACGCCGCCGCATCACGACACTGCTCGGCACAGAGCTCGTGCTCGCCAGCCTGAGCGGCCAGCCGCAAAAGTTCGTCATAGACAAGCACCGCTTCGCCGCAAAGTCGCTCGCGCTTGAAAATGCGCAGCATCCCCAAGTAGCCCTCGGTGACGTTTTCAAACGAGCCGCTCTGCTGACCAAGCTGTCCCAGCACGCGGTAGCAGTCCAGTGCGAGCGCCCGCTGCCCCTTGGTTTCATACTCGTCGGCCATTTCTTCGAGGATCTGGCCCCCCAGCGCGGCATGACGCATCCCCTCGGCCACATCCCCTGCCTTGTCGCTGCGCACAAGCAAAAGCGCAAGCTGGGCGTGGACAAGTGCGCACTCGTAAGGTGGAAGCGGTCCGCCCAGAAGCCGCAGCCACAGGTCTTTGGCTGTCCCAGTCTGCCCGGCCTGGACAAAAAACAGCGCCGCAGACACCACAAGTCCTGCCGCAAGTGCTTGCTCTGCCGCTTCGCGATGCAGCCGCGATGCGTCGGCTGGTTCCTGCTTGGCTTGCGCTGCCAAAAGATAGGCGCGCTCTCGCGTGCAGCCCTCGGCTGGCAAAAGGGGAAGTGCCGCCTTCGGTCCGCTGGCAAGCGCCGCAAGCAGGGCAGCCCGAAGCTTGTGCCCACAAGAGGCCGCGCACTGACTCGCCCAGGTGAGCCACTGCCGATAGTCCGAGGTCTTGGCATCCACGCAGACCAGAAGCTCCGTCACCACATAGGACAAAAGCTGCGGGGAAAACTGCCCTGCCTCTGCGACTTTGCGAACCTTCTCGACTTTTTCTGCCAGCTCGTCGGGGTCTGCCACCACCTGCATTGTCGCACGCGCCGCCCCGTTTTGCGCGCCGCAGCGATTCCGCAACGTAAGGTAGAATCAAAGTCGGCGCGCACACTTGCACGCAGTCCTTGGGGGGACGACATGGCGGCGATTGATTTACTGTTTGACCACAAGGCCGACAGCGAACGGCTGCACCAAGTGGTGCTATCGGTGCTGCTTCTGCGCAGTCGGCTGCTCGAACACCTGCTGTCATCGCCGGGCCTGCGGGCGACCGACTACCGGTGGGAAGCCGAAGGGCGGCTTTATGACCTGGGTGTCAGCGTCACCGACCCCAGCGGCAACATCGACAAGGTCTTCGTCGAAATCAAGATCGACAGCGACTTGGGCAAGAGCCAGTTTCAAAGGCAGCTTCAGCATGCGGCCAAGGACAAAAAGGCGCGCCTTGTCTACCTGATCCTGGGACTGACCCAAGTCGCCACTCCCGCTGAGACGCTGACCAAGTGGGCCACCGAACAGCGCACCGAGCTCGGCGGCGAAGTTCCGTCTGTGTGCTACGTCAGCACCGCTCGGCTGTCGCAGCTTTTGTCCGATCCCAAAGCGATCATCACTGGGGAAACCCAGGCCCAGCGGCAAAACGTGCGGGACTTGGTCGTTTCGTACCGCGATGCGCTCGACCGCTTGGAAGCCCGCACCAGCCAGTTTGCCGACAAGGCGCTGTCCAGCTGGGAAGCCGCCGACTACTACGGCTTTTTCGACGGCTGCCGCCGGCAAGTGCTGTCGATGGCCAAGGCCGGAATCAGCTACGAGGCCAACCCCAAAGGAGGCTTTGTCGCCTGTCACTGGCACTTTACGAAGTTTGCGCCCATCGACGACATTCGTCTGTACTTGCAGTTCGAGGAGGACCGGCTGTGCTTCAAGCTGAAAGTCCCCGATGAGCACAAGGCGCTGCGCAAGAAGATCTGGGACGCTGCCCAGGCCGCACTCCGGGCATGTCCCGGTCCCTTTTCGCAGTCGCTCCAGCCGACCAACTATCACAACGGAACCTACATGACGTTTGCCGCGCTGGCTGGCGCGCTGGGCCAAGACCGACTCGACCAGACCCGCGTCGTCGGCCACATTGCCGATGCCGAAGCGCTGCGCGAGCTTTTGGTCGAGAAGCTGCAAAAAGACGTGCGCAAGCTGTTTGAGGGTCGGCCCGGCCCCACCTCGACTGGTCCGTCCACCTAGTCACTTGTCATTGACACGCCCAACCGGATTGGCACACTCCGCGCTTGTGCGAAGCTTTGCTCGGAACCAAGGTCAAGTAAATCCAGCCGTCAGTCGGTCCACGCAGTGGTGGTTAAAGACGCTGCGCAGGCGTGCCGACAGCATGTACAAGCACTCGCTCGACTCGCTGCGGGAAAAGGTCGAGTTTGACAGCGAGGTCGAGCGACGGGCCTGCATTGCCTTCTTCAATGCTGCCTATCGCGCCGAAGAATCAGGGCTCACGCAGGCACACCGGCTGGCCGACAAGGTCCGGTCCCGCGATCCAGACCTGGCCGAGTGCCTGATCCTGTACGGCAACGAAGAAGGCTGGCACCGCGAGCTTCTGACGGATTTCCTTGCGCACATCGGCGGCGAGATAAAGCCGATGGGTCGCGTCACCGGGACGTTCCACCGCACCTACGACCGGGCGCAGCACATGGAATCGATCATGCTGACCAACCTCATGTTCGAGACCATCGGTGCGACGACGTATCGGCTGGCGCTGGGCCGGGTGAAGCAGCCCGCGATCCGGGCGATGCTGACCATCCTGACCCGCGACGAGTCGTTTCACGTTCCTCTCAATG
>CAYTGC010000245.1:0-7517 GCA_964437195.1 uncultured Myxococcales bacterium | reverse complement strand
CGTCCCTGTAAAGAGGATTTTTCTCACCGACGGATAAGTTCGTAATTAGACCGGACTGATCCAATGTTCTATCGGCTGGATCTAAGTATTGAAGACCACGGTTCGTAATCCTGGCCCGACCGTCCACCTGAGCTGGGAATCAGAGGCTGTTTGGGGTGCGGAGGGATTCGGGGAAGTGCGTGGTGGGTGGCTCGGAAGGATGACGGGAAACGAGCCCGGCCATCGTTGCGGGAGGACTCCCAACCGCGAAGGGACAGAGAGCGGAGCAGCAGTGCTCAGCCAGGCATACGCTCTGCGGTTGCGAGCCCGAGGCGTAGGAGGAATTCCCAGGCAGCGGCGACGGTGCGAAGTCCCAGGCGACGCTGGGTCGCCTGAAGCTGTGCGTAGGTCGAGGGCAAAATGCGGACGCACACTCCCTTCCTGCCGCTGTCTGGCCCATCGTAGAGGTGCGGGTCACCAGCGACTCCGGCCAGCCAACCAGGGACTCCATCCCCGCCGACGGACCGACGAGTCATCGCGGCAGTCAGTCGATGGACGGCATCATCCAGCGCATCCAGACGCGGCAGGATCTCCGTTATCGAGAGATCCGGGGTCGGGGCTCGCGGCATGGACGGAGGGCGGGGCTGAGGGCGGGACGGACTCTCGCTACTTGGTGCATACCGCACTGACTCAACCGAGGCTGGCGGATCGTTCTTAAGCGAAGCGGTCCAGTCTCCGTCCGACTCTCCATCGTCCTTTGCCCACAGCGGGCCTTTCATTCGGTCTTGGTGCCCCTGCACCTCGCTCAGCAGTGTGTCCTTGTCCAGTCTCATTCGTCGTCGTCCCAACCGGATACGTAGGGGGCGCGTGAGGATGCGGCAGGAGGGGCAGGCCACGGCCTTTGTGGACGAGCCCGTTCCCAAGCCATTTTGGCAAACGTTTCGACGGCGCTCAGGAAGTTGAGGGTGCTACGACCCGTCCGAGGCAGCGTCCACACGGACTCCCCGCTGTCGTGCGCTTGTTTGATGCGCCTGGTTTTCAGCAGCGGCTCGGGGAAACAGTCCAGCGAGCGACCCAGGATCTGCTCCATGACGCCGACGTTGTGCTGCCAGTCGGCAGCGTCCTCCCGCCCGAGCCGTACCATGACGATGTCGCTGTTGCTGGGCGTGCGCTGGAGCATCGTGACGATGTTGCGCGCCGCGTCGGCTCCGTCCACCGTCGCCACGAGCAGAACACCCGGTAGACTTCCGCCTTGCACCTCCGGCGGAGTATCGAGCACCGCGAAATCATACGCCCCCAGTCCCATGCGCTCGGGTCCTTTGCGGTACAGCACATCGATCACTTTTTCGCCCCGGATGCCAGCCACGCTGACGGAGCCCGAGCCGTAGTTCCTGCTCGCGATGGCCCCTTCAGCGCGCGTCACGCCGAGACGAAAGCGCGCGTCCTCCTGGGTGTCGCAGGTCATCAGCAGCACGCGAAGACCGGCGAAGGCCAGCCGCTCGGCGATCGGAACGGCGAGCGCGGTCTTGCCTGCACCGCCTTTGTAGGAAGCCACCACAACCGTCGGTAGCAGAGGGGAATAGAGTCCAGGTGGATCTTGAGTGACACGAGTAGAGCGAACAGATGGCATCGGATACCTCGCAATATCAGGAATACCGACCCAACGTAAGACGCATTACTACAAAGGCAATGGCGAGCCAAATCACTGATATCATGAATAAATCAGCAATGGCTGGCTAATCTCCGATGATGAACGTCGTTTCGGAAATTTCGCAAAAACCAAAATCAGCGTCTACTTATACAGAAATGTAGGAGATGATATCACGCGTGCGGAACGTGATATTGGGAATTTGAGCGGTGATATCACCAGGGCGGATGGTGATATCACGGTGATATCACGCCGTCGCACACGGAAATATCACGGTGATATCACGCGGGCGGGCGTGATATTACGCGGTTGGTCGATGATATCACGCGTGCGGTCGGTGATATCACCGGGCCGGCGCAAGCGCTCCTGTTCGTGGGGAGCGTGTCCTACATGGGGGCAAGGTTTTGGCTGTTTCGGCTGCGGGCCTGCGGTGGGCGGAGTCCCAAGCGGAGCGTGTTTTTTCAGGGCAGATCGCGGATGGAGCCGACTCGATGAGATTGCTGGGTACGGATGAGAGCGTGACTACGCGTGGTCGTCTGCCTTTTCGTCGATGACGGCTGCAAGCGCGGTCTTGGCGGCTTTGGCGCTCGGATACTTGCGCCACGACAACGCGTGCTCAGTCAGAGAGAGCGTGACGACAGAGTAGCGATCGCTTGCCGACTGCGAACCGAGCCACTCCACAGCGATGAGCAGCGCAGAACGATGGCGACGGATACCCAGCGGACGCCAGAAGGCTTCTTTTCCCGTCGAAGCGCGGCGCAGATAATCTTCCGCCCAGGCCTCACCAGGCTTGCTCAGATCGAGCTTTGCGACAATGGTTGGCGGACGCTTCTGGTAAAGCGCACGACGACGGCAAGAGACACTTGTGGCAGGGACATGGCACGGCATACACTGCTCCTGTTCGCGTCGGGCTGGGCTTTTCGAGGGCTACACAGTCTGACGCGGGCGAATGGCTCGATCGGCAAAACACCGCCGTCGAGCCTGTTTTGTTTGGCGGGCTGAACAGCCCGTGGAGCCTTGTTACCTAAGGTTCCCAATGATTGCAATATATTAGGCGCAACTTCAGCGGAATGATGTGCCAACTGGAGACGATTCTCTCCGCGTGCTAACGAGCCTGGGTGGTACGCGGTCGACGAAATCCTCTCTATACAGGCCTTCCTGCGAGGCTGAAAGCAGCTCGCCAGAATCTTAGCTTCGATAGCATCGCTGCTGCGGCAGGGTTGTCCGATGGCAGTAGCGTCCTGAATCTTGAACGCAAGGCCGGTCACATTCCACGCATCGATACCGTCGAACGGGTGGCTTATGGCCTTGGGTTATCGCCATCGTTTCTGGCCTATGGCATCGAGTCGGAAGTCGGCTCATCAGGCGGCGAACTGCGATGTAAGGGGGTTGCGGGCCGACTTCAGGCGACTCGCACGGCTCGCGGTCTGACAATGCGAGCACTTGCGCGGGCTGCTGGATTGACGGATACCGCAGTCCGCTCCACCGAGGCGGGCAGTAGCATGCCGACCCTTGCAACGGTCGAGGCGTTCGCGACCGCACTTGGCGTGTCGCCTGGCTGGCTGGCGTATGGAATCGGGCCGATGGAACTGCCGAGGCGACGAGCCGTCCGGGCGGCACAGGCTCAGTCCATCTCTTCGACCTCATGAGAGGAATGTCGCATCAGCACTGTCGCGTGCATTGCCGAAGCGCTGGGCGTGTCCGCTGGCTGGCTGGCATTCGGTCTTGGCTCAGAATGCGCTCCGACTGGCCGGGGAGTGCAGGGCTTGGCGAAGCGGGCTCGCGACGCGAGAGAGAGACGAGGGTGGTCGCTGGCCGAGGTCGGTCGTCGCATCGGAAGCTCGGCGGCTGCCGTGCATTCGATTGAGTCCGGTGCTACACCGCACGTCGACACCGTCGAATCTTTGAGCCAGGCGCTTGGGGTCTCGGCGGCGTGGCTGGCGTTCGGTTTCGGTCCAGTTGAACTGGCCAAAGCCACACGGCCACCGGCCTCGTCCCATCCGTGACACCGAACAGCCCTTGAGGGGTTGAGCCGCGCTGCAGTAGAGCAGGCTCGGTTGTTGTCCGGGGGCTCGTGAACGTAATCGAGGAACAGAGAGCACGAGGGCTGATTGGTGTCCGAAGTACCTACCTCCATTTCTCGATGGATAGGGAGCGCCTCGTTGGTGCTCGGTGCCGTTGTCCGTGCTGGGCTTTCGGCGAAGGGTACGTGAATACGTGAAGAAGAAAGCACCCCGTTCAGTAAGCTGTCGTCACACCAAATGCGCAAGCTCGCGATCATGGTGTCTTTCGGCGAGTAAGCCTCGCCTCTCCTCTCCTCTCCTCGCGTCCACACTCGCGCAAGACCACGACGTCGTGTCGGAACTTCGGACCGCATCGGGTATGTCGGACGATCGCCGTTCGCGAGTGTTGCACTGGCGCAGAACATTTCAGTAGGAGTTTGGCTGATTCGAGCCGCTGCCTGCCAACTGCGTCCGTTTCGCGTAAGATATTGGAATGTCGAACCCACTGCGCTATCCCGAGCTGACGCCGCCTGCAGGCTTTGCTCAGGCTCAGTTTGGAACGCTTCTGCAGTTTCTACCGCCAGGGGAATCCAAGGATGCCCCGCTGGCCGCCATGTATCTGTCGCCTCTGCTTGCACGGGCGCCGCACCTGCCCTCCTCCGAGCGACTGATCGCCTTGGCCATCGAAGCCGAAATGAAGCAGCGCATCAGACTGACCGATTTCCGTGAGCCCAGCCCCTTTGCCACCAGCACGGGCCTCTCGGGTTTGAGCGTCGAAATTGCCTGTATCGTCGTTCCCACGCAAGCGCGCGAGCGCCGCCTCTACATCATGCTGACGGACGACCTCTGCTACTACGGCATCAACTACATCGCGACGCCGGAGGTTTTTGATCGCCATCTGCCCCACTATCTTGCGGCGGCTGGATCGATTCGTCCGTTCTCCGGTCGCGCCGTGACCGGCTTTGCGGCGTCGGCAGCGGTCCTGAAGCACTACAACGACTGACCCGACAAGTGCTTGCCGACAAGATCGCGGGCCTATCGCCTGTTTCCTTCTAGGTCAGGAAACCATCCAGCGACTTGGTCGATAACTAGGTCAGCGTCAGAGCGGAACTCGTGAGGGGGATGAAATGAGCGGTCCCAATGACCAGACGATGGCGGAACCTTCCAATCCGGTTTCCAACGGCTTCAACCGGCTGATCAACCAGGGAATGGATTTGTTCGGCTACAACACGCGCCGGCGCGATCCCCACGAGGACAACTCGTTCTACCGGGACAACGCGCAGTACATGCCGGGCTGGACCATGCCGGGCAGCGGTCTGCCTTCGGGAGCATACGCACAGGATCGAGCGACCAACTACGTAGGACACCCCGATCGAGATGACCCCGATAGCACCAATGTATGGGATAATGTACGCCGCAGCCTCGTGACCCAAGAGGGCAACCGCATCAAGGAACGCCAGGCCAACGGTGAGTCGGGCCGCTTAAGTTTCATGGATTTGTACGGCGCGCACGTCAACGCCTACGATAACTCCAGCCGTGATCCGCGTACCGGACAGGACAACACCCACGGCAAAGGCGGACACAACGGATTCATCGACCCGGCCAGTTTCGCGCTCGCGGTCTATGGAGCGCCCGCCTTGGAAGCCATGGGGATAAACTCCGGTCCAATAACAGGCACCTCCATCGATCTGTTCAACGACCCCACCGACAGCGCGACCGGTGGCTGGCTCAAGCGCATGGGCTTGTCCGCAGGCGAGATGGGTGTCGGTGTCCGTGCCCTTGCGTCCGGTCATCCTCTCATGGGAATGGGTCTGATGGGTTTGGGCGCGTTCAGCGCCGGGTACAATACGGTCACCGCCTTGCGCCATGGTATGCTTAGTGAGATTGGCGGAGGCATCGCCAACGGCGCAAAATCCCTGTGGAATGGTGCCGGCAACCTGATCGGTGGCGTGGGTCGGACGATTGGCAACGGCCTCGGAACTCTCGGCTCCGGCATCGCCAACGGTGCCCGCTCCCTGTGGAACGGAGCGGGCAACCTGCTGTCCGGCGCAGGCAACGCCGTGAGCAACGGACTCGGCACAATCGGTCGGGGCGTCGGCAACGTCGTTTCCGGCGCAGGCAACGTGCTCAGCCAGGGGGCCTCCGCCTTGAGCAAAGGCGCATCTGCAGTTGGCACTGGCATCAGCAACGTCGCCTCGGGTGCCGGTCGATTGATCTCAAAGGGCTGGCACGGCCTCTTTGGCTAGTCCAAGTACCCACGCCACCATACCCCCAAAGACTGCGAACTTCAAGTAGCTTCAGGCGTATGACAAACCTTCTTTCCAAGGCTCTTTCACTCTGTTTTGTTTCCCACATCCTTGCCTTGACCGGCTGTGAGGACCCGATGAGCAAAGTCGCCCCCGAATGGGAGGAAGTTTCGCTGCCCCCCAAGGACTCCCGATACGCATTTTCTATCCACACCATCCACGGAACCGGCCCGACGGACATTTGGCTTGGAGCCAGCCGCTATAACCTGCATTTTGACGGCACTGCGTTTGTGCCCGCCAAAAATGCCGTGGGTCGCGAGCGCGCCTGGCGCTCCGTCTGGGCTGTAGGTCCCGCCGATGTATGGGCGGTCGGCGCGCAAGGTAGTGTTGCGCATTTTGACGGCACCTCATGGACGGAGCAGAAGCTGGACGGCATCGAGTATGACCTCTTGTACGTGCTCGCCTGGCCCCACGACGTGTACGTGACCGCAGGCGGCAACGAACTGCACCGCTTTGACGGGAAAGCCTGGCGCAAAGACACCCCGAAAGCCCTGGATAGGGCTTCTCTTCATCGCATCTTCGGCACGAGCCCCTCCAACCTGTATGTCCAAGTGACCAAGGGCAAAGCCGGGCCGCCCGTGGTTGCCCACTTTGACGGCAGCACATGGAAGCTCGAGACCATCGGCGAAAAAGACGGCACCGTATACGCTGTGCATGGCAGCGCGCCCGATGATCTGTGGGCCGCAGGCAAGACCTACAAGACCTTTGGAGAAGGTGGCCAGTTGTTGCACTTTGACGGACGGAGTTGGACTCAGGTCAAGCTGCCCGTGGATGTTCCGATGTACGACGTCTACGCGGCAAGCCGCACCGAGGCATGGGCCTGCGGCAAAGACGGCGTAATGCTGCGCTATGACGGCAGCGCATGGAAGCAGAGCGCCACCGGGACCAAGAAAGGGCTTGGGGCGCTCTACTTGCCGCTGGGAGGCAAGCCGCTCGCCGCCACCAACGAAACGCTGCTTCGCCTCAGGTAGCAAGTAGATCGAGACAAGCCTACAGAATGTTCGCGCAGCAGCACGTTGTTTCGTACGCTTCGTCCATGTGGCATCCGACGGGCTACCGAAGGGTTCACGGTCCGTCTGTCATGTGGTTGGGGTACTCTTCGGACCCCGCTCCGCTGAGGGGTGTGGCTACTCGATCGAGACGGCCTGTCTGCGCCACAACCCCAGTAGCAGCAGCCAGCTCGCGAGCCGCAACAGCCATGGGCAGGGGCTTCATGACCGAGCAGGCTCAGCAGGAGCCTCGCCTCACCCGTGCTTGGATGGTCTGCCAGTGCTGCCACAAAGTCACTCTTGCCATCGCCGGACTGACGCAGCACCAGCTTCCGATCGAGCAGATGGATGCGTGCCCGCACCCTTGTGTCGGCGCGCGGGTGGTCGGGCTGGTTGGCTCAGTTCGGCGATTGGTTCAGCACACTTAATGAAGTGCCAGCCCGCTGAGAACCATCACTGCGCGATGGCAAAATCTGGTCACGCCGCTACTGCCTCTGGAAGTCATACCTATTCCCAACCTGTATTTTGGCGCAAACCGATCCATCCCGCCCTCTGCCTCCCCGCTAGCCTGCTGCCCTTTCTGCGCAGTCCG
>CAYTGC010000244.1:0-7533 GCA_964437195.1 uncultured Myxococcales bacterium | reverse complement strand
CCGCCTTTGGCAAAGACGTGTGGAAACTGAAGATGCCAGTGGAAGAAATGAAACTGTTTTGCAAGAAGAGCGCTCGTCTCGACGGTGAACGGAGCCACACCTTGCCCATCGCGGAGCTGACACCACACGCCATTGGTGGGCGCGGTCTCTACTGGCAGACCCGCTTGCTTGGGCCAGACAAACGCCGCACACCACGCATCGGCCACCGCGCGCTGATGCCGATACGCGGGAGAGTCCAGAATCCCCTGCCACTGCGTTTCCTTCTTGTGCAAAAGCGCGACATCAGAGTCCGCAGCGGACTCTAGATCCGACACCGCTTGCGTCACCGCCGTGGTCTCATTGTCGACGGGCGTGGCGAACAGTGAATCCATCGTGCGCTGGCCTGTGAATTCGGTCTTGTTGCGTTTTTTGAGCGCACTGGCGGCCTTTTTGTCATCGCCTTCCAGGGGCTCCCACGCGGCATCAGGAATCCCTTTGTCCAAAAGCGCTGGCGTCGCACCGAGCAGCGAGTTTCCGTGCTGAATGTGCGAGTCCAAAAACGACAGCGGCAGACCGGGCTCTAGCGCTTCCATCCACAGACTGACCTTGCACAGCTCGACCGCCATCGGATTCAGATCGACGCCATAGATGCAGCGCCCGACCACCTGACGCAGTGCATGGCGATAGTCCGCCGCCGAAGGAGTTCCCCCCGCCGCAATGCGCGCCAAGTGCGTCGCCAGCCGTCGCGCCGCCGCCAGCAGGAAGTGTCCCGAACCACAGGCCGGATCGACAATCGCCAGCCGAAGCAGCGCCGCTTGCGGATCGCTCGGCTGTTTCGCCAGCGTGTCGGCGATCACCGGATCGAGCGCACTGTCCAGCAGCACCTGCACGAGTCCTTCGGGGGTGTAGTAGCTGCCACTGAGCTTGCGCGCGTTGCCTTTGGTTTCTCCGCCTGACGCAAACTGAAAGTGATGTCCCCCTTGGGTGATCTGCGGAACCAGCTCGAGCAGACTTTCATAGACGCTGCCCAGCTCTTCCGGTCCCATGTCGCGCCAGTTGACACGGGAAAGACCGGACGGCTCACGCAGCCAGGTCAGACGAAACACCGCTTGCAACAGCGCGCGATTGTGAAGCCGCGACGCATCCAGATACGCGCACTGTGAAGGCGAATACAGACCAGCCAAAGCGGGCAGACCCAGCCGGGCTTCTCCGTCGGACAGCGCGCGAAAGACAATCCGCAGTCCTTCCCACAGATCGGAAAATCGATCATGCGCACTGCGGCGCGTGGATCGATCGCGGAGCCGCCGCAGACTGTAGCCAGCCTGGTACAGCGATACGGCGGACGGGTCGGCGTCTTTGGGATGCAGCAGCTCGCGCTCTTCCGCAGTGACCAGGAAAATCAGCCGATAGACCAGGCGCAAAAGCTGCTGAAAGTAATCGCTGGGCGTTAGCGTTCCATGGTGCAGTGCGTCGCGGAGCACTTGGTTTTCAGGGTGCTGTAGGAATCCCTGGCCCAGACACAACAGCGCATCTTCCACCCCTTCACGGAGCTGCTCGCGCGCCCGCGTTCCTTGCTCGCGACCACTTTGGCGCCACAGCTCCAGCGCGCAGTCTGTCACCGGCTGCGACGGGCGGCCAAAGCGTGTTTCATGGATCAGAAGCCACAGCGCGGCAAAGTCGGCGTAGCTCTCTTCAGAAAAAATCCGCGCCAGATCCGCTTCGATCCACGCTGGCCGGGTCAGGCTGGCGTTGTCACGGGCAATCCGCAGCGTGACACCATCTGTACACAGACCCCACAGTGCATCGTCGGCAGCGTTGAGGAATTCCTGGGTCAGACCAAACGCACTGCGCCGTCTTGTGCCATCGCCAAACGCAGGCAAAAGAGCATCCAGACCACTGTTTGCAGGCGCAATCACCACCGGCACGCGGCCCTTTTGCGCGGCGTGTCCAATCGGATACAAGCGTTCCTCAAGGGTGACTGGCGGAATCGGCTCCAGCGACGAAAAACCAAAGCACTCGCGCAGCAGGTCGATCACAAAGCGCTGCGCCGACAAAGCCGGGTCGACCCCCAGATCACGGGCGCGGGCAAAGTCCTTTTGGTGTTCCTGTGCGATGCGCCAGTAGCGTCCGATTTCATCGCGCAGATTCAGTCCCTTGGGAGTCCGGTAGTCGGCCTCGCTCTGCTGGCCAGCGGTAAGCTGGGCGGCGCGGGCCAGCCAGTCCGGCGACAGAAGACCGCCTTCAATGTAGATTGCTTCAAACGCAAGCTGGGCGTCTTTGCCTGCGCGTCTTGCGGTTTTTCGACGAGCGGCCATCTCAGTTCACCTTGGGCAGCAGCACGTACACACCGATCACATCGGCGGGCAAAAGCGGCTTCACAGAATAGGAACCTCGCGCATCGGATGCGGTGCGAACGCGGCGATGATCGGAAAGCAGCTCTTGCGCACGCAGATCGGCAAAACTGCGCAGCGATTCCTGTTCGGATTGGATCAGATCCATCGCGGCCAGCAGCATCCGTTCACGCACTGGTGGCGGCGGATCACCAACGGGAGGAGGTTCTAATAGGGCCAGCGCCGCATCCCCTTCGATGTGGCGGTGTTCCGAACCGACAAACGCGAGCGCAGTGGCTTCTTCACACAGAAGGGTTGTCGTCTGCGCGCCACGCTGACAGATCAGTTGATGTCGCAGCCGCAGCAGCACCACCGTTGTCTTTTCCGTCACTCCGTCCGCGATCCAGGTTCCGATGCGGCCCAGAACGCCCGGATCACTCGCTTCGCTTTCGCGGTCACTGCCGAGCGTGCGTTCGAGCAGGGTTTCTGCCAGCACCGATACCAGCGGATGACTGCGCTGCACCGGACGGAAGCCGGGCGCGGAAGGATAGGAAAAATCGATGGAAACGGTGCCAGACAGTCCTTCGGTCTCCAGTCGATCCCTCACATCATCCGGCAGTCCGGACAGCGCCACTTTGTATCCACGCCGCAGCGGAGACAGACCCGATCCCAAACGCGCCAGCGCACGCTGACAGAAGCGCTGCACATCGTCTTTGCCACCGATGGCGGCCAGGGCTTTTTTCCATTCTGGCAGGACATCTTCGGGCTTTAGCCGTCGCTGCGCAAAGATGGTGCGATTGCGCTGCGCTTTGTCTGCGGCATCTTGCCAGCACGACGCAATCGCTTGCGCTTCCTGGGTGGCCTGGAAATCAAAGGTCTGCTGTTTGCTGACCTGTCCCTGGCGCAACAGCACGGCGCGGAGCAGCGCTTGCGTCAGTGTGTGTCCGGAATCGGGAAGCGGAACCGGAACGCCCAGCTCTTCGCGGATCTTTTCGGCTTTGCGCAAGATCACTTCCAGTACAGCGCCGTCGACGGGATTGTTGGCTCCGTACATCAGGGTGGCGCGCACCACTGGGCTTGTCTGTCCGAAACGATCGACGCGGCCTTCGCGCTGCTCGTGGCGAGTCGGATTCCAAGACAGGTCGTAGTGAACGACGGCATCAAATGCGTCCTGAAGGTTGATGCCTTCGGAAAGACAGTCGGTGGCAATCAGGATTTTGCGCTCTGCATCGCCAAGCTCGGCGACTTTCTCGCGCCGCTCTTCCGCGGCCAGCTCCCCCGTGATGACCGACACAGTCACATCTTTGAAGCGACCGGAAAGGTGTCGCGCCAGATAGTGCGCCGTCGCGATGTAGCGACAGAACACCACGGGTGAAAAGCCTTCGGCGAGCAAGGAAGTCAGGTGTTCGGTCACAAGCTTGAGCTTGGGATCGCCAGCAAGTCCGGTCAGTTTTTCGGCTTGCTCGATAAGCTGACGCAGTGCGGGATCGTCGCTTCCCGCGGGTGGCTCGACATCATCATCTGGCAGAGAGTCGGCTGCGCCATCAAAGACCCGATCTTCGAGCGCTTCTTCTGCATCCTCATCAGACGGAAGACCGGCGCGGGTTCGCAGGGCCGCGACCGCAGCAGAGGGACTGGATGCCGCACAGCGCAGAAGCGCCAGCGTGCCCCAAAAGTTTAGGCGCTGCCGACGCGCATCACCGTCCGCGCCATCCACCACCGCAGAGCAATAGGACAGAAGCCGATCAAAAAACTGTTCCCATGCGCCGCTCAGCTTGTAGGTCAGCTCCGTGGTCTGTCTTTTGGGGAACAGCTTCCCATCGTGCCATTCGTCAATGTCCGGACGGCGACGCTGGACAAAGTGATGGGACAGTCTTTCTCGCAGCTCGTTTCGCGCGTCCCCCGTCGCATGTGCCAGGCTGGCAAAGTCCGGATGAAGCAGCCCGAGCAGCCGATAAAAGGCTTCTTCATCCCCACTGTGCGGCGTGGCGGTCAGCAAGACCATGTGGCGCTTTGGCGATGCCGCAAGTCCTTTCAGAAGATCGTAGCGCTGGTGACGACCCTGGCCGGTGGACGCGCAAGTATGCGCTTCGTCGACGATCACGAACTCTGGACAGGCACGCAGAAACTCACTGCGGCGGCGCTCGCTCTTGATGTAGTCCAGGCTAACGACCGTATGCGGATGCGCGGAAAAGATGCTCTCGCTGGGGGGCAGATTCCGTTCCAAGCGATTGGCACTGGCGGCGGACACCGCTACGGCGCGAATGTGGAAACGGACTTCCAGCTCGGTCACCCACTGATCGACCAGATGCGGCGGACACAGCACTGCGGTGCGGCTCACATCGCCGCGATCAAGCAGCTCGCGCAGGATGAGCGCCGCTTCGATCGTCTTGCCGATACCGACATCGTCCGCAATCAGCAGCCGCACCGGATCAAGCTTGAGCGCCAGCAAAAGAGGAACCAGTTGGTAGGCGCGCGGCTCGACGGCAATTTGACCAAAACCGCGGAACGGACCGGCCCCACGGCGCAAAGACAGAATCAGCGCATCACGCAAAAGCAGCGCTGCATCATGACCGGCCTTTCTGCGCAGATCCGGTGGTGGAAACGACGCATCACCCACCGGCTCGGTTTCCAGTCCGATATGAATCAGCGCGTGATCTTCTTCCGATCCAGAAAGCGGACGAACGTGCAGCAGATCGCCGATGCTGCCGGGAAGGACAATCCACTCGCGTCCGCGCGCCCGCAAAAGGCTTCCGGGTGTGTAGTTGATCTGGCTCACGATGCACTCCCAAGCGCCGCAGCCAGACGTTTGAACGCATCAGACCAGTCTGTTTCGTTTGGACCAAATGCGATCACCTCAAACCCTTTGCTTTGGATGTTGCGAAGGACAGCGGAAGGAAGCGCATCCAGCGTCGCCATCACATAGTGGGAACGCCAGACCAGCGGCAGCACCTGATCAGCGACCGCAAGCGGTTCGGAATCAGCCTTGGGAATCGCGAGGGAGCGGGCATTTTGCCAAAAACGCGCCAGCGGACTGTCCGTGTCGTTGCTGGATGCCGACGCTGCGGCAATTTCCTGTGCTTCGGCTGGCGCAGACAAAAGCAGCGTGGTCTTGGCATGGGCCAAGCGCAAAAGGAACGTGCATGCTTCGCCGTCCCGACGATCGATCAGATCATGATCGGGCTGGTTGTAGTACGACATCAAGCAGCGGTAGCAGGCCGCGACGCACACGGTGCCGCTCACATCGTGCAGTCCATCACAGGACGTGGGAAGTGGATCGGAATCAGGAAGGTCCAGATGCATGACGCGCAGCGCTTCCCGTGCGACGCGAGACAGGGAATCGGAGTCCAAAAGCCGGGTCAGAACACCGGCTCCGCCTTCGGTCGCCTCGTACAAGAGGAATCCACTGCGCTGGTCACGCTTGGGCATCGGTTCGGCGAGGATTTCCCCTTCTTCCAGTTGGAAGACTGCTTCGATTCCGCGCAATAGCGCATGCTGAATCGTCGCCAGTGCAGCCTGGGACATACCAGAGGAACAGGGTGTAAGCAGGAGCGCATTTTTGTGATCCTGCACGCTCGGCACCACAAGCTGCGCCTGCGCAGTAGTGGGATCGACAGGCTCGCTGCTCTCCTCTTCACCTGCTGCCCAACTGCCGGAGAGCGGATCGATGAAGAAGCCAAACTGTTTGCGATTGGCACGACGGCGCAGACCTTTGTTGATGCGGGTGATGGTCGCGCCGGGTCCGTAGCTTAGGCTGGCCACGCGGACGTCGTGTCCGGCTGCGGCGCTGGTTCCGCTGTGATCCATCGCCATGGCGCTGCGGACATCGACACGCTTGTCCCGCAGCGCCCACTCGAACGTGGTCTGTAGCTCGAAGCCTTGGCGCTGGCGTTCCTCATCATTGGCGGTGATTCGCTCGGCAGGACGGGTTGCGACGTTTTCAATCCGGAAGATGTTGTTCACGATCTCTGCGGTATCCAAAGACACTCCGCAGGCGTGGCACATCGAGGTCTGATCTTGAAAGTGACCGGCCCCACAGACACTGCAAATGCGAACGGTCTGCGTCGACAGTCGCCGGTCGGTCAGCGTCGCATCCCGGCCCACGGTCACCATGGCGCGGACGACGCGATAGGCGCGGCCTTCGTGATAGACCAAGCTGCGCGGACCAAATTCCGACAGAGCCAAAAATCGCGGCCTTTGCAGATATACCTGCTTGCCACGTCCATCATTTGTCGCCGGAACAAACGCGCGCAGCGGCAGCCGGGGGAAGTTGTAGCCGGGCAGGAATCCCTCGGTGGCCAGGTAGCGATAGGTGTAAAAGTCGCTCGACTGGGTGCTGTCCCCGTTTTGCAGAAGCTGAAGCTGCTCCATCGCCTGGATGTGGCGGCTCTGCGCAGAACGCTTTTCCTGATTCGGTGCGGAATAGTTGTCCATGATCCGCCGCGCGGAGTCACGCTGCTGCTCTGCGGAGCGGAATAGATCGCGCCAGCGTCGGAAAGCGGCATCGAAACGGGACAGACAGGAATCGACCACCGCGGTCGCAAAGGAATCCGCACCGGGATACCAAGGAGCCGTCTGATCCGTCAGTTCGTCTTTCAATAGACGGAGGATTCCCTTGATCCGCTCCGTCGCTTGGGCCGCAACGCGAGGATGGGTCATCGGCGTGCGGATCTCATCACGCAGCGGTCGCGACACATCATCTAGGACCAGCAAGTCGGAAATCGCCGACGGGAGCGGCTGCTCGGTACATGCCAACCAAACGGCGGACAGGTGGCTTTCCACTAGGTCGCGGTTGGCCAGATCCAGCAGCGGTGGACGGACTTCCCCATGCACCATCCCTTTGGGGTCGCGGAAAAAATACTGATCATGCGGTCCCTGGGCCGAGCAGTACGTCAGTACCAGCGCGGCTTGGCCACTGCGTCCGGCGCGACCACTGCGCTGCGCATAGTTTGCCGGAGTCGGCGGGACGTTGCGCAGATACACCGCATTGAGCGCAGAGATATCGACGCCCAGCTCCATCGTCGGCGAGCAAAACAGAACCGGCAAAAAGCGACGAGGCTCCAGGCTGCTGCCTTTGTCCTGTTCCAGTTCCGCGCGTTCTTTTTCCCCATAGCGGAAGCGCTTTTCGCGCAAGGCCCGCCGATCGTTGTCCACCTGTGCGGTGTGCTCGCGTGCCTCAAACCCAAACAGCGGATGATCTGGCTGGCGCAGAAGGCGTGACAGG
>CAYTGC010000243.1:0-7536 GCA_964437195.1 uncultured Myxococcales bacterium | reverse complement strand
CTCGGCGAGATCACCGGCGAAGAAGTCAGCGAGGCCGTTCTCGACGCCATTTTTTCTCGGTTCTGCGTCGGCAAATAAGCGCGTTCCGGCTTCGTTTCCGGCAGAAGTCATACCCGACAAAGTCCGCTCGTCTAGCCCAAAACCCAAGTAACATACGCAGTTAGCAGCCATAGGGCGCTGCAAGGCGGGGGGCCTTCTTGCGTTGGGGAGTGGTGCGACGTGTGCCCAGGCGATGGGCAGCCGGACTTGGGCTTGCGCTCGAGCTTATGGGCTGTGCTTCCCATCCGCAGACGTCGCCAAAAAGCACAGTGTCCGCATCCTCGTCGCAGCGAAGTCGCTACCTGACCCGCGTCGAGGTGCGTAGCTCGGAAGCGCTGGCAGACTACAACTTTGCCGCAAGTGAGCTGAATGCGTGGGGCCCACGGCTGATGACCGCGCTCGATCGCGCGCTCGCCGCCGAAACGACTCCGCGGACGATCCAAGTTCAGATCACGATGCATCCGCAGGTGGAAGCCACCATCGAGCTGTCCGCCAGTCCGGTGCTACCGATGCCGTTGGCCGAAAAGCTGATGCAGTCGTTTGCAGCCAGCGCCCCGCCGCACACCAAGCTGGTCGATTACACGCTGCGGGTTACGGCTCAGGTTGGGTCGGGTTCGCCAAACGGCGAGGCAGCGTGCCAGCCCAAGCTGCTCTCACCGCACGAGCAGCGGCTGGCAGCGATGAAGCAGGCAACGATCGGCAAGCGCCTCGAGCTTTTGCGCTCCTGGTCGAGGAACGAAGTACTGCCCATTTTGGCTGCCGTCATGCAGGCCGCCGAGCCCGACTTTCAAGGCGTGCGCAGCGTCGCTCAGAGTCTAAAAAACAGCAGTCCCGAGAGGACTTCCACGACGGAGCTATTCGATCGGAACCCGCACTACTGGCGAGGAATGATGGAGGTCGCACCAGGCAATCCGCTCCTTCTTTCGTCGCGGCTGTTCTTTCATGTCGCGCGCGGTGAGCTGGACCTGGTTCGCCTGTACCTTAAGCCGACCTACTACTTCGCCAAGAACGACTTCCTGGCGCACGATTTCCTGGAGCAGCTCCGCGATCATCTGGTGCTGTTTTACGACTCTCTGGATGCGCAAATTCGCGTCGGAGTGGAGCTGCACGACCAGTCCCGATTTGACGACGCGATAGCACTTTACGAGGCCATCCTGGCGCAATATCCGTGCTCCGCCCTCGCCCTCTACGAGAAGTGGTACGCGAAAAATGCGCGCGAGCTAAGGGCCGAAAAAGCCGGTCGCTCCGAGCGGGTCGACGCGACGCTCGACGAGTGGGAACAGCTTCGTGGGAACATCTTTCGCTGCAATCCAATGTTCGAGATCGACGCGGTTTCACGCGGAGAGCAGCATCGGCAGCGCATGCTCCGGCGACTGGCACTTCGGCAGCTTTGGAAAGACCGCAGCGTCGAAAACCAGGACTATCTGCGCTACGCTGAGATCGCGCTCGATCTGGGCGAGTATGCGCTGGCGGCACACCTGTACTTTCTGATCGGAACCGGGATGCCCGAAAAAGAATTCGGCGATCGCAAGGTGCTGTCCCATTTTCTATTTGCCGTCGAGCAGCTTGGCATTCCAAGCATGAAAGAGCTGTTCAAGGGCGATCACCTGCGCGACTTTGCCGAGATCAAGTCACAGATCGAAGCCCGGCTCCGACAAAGCCAGCATGAGCCACGGCGGCCCGGCTCCTAGTCGGAGCGACTACGGCTCCGCCTGCGAAGACAAGTTCGACAGCATCTGGCTACGCAGCGCATGGGTCAGCCGCAGCGCGGAAGTTGCATCTTCGGCGGTCACTTGTGGGATCGATCCCGTCGAGGCCGCGCGAACGAAGTCCTGCATCTCGAGGAGCAGTGGCTCCACGGTCGGCACCTGCACCTGTTCGATCTGGGTGTTCTGCTGCGACGCGACACCGCCACCTTGCGTGACATACGCCGCCATGCTGTTGCGATAGCTTTGGATTTCCTTGCGCAGAAGATCCGCGACGATAAACGCCGACGGAGTGGTCACTTCGATGCTGCGAACTTTTAGCTCGGTAACCCGCGATGCAGTCAGGGAAACCACCGGACCTGCGGAAAAACCAACACTCGCAACCGCGTGATCGATCTCTTTGGTACGAACAATCCGTCCGACTCCGTCGTGGTGGCTGACTGCCAAGCCACGGCACAAATCGAGCATCAGATCCACGTCGTGAATCATCAGATCGAGCACCACATCGACCGCCTGACTTGAGGTCGAAAAGCTCGATAGCCGTCGGAACACGATGGAAAACGGGGCCTGCCCACCATCGCGAATAAGTCGCCGCAGCTCGGTGAATACAGGGTTATAGCGCTCGATGTGACCCACCATCAGCAGCTTGCCGAGCCGCCGCGCCATCGCCGTCAGTACTTCTGCCTGATCGACCTGCTCCGTAATCGCCTTCTCGACGAGAACATGCTTTCCGACAGTGAGACTCTGTTCGACGTGCACAAAGTGCATCGGCGTCGGTGTCGCAATGGTCACTGCATCGACCAAGCCGAGCAGCGCTTCCGCGGAAGCAGCGACCGTCGTTCCATATCGAGCCGCCACACTGCGCGCCCGATCGACGTTGGCGTCGTAAACGGCGACCAGATTGACACCGGGCTGACTGCTCAGCACCCGCGCATGCCGCTCGCCCATCACTCCGACACCCCATACCCCAACCCGAAGCGGAGCAGTCATCGGTCCCCTCTGTGATGTCCGCTTGCGCGGCTACGGAGTCGAGTCCTTCGCTTTGCGCAGCGGAGCAAACACCGAACGGTACTCGTTTTTGCCAACACGATAGTACTTGAGCTTCGACCATTCGTCGTCCGAGAACAAGTCCTCTTCGCAGCGAGAATCCCAGACGGTCACCGCACCAGTGCCCTGCGGCTGAGTCACCACGATTCGCACCGCGCGTGGGTCGGTGTTGCGCAGCATCAGCAATCGGGCTTTGCGGGCCGCGGCATCAAGTGAGTCCACTTCCGTTGGCGGCTGGTCCTCTTGATCATTAAACGCCGTCGGAAGCTGGAAGTTCACCAGGCCTTGCACATTCGCCGAATAGGCAGCGACCGCAGTTAGCGTCTGCGGCTCTGCGGTGCTGGCCAGTTCTCCGACGCAGGCTGGCGCGGCTTGACCCTCGCTACATGCGGTGTTCGACATCCCGGGGCCACTGCAAACTTTCACCGAAAGATCACGGTATGCAATCGGTCCGCCCATGGCGTCGGTCTTTTTGCCGATAAGAGAGACGTCGACACACGCAGCCTGACGAAGGATGCACGGATCGTTTGTCTCGCAACCGCTCGCTCCCCACAGCGACACGATTCCCACCAAAATTCCGACGGACGAAAGACGCTTGCGAAGTGGAGTGACCATGGCCGCGCAACCTAGCACAGTTTTCCGTCCCACACCTACGCCTTCCTGCTGCCTGCCACGACCAGACCAAGCCACGCGACACGCCGAGCAAGTGGAGGATCAATAGCAGCCTCGACAACAGGACCGGTGATCCGACTTTTCGCAGGCTGTGCAGGAATCGCAGTTGTGCTATAAGAGCAGCCTTCCAAGGTCGGCTGATGCTAGCCATCGACTTCTTTTTCGCACCCAATCCGCTGTCCCCGACGGTGGCGCTCGACCCGCTGATTTTCAGGCGCCAGTGTCAGAGGCATAAGGATTCTTAGTCCCAATGGGACTGCCATATGAGGCGTGGCCGGTGCGTGAATTTATTCTCTGCCTAGACGACAAGGAATGGGAACTGCTCCAGCTTCGGCAGCAGCTTCTCAGTCGTTATGGCGAACGGAATATCGTCGAGACGTTTGCATCGCTGGGTGCGCTGCATCACCGAATCGAAGATCTGGCCGAGCGTGGCGAGCATGTGTCGCTTTTGCTGGTGGGTGGGCAAACCCTGACCGAAGGCGGGCTGGAAGCGCTGATTGCGCTGCACCAAAAAACGCCTGACGCCGCAAAGATCCTGTTCCCGGCTGGACCGAATGACGAGCTTTTGCCCCTCGCAGTACGCCATGCCGGTGTCTGTCACTATCTGCTTCGCCCGTATGAAGAGCTTCAGCTTCAACTCTGCGTCGAATCGGTCCTGCGGGAACAGAGGCAAGTGCGGATCGGCGAGACGCTGCTTCACACGCTGCGCGAACAACAAAAAGAGCTGGAATCGGTGCAGCGTGATGTCGATGCGCGGGTGCGCGAGCGAACGCGGGCACTCGAAGAAGCGAATCGGCGGCTGACCCAGCTCGCTGCCACCGACGGTCTTACCGGTCTTCACAACCATCGCTATCTGCAAGAGCACTTGGTGCTGGAAGTCGAGCGATCGCTGCGAACCGGAATTCCGCTCGGCATGCTGATGGTCGATGTTGATCACTTCCGTCAGTACAACAATCGCTTCGGACACCAGACCGGCGACGAAGTCCTGCGTCGGGTTGCGCGGCTGATTGCCGAACATCGGCGCGTCAACGACGTGGTCGCGCGTTACGGTGGCGAAGAGTTTGCGCTGCTTCTCATCAATGCCGATCACCGCGTCGCCTCCAACATTGGTGAGCGGTTGCGCGCACGCGTCGCCGCAGAGCGCTTTCCCCAGACACACGAGCTGCCGGGCGGAATGCTGACGATTTCCGTCGGTGTGGCGAGCTGTCCGATGGATGGAACGTCCGCCGCCAGTCTTTTGCAAGCTGCAGATGCGGCGCTCTTTCGGGCAAAACAAGGCGGACGGAATCGGGTCTGCATCGCGGGAGAACCGCCTCTGTTTGGCGATACCAAAGCAGCCCGAATTCAGGCCACCCGCGTCAGCAAAAGCGGTTAGTGAAGGTCTTTGCGCAGCGTCTTTCCCGCAGGATTTCGCGGCACTCGATCGGCAAAACGGATGCTGCGCGGGACTTTGTAATCAGGCAGGTTGTCGCGGCAGAGCTGCGTCAGCTCCTCGACAGTGGCGGTGGTTTCAGAACGCAAGACAACGTGCGCCACCACGACTTGTCCGCGCAGGCGATCTTCGCGCCCGACGACTGCCACATCTTGGACCGCAGGGTGTTTGCTCAGCACCGCTTCGACTTCGCTTGGGTAGACGTTGAAGCCGCTCGTGATGATGAGGTCATCGCTGCGATCGACGACGTAGAAATTTCCCTCGCTGTCGCAGCGGGCCAGGTCGCGGGTCTTTAGCCAGCCATGTTGCTGGACCTTTTCTGTCAGCTCTTCATTTCCCAAGTAGCCGCGCATCACCACTTCGCCAGTCACCCACAGCTCCCCGACCTCTCCGACGGGAACTTCCCGCGAAGAGTCCGCGGGATCGAGCAGCTTGGCCGTCACTGCTCCAAGTGGTTTTCCGATCGATCCGATCGGACTGCCTTGCGGAAATGCTGCGCAGTGCGTCGCGCCCGCCGCTTCCGAAAGTCCATACGCTTCGTAGATGGGGCGTCCGGTCAGCTCGCGATATTTTTTTTGCACCCACTCGGGAAGAGATGCGCCACCGCTTGACGCAACATGCAGACTGCCAAGCGATTCCGGTTTGAGCCCAGGCAGCGAAAGGAGTGCCGCCCACAGCGTCGGAACCGCCGGAAACGACAGCGGCTTTTCGGTTTCGATAAGCCGCAGAATCGGCATCAGATCCAGCGCATCAAAGCGCGGGACCAAGATCATTCGATACGCTTTCGCGACCGTCAGGTGCAGCCCAATCGTCATTCCGAAGACATGGAAAAACGGAATCACACACAGCACGCCGGCGTTTGGTGTCTCGGGCGCGTTCATCCACACTGCAGACTGCCGCACACTCGCCAGGATGTTGCGATGGGAGAGCATCACTCCTTTGGGAGTTCCCGTCGAGCCGCTCGTGTACTGAACCACCGCAAGATCATCGGCCGTCACCGCAAGCTGCGCCGTATCCGCTTGCGGAGGACGAAACAGCGTATCGATCAAGATCGGCGTGGGCGTACCCGCCGGAACTGGAACCTTGGACTCCAGTCCCTGAACAGACGAGATAAAGAGGCGTTTTACAGGACTCTTATCGAGCACTCTGTACAGTCCGGGCAAAAACACATCCAGTGACACAACAGCGACGGCATTCGCTTGCGAAAGGATGTGCAGAAGCTCAGCGCCTTGGCTCGCCGGACTCACGTTCAGGACCACCGCCCCGATCCGCAAGAGCGCATACGTTGCCATCACGTACGCGGGCGTGTTCGGAAGCAGCAGTGCAACCCGATCGCCGCGGCGGATTCCCTGATCGAAGAATCCCTGCGCGAGCATCTTCACTCGCCCAGAAAGACCGGCATAGGGAATCTGCGTGTCCCCAATCGAGATCGCGATGTGTGTCGGCCTGCGCGCCGCCGTTTTTTCCAGCAAGTCCGGCAGCGACTCCGTGTCTTCCACCCACTTCTTCGCGTCCATCTTTTTTTCGTCCTTAGCGGCTATGCCGCAAGAAAAAATCGAGCAGCGTCGGAGTCGCCGAAATGTCCTTGGTTCCGTCGCCTGAGCCCGGCCACGTGTGCTTCCCCTGATCGATTGTACACAGCGTCACGTCGGATCCTTCCGCGCAGGTTCGATAGGTGTCGCACGTCACAGCACCATTTTTGTACGTCTGCTGCGCCATTCCCGTGCAGGTGTCGCGCTTGGCCCAATCGGCGATCATGTCGGGAACTTTCGGGAAGGTTCCGGTTCCACCGCCGCCATACCCAACGATCGGATCGGCATTCCCATGCAGGTGATAGATCGACACAGGACGCGCCGGCTTACAGGCCGGAAACATCAGGGAACCGGACACCGGACCAACGGCAGAGATGACATCGGAAAGCTCACACGCGAGCCGGTGCGAGAACATTCCGCCGTTGGAAAATCCCATCGCGTAGATCCGCTTGTCATCAATGCAGAGATCTTTTTTGGACGCATCGATCATGTCGCGGACAAAGCCAACGTCGTCGATGCCAAACAGCTGCGGCTCGAAACAGCAGTTGCCGGCATTCCACCCCGGAATGGTCCCGAGTCCCTGCGGTGCAATGGCAATCATGTTGCGCTTGTCCGCTTCACGTTCCAGATCGATTCCTTTCAGAAAGTCTGGCGCCTTGTCGGACAGGCCGTGAAATGCAAACACCAGCGCGGTCGGTTTGCTGGGATCGTAGCCTGGTGGAATGTGGAGCAGATAGGTCCGCTCTTTGCCGCGCGACATCATTTTCAGCGTCTTGGTGCCCGCAGCTTGACTCGGCTTTCCGGTACAGCGCGGCGGGGGCGGTGACAGATCGGGCCGCTCGGCGTCGACTCCGTTTGCCAGATCATCGACGGACATCGCCGCGTCTGGGGTCGGATCGACTTCTTTGGGGGAATCAACGGGCGTGGCGCAGGCGAAGCAAAACGAGAGCGCCAACGGAAGAACGCGGTGCGGCTTGCGAACGCGAAGAGCTAGACCGTGCATGCGCGGATTATAGGAATCCGCTTTTGTGCAAGCAGCAGTTTTTGGTTCAATTTATAGACCTTTTAGCTCCGCCAGCGATCCGTTGTACATGTCGAGATCGACATT
>CAYTGC010000242.1:0-7547 GCA_964437195.1 uncultured Myxococcales bacterium | reverse complement strand
GGCTGCGTGGACGCGGGCTTACTTGGTCGTGAAGGTGGCCTTGGTGCAGTCGCTTGAGCACTTGCCCGCGCTGATGTCGGCGCACGCTGTCGCATTCACGCACACGGCACAGGCATCGTCCGGGCTGCCGCAGGTCGCGTCACAGGACAGGCCAGATGACTTGAGCCCGCAGCTGGAGAGCTTGTCACAGGCATTCTTGCAGCTCTTGTCGCCTCCACAGGCTGCGAGCCCCAAGCCCAGCAGCACAACCATCAGCAGCTGATTCCAACGCTTCATCGGTGTTCTCCTCCTGTAGAGCTAGGGTAGCGGCACCGAGACGATCAGAAATGCAAAAAGAAGGGCCGCGCTCGGCAGCAAAGCCGGCCAGCGGCACGTCACGCAGGAAGGTGTGGGAAGGTATCGTGCGAAGCGGACGACGAAAGGACGAAGCGGCTTAGTGACGGGTCACGCCGCGCTGACCGCCACCGACGACGTGCGGAGACTCTCCGAGCGCAGCCTTGGCCGCTTCCATCACCGCTTCCCCAAACGTCGGGTGCGGGTGAATCGTCAGCGCCAGGTCGGGTAGGAACGAGCCCATTTCCAGTGCGAACGCGCCCTCGCTGATCAGGTCAGTCGCCGCCGCGCCCACGATGTGCAGACCGAGCACTTGCTGCGTCGCTTGGTCGGCGATGATCTTGACGAAGCCGTCCGTCTCCAGCGAAGCCAGCGCGCGTCCGTGTGCCGCAAACGGATACTTGCCGACGATGACTTTGTAGCCCTTTTCGATCGCTTGCTGCTCGCTCAGGCCGACGGAGCCAATCTCTGGATCGGTGAAGATGACGGCGGGCACCGAGACGGCGTCTTGCTCGGCGCGATGACCGGCGATGACTTCAGCGGCGACTTCACCCTCGCGGCTGGCCTTGTGCGCGAGCATCGGCTGACCGCACAAGTCACCGATTGCAAAGATGTTGGGCACGCTCGTGCGCTGCTGCTTGTCGACGACCACAAAGCCGCGCTGATCGATGGCGACGCCGACCTGCTCTAGGCCCAGGCTCTCGCTGTTCGGACGACGACCGACGGTGACCAGGATGTGATCGGTGCTGATCGCCAGCTCTTTGTCCTTTTGTCCGTCGGCACTGCGCGGAACGATCCACAGCTTCAGGCCGCCTTCGCTCTCTTCGTAGCGCAGCGCCTTGTGCTGCAAGTACACCTCGACGCCCAGCTTCTTGAGCTTGCGTGCGACGACGTTCACCAGATCGGGATCGTTGCCCGGCAGCAGCTGATCGGTGAACTCGACGACGGTGACTTGTGCGCCGAGCTTGCGCCACATCGTGCCAAGCTCAAGGCCGATGTAGCCGCCACCGATGACGGTCAGACGACGCGGAACTTCGCGGAAGGCCAGGCCGCCGGTCGAGTCGTGGATGCGCTGGTTGTCAACCTGGAAGCCCGGCACCGTGATGGGTCGCGAGCCAGTCGCCAAGATGATGGAGTCGGCGGTGATGGTGTAGCTGCCTTCGGGACCGCTCACCTCGATGGTGTTTTTGTCGCGCAGGGTTGCGGTGCCCGCGACAAACTGTCCGCCCGCGCTCTTGATGAGCTGACGCACGCCCGAGGTCAGCTTATCGACGACGCTGCCCTTCCACTCTTGCAGCTTGCCGACATCGAGCGACGCGCCCGACACCGAGATTCCCATCGTCGACAGATGGGACAGCTTTTCCCACTGCTTGGCTGCGTTGATGAGCGCCTTCGACGGAATGCAGCCAACGTTTAAGCACACGCCTCCGGGCGCGGCCTTTTCTACGCAAACGACTTTCTTGCCGAGCTGACCGGCCCGAATCGCCGCGACGTAACCGCCCGGACCTGAGCCGATGACACAAACCTCGGTGCGAATGTTCTGCATGGACAATCCCCTTCGGTGACCTTTCGCGGCCCAAGCTGGACCACGCAATAAGTGTTAGTAACGGTACCGGATCACCAGCTCTGCGAAAAACACATCTGGCCGCAGCGTGACCTGGCCAAAGGTTGCTCCGTCGCGCGCCTCGATGCTCTGCGCGGGCGACAGGTTCAGCGCGTTAAACATCATCAAGATGACATCCAGGTTCACGCCGGTCAGCTTCTTGAGCCCGTACGCCACCTGAAGATCCAAGTTCACCGCATCTGGCAGGTTGAACGCCGCCCACGTCGTCGGATCGTTTACGCGCGTGCCGGTCGAGCTGCCTCGTGGTGAGCGATACAGCGAAAACGACTGATCTTCGGGACTGCGGAACACCTTCCACAGCGGCAGCCCCGAGTAGTACTGAAACCGTCCGCCAATCGTCAGGCCGAAGTCGAAGCTGTAATCGACAAGCGCCTTCAGATAGTGACGGTACGCGCCCGCAATCGGTCCGTAATACAGCGGATTCAGACGAGGGTTGCTGCCAAAGCCGTTCGACTCAAAGAAGTCGTTCACCGTGCCGTTTAGGAACGCCAGCGTGTACGACGCCATGATGTCCCAGTTGCCGGGATTGCCGCGCACCCACAGATCCATGCCGTGATAGTCGCGACGCGCTTCGCTCGGAGTGCTCGCCACAAACAGCCGCTGACGCTCTCCGTTGACGTAACCGACGATCCGCGTGCCCGCCGGGTCCCAGATCTGGTTCACTTCTTCGTTGATCCACAGGTTGCCGTAGTGTCGGTACGTGTAGTCCAGGCCCACCACCGCATCATCGAGGATCTGACGGTGAATGCCTGCTGACACCTCATCGACGCGCGGCGGCGACAGGTTCATGTCGGTCGCAAAGCGCTGCGTGCCCTGCCCGCCCGAGCGCCGCACTTCCTCAAACTGCTGCGTCGTCGTGTTCCAGCGATTCAAGATCGAGGTCTGCGTCGGGTTGGTGTAGTCCGCGATGCCCGCGTTGCCCATGTCGTTGTGACGACCGTAGTGCGCCTTGATGAGCGTCGTGTGGTCGTGCAAAAGGTCGTACACAAACGACAGCCGAGGCCCAAAGCCCACCAGCGTCTGAATCCGCTCGCCGCTCGTGTCAAACAGGTAGCCGGTATCGACGCGCAGGCCCGGAACAATCGTCAGCCACTTCCCAATCGTGTAGCGGTCTTGGATAAACAGACCCGCGTTGATGGCTTGCGACTTGGTTGCGTAGCCCGCGCCCGGCTGACCGTCGACGCCTTGGCTCTCGGGAAACGCTTCGACTTGGTTGCAGCTTGCAAAGGTGCGCGGATCTTGTGGATCGCACGGCAAGCCCGCCACGCTGTCGAGATAGCGCAGACCGCCCGGAACTCCGACGCGGTGCTGATAGTTCATGTACGAAAACTGGAAGCCCGCCTTGATGTTGTGGCTGCCGCCGAGCCCGCGCGCGCTGTACAAAAGCGTCGGCGCAAACTGGAGGTTCCACTTCCCTTGCTCGTCCCACGGACGATTGCCGTTTAGGTACACAAAGTTGTTCGTCGTCGCATCCGCCGTCGAAAGAACGTGGCTCGGCGTCGTCCGATCCGACTGACCACCCACCGTCCGCAGCGAGTCTTCCTGGTACGTCTTGTACGACACGCCGGTCTGAAGCTGAAACAGCAGCTTGTCCGTCACAAGCGAGTCAATCAGCAGACCGACCCAGTGACCACCGCGCTGCACCCGTCGCTCGGCTTCTGGTGCCAGCGTGTTCGGATCGATTCCGCGCAGCGCCGACGACGTTGAGGCATTCACGATGTCGTTAAAGTCCGTGCTGTACGACAAGGTGAGCCGCGTCTTTTTGCTCGCCTGCCAGGTCAGCTTGACCCGACCCAAGTAGAGGATCTGGTCTTGGTAGCGGTCGTACGCCGACTTGATGCCGTAAAACGGCTGCTCATTGATCGACGTCGTGATGCGGTTAAAGCTCGCCTGAAAGCTCGTCCAAAACCACAGCCGGTCTTTGATGATCGGTCCGCCGAAGTTTACCGACCCCATGTAGTACGAGCGGTCAGGAATCGGCCTGTCGTCATAGAGCAGCGTCGTGTTTTGGATCGGACCTCGCGTCGGATAGCGCGTCAGCGCCGCCATAAACGGAGGCTGAAGGATCGCCGTCGCATCGAACGTAAAGTTGTTGCCGCCCGAGCGCGTGACCATGTTCTGAACCAGGCCAAGCGAGTTGTATTCCGCGTCCATCGCACCGACGGACACGACAAACTGCTCGACCGAGTCCGAGTTGATGAGCGCCGAGCTAGAGCCAAACGCGCCCAGCGTGATGTCAGTGACTTCGAGTCCGTCGATGAAGTAGCGATTGAAGCGACCCAGACCGCCGCGCACCGACACCTTGTCCGTTCCCGACGTCACACCCGCCGTAAACTGCGCAATCGCCTTTTCCTGTCGGAACGTCGGCGCTTTGGTCAGCTGCTGGTTGCTCACCGGCGTTGTGGCCGCCGCGCTCTCCGTGTTCAGGATCGGATTGACCTTTTCGATGATCTTCGTGGTCTGCTGCGTCGTCTCGGCCCCGACTTCTAGCTCGACATCGACAGAGCTACGCTGGCCAGCGTTGACCCGAATCCCGACCTGCTTGATGGGCGCAAAGCCTTCCATCGAGATCTGTAGCTCGTAGGTTCCGGGCGGTAAGTTGACGAAGCTGTAGCTGCCATCGTCGTTGGTGACGACCTGCTGGGCACCGCCGATCAGCTGCTTGCTGCTCACCGAGATCGGCACGCTCGCGAGGCCATCTTTGGTGCCCTTGATCGTGACGAAGCCGCCGATGCTGCCGCCTAGCTCACCGACTGCGCTGGCCCGCTGCCAAACAGACAGCAGCAAGCAAAGGACAAGGACGAAGTAAGCCCGTTTTTGCACAGGCCGGACAAGGGACCAAGGTTTGGGCATACACGCTCTCATGGCTAGCCGAGTGGTGGCGGCAGTGTAGTTTGCGCACCTTCGGCGACAAAACGAAAAAGTAACTTTGGCGCCACCCGCCTCCGACCTAGGATGAGGCCCGAGTCCACGTCACCAAGGAGAAGTCCTTCATGAACCTTGCGCGCACGCGAACCTGGCAACGGCTTGCTCCGCTTGCCTTTCTGCTGCTACTTCCCGTCTGTGATCGTTCCACCACAGAGGAGCCACCGCCCGATCTCACGCCCGCACTGTGTCCCGACACCTTGCCCGCTCCACCGAGCGGCCAGCGCTGCACCGTCACCCCGAGCCCGACCGGATCCAAGAGCCTGCTGCTCACCGGAACCCTGCTTCTGCCCGACTCGGTGCAGAAAAACGGCCAGGTCCTCATCGACTCGACCGGCAAGATCGCCTGTGTGTCCTGTGACTGCACAAGCCATCCCGAGGCCGCGTCCGCTGCCAAGGTCAGCTGTCCCGACGGTGTCATCTCGCCGGGGCTTATCAACTCGCACGATCACATCACCTACACCAAAGCCGAGCCCGGCACCCACCCAACCAACCGCTACAACCACCGGCACGAGTGGCGCATCGGTGTAAACGGCGATCCCAAGCGGCCCAAGATCCCGGTCGCGGGCAACAACAACACGTCCGCCATCCAGTGGGGCGAGCTACGCCAGCTCATGGCCGGCACCACCTCACTCGTCGGCTCGGGATCGGCCAAGGGCGTGCTGCGCAACCTCGACACCAACGTCCAAGAGGGCCTGACCGAAAAGCCGATCGACTACGACACCTTTCCACTCGGTGACTCCGGGGGAGAGCGCCTGACCTCGGGCTGTGGCTATCCGTCGATTCACAAGGCCTCGGCGCTGGCTTCGATCGACGCCTACGGCCCGCACATCAGCGAAGGCATCAACCAGGAAGCCCAAAACGAGTTCTTCTGCACCAGCTCGACGCTCTACGGCGGACAGAAGCTCGTCGAAGACAAGACCGCCATCATCCACGCCATCGGCCTGACCGCCCGCGACGCCTGGCTGACCTCCACCCGTGGCGCGTCCGTCATCTGGTCGCCGCGCAGCAACATCTCGCTCTACGGCCACACCGCCCAGACCCCGCTTCTGTCCCGCGTCGGCGTCTCGATTGCGCTTGGCACCGACTGGACCGCATCCGGTTCGATGAACATCCTGCGTGAGCTTCAGTGCGCCGCCGACTTAAACGAAAAGCAGTACGGCGGCTTCTTCACCGATCGCGAGCTGTGGCAGATGGCCACCTTCAACGGCGCGCTCGCCACCGCAACGAATGATGTCCTCGGTCAGCTCAAGGAAGGGCTCGTCGGCGATGTCTCGATCTTTATCGCCACCGCCGATCGCAAGGATCACAGGGCCGTCGTCCGCGCTGGGGTCGAAGATGTCGCGCTGGTGGTTCGCTCTGGCCTGCCGATGTACGGCGACGCAGCCATCATGGAAGGTCTCGGTGCCGACGATGCCGGCAAGTGCGAGACGCTCGATGTCTGCACCGTTTCCAAGCGCATCTGCGTCGAGCGCGAGACAGGCAAAAAGCTCGCCGACCTCGAGACCGCTGCCGGCAAGCCGATCTACCAGCTCTTCGCCTGCGGCGTTCCTCCCAAAGAGCCGAGCTGCGTGCCCTTCCGCGACGGCGAGTTTACCGGCATGAGCACCGCCGAGGATCCCGATGGCGACGGACTCACCGGCACAAACGACAACTGCCCGACCGTCTTTAACCCGGTTCGTCCCATGGATCGCGGCCAGCAGCCCGACACCGACGGCGATGGCCTGGGCGATGCCTGCGACCCCTGCCCGCTCGACAAAGATCACGCCGCCTGTCGCAAGCCCGATGCCAATGACGAAGACGGAGACGGCATCGCCAACGGCATCGACAACTGCGTAACCATCGCCAACAGTAACCAGCTCGACAGCGACATGGACGGCCAGGGCGATGTCTGCGACGCCTGCCCGCTGTTTGCAAACCCCGCTGGTGCTGCCTGCGAGTTTTCCGTCAAAGATCTCCGCGACCCAGCCCGAGGCCTGCGACCTCCGCTTGGCACCAAGGTCACCATCAAGAACCTGCTCATCGTGTCCTTGCGCAGCGTCAAGAGCTTCGGCTTCCACGCCCGCGACGTCGGCACCAGCCTGCCCTACTCCGGCATCTTGGTGTTCCAAGGCGGCACCGCAGCCCCCAAGGCCACCGACGGAACGCCGCTTCAGGTCGGCCACATCGTGACCGTCACCGGCAACTTCACCGTCTTTAACGAACAGGACGAGCTAGACACCATCACCAGCGTCGTCATCACCGGAATGGACCCTGCCGCTGCCGCCGTGACCGTCGATGTCACCACCCGCGAGCTAACCGGCGGTCAGCCCTCCGCTGCCGAGCGCCTGGAAAACCTGCTCTGCCGCGTCAAGAACGTCACCGCCCGCGCGACCCTGTCCGCCACCGATGACGACTTCTGGGTCAGCGACGAGCCCACCGAGATGTGCACCGGCACAAGCCCCGGCTGCACCCGCGTGAGCGACTTCCTCATCGACGGTGACAAAAACGACGGCAGCCCCAAGTACGCCCCCGGCACCGTGCTGTCCGAAGTAAAGGGCATCATCTCTGGCTTCAACAACCAGTACGCCCTCACCCCCGCGACCTTGGCCGACATCAAGCCCTAGCCGCCCACCCAGCCCGCCAGCATCCCAGTCGTAACCCGCTTTGCGCCTGGGATGACTTC
>CAYTGC010000241.1:0-7550 GCA_964437195.1 uncultured Myxococcales bacterium | reverse complement strand
ACCGTAGTTCACGAAAGTGACAAGGGCAAGCCAGCGGCAGCATGGGCGTGTGATTTGCGCTGGGGGATTCGCAGCAGGAACCCAGCGTTGGTCATCGTTCCCGGAGCTCGGGATAGTAGCGCAGCAGCGTACCCGCGTCCCCCGCGATCCAGGCGGTGTTCTGGTCAGGGACGAGCACTGCCCCCAATGCTCGTCGTGTCAGCCGTTTGAGATCCGTACACTGATCCACATCGCCAACGCGGTGGCACTCTCGCAGATATCCATAAGGGCCGGTAATGAAATAATGAGTGTTTGTCAATGCACCAATGGCGGTTAGGTCAAAAGCTCCGGGGGTCATTTTCGTGCAAGTGTTTCCGCTACAGCGTAAGTACAGACCACGCCACCCGGTAATATACGCCAGGTCATCATTTATCACCCAGATACCAGTCAAAAGTGAGCCTGGATCTGCATTGTGAGTCATTTCTCGGCAGGCAGTCTGGTTGCAGCGACCAATGAACTTGTCCCCTGTCCCCTCTGGGCCCATGATCCATACATTGTTCAAATCAAGCCCAGCTACAACTACTAATTGTGGTACCTCTTTTCCTTCAATAATTACGTCTCGCTTGCATCCGGCTGGACTACAACGCCACAGCGCCCCCTGGCTGTATTTTCCTGTCAAACTCGCGGCCTCTCCCACTGCGATCAGATTGTTCATGTCAAAGCTGAGCAATCCGATGATGTTGATGCCAGAGCGCGTCGGCTGAACGGTCGTACAATTCGTTGTTCCGCATCGGAAGAGCAGGGCGCTCCCACCACCGACCCATACGCTATCCGGTCCCGCAGGAATAATGGGCCGAAGAATATAGCCAACACCCGTATCAATGGCCTTGCAACCGTATTTTGTGCAAGTCGATAAATTACCACCCCATGCCGAAATCCAAACGCGATCTGTAGAAGCACCGCCAATGGCGATTTGTGCGCCTTGGTATGTTGTCGGTATGACGGTGCAACCCTGTCCTGCTTCACAGTAAAATGCGGTACCGACCTCGGTTGCGCCCCAAACCAACTTGGAAGACCCGGTGACCCCTGCAGTGGCTGTTGTGGTTGGCCCAAATGAACGCATCGTGCAACCGTCGTCGCTGCTGCATTGGACTATGCTTCCCGCGTCCCCGACCGACCAAATGTTGCGTGGGTCACTGCCACTGATTTTGCGTTGCGACGCCCTTTCACTGGTCACTTGGACACGAGCACATCGAGCGGCAGAACAACGCAACACTGCGCCTTCATCCATGCCGGAGATTCGTTCTTGATCTTGTGCTGCGACCCAAATGCTATCGTCTGATGCAACATGTAAATCGTTCAGCAAGGCCGTCTTTCCTGCTGGCTTTGTATCTACAGATTTGCACTCAATTTGATTGCAGATAGACACCGAAAATGGTGTGCCACCAAGAACTGCATCGCCGGTAGTCATGATTCCCACATTCCTGACGGAGACCGACGGATTTTGTGGCATTTTGGTGCAGCCTTCATCGGTGCACTGCAAATACTCACCGTTGTCCCCAGCGGTATGTATTTTTCCATCCTTTCCGATTGCAACTGCCCGAAGTGTGTTTTTGGAATCGGTAGTTATGGGTGTGCAGACATCTTCGACGCAGTGAACCAGGCGTCCTTTGTCACCTGCAGCGTAAATGGCGCGATTGTCTGATGTCGCGATTGCGTGAATCACATCGCTCCCTGTGTCGTGAATTTTGTCGCAACCATCCTCTGTGCATCTGAATAGTCCGATGCCACCGACATAGACATGAGTAGAATCTATCCCTCGAATTGTTCCAATACCCATCCCAAGTGTTGTGGTCTGAGTATATGGAACCTGTGCGCACTCTAAATTTGTGCAATGAAATAGATACCCACGATCACCACCAATCCATGCATTGTCCTTTTCATCAACCCAAAGTGCGACCAATCTTGCCTCAGTGGTCGTTTCCAGTTTTTGCCAATAGGCGCCATTCCAATGCAATATCAATCCAACATCGCCGATGCTCCAGGCGCTCTCTGTGTCTCTTGAATATACCGATGTGAGGTCAGCTCCTTGTGGCAGTGGATTTTCCCAGCACCAGCCTTCTTTACCGCATATTCGCGGTCTACGCAGCGTCACCTGGCTGCGGACAATTTGACTGTCTACATCGCTTTTGCGGAGAGTAAAATTGAGCTCAGTCCCAAGATAAGTCGTGTCTCTGTCATCGCGACCGGCAATCGCGATTCGAAGGTCGCTGCTCGCTTTGCCTGCCAGTTCTGGTGGAATGCAAAATCCAAGTTGACTTACGTCCCCGGTTTTCTTCGGGGCAGACGTCCGTCTTTCCCCATTTATCCGCCAAAATGCCACAAGCTTCGACGGTGGCTGTTCTCCCATTTCCGGCTGAATTTTATCAATCATGATAAGCACATCTCCAGAATTACACGTAGCAGGCTCTACATGCTCCGGTTTGCAACCAGAAAAGACGGACAGCAGGATTGCCAGAGATATGCCGAACTGCGTCGATTGAATGTTCATTGTCGTTCTGCTCCCAAGTCCGAGTGTGAGCCTGATCAGTACTCGGACAGTCTAGGCTCGTTCACATCTTGTGCGGTGCGTTGCAAAGCGCGGACCACGCAGAGCAAGGCGACAGCCGATAGATTCCGCCCCGAAAGTCACTGGGAAACGATGCCCCACCGCGGCTACCCATTGGCTCAGCGTTTTGGGTGAGCCCTACGCCAAGTCCGATGGCTGTGCCCGTTAAGACGATGCCGCCCACCGATGTCCAAACCCACCAGCGTTTGTATGCCGGGAGTGCTCTGGGTGTGGTTTCAGCGGGCTTGGTTTCCAACGCTGCCGGCAGCAGCACGGCATTTGATGGGCGAAGTCGGGAGATTGCGGGTTGGGGCAGTGAATCAGTCGTGGACTCTACGTTGTCTGTTCTCGCGCTGATGGTGTTGGGAATCGCTGTGGAGTCGGTTTGCTCGTCGGGGCATGACGAAAGCAAGCGCTCCAGCTCATCCTTTCGGACCTCGGCATAGCGCGCACCCTCTTCTGTGGCGGGCATGCTGTTTAGGATCGCGCGGATGGCTCGCTTCGCTTGTTCACATTCGCCCAGATCGCGATGTCGATTCGCGATGCTGTGGAGAATCCCGCAGGAGGGCACCATCGAAAAGGCGCTGCGAAGGCTCCGTAACGCCGCGCGGTGGTTTCCGGCTTGTCTTGCGTCCTGTGCTTGATTGACGAGCCGTCGACAATCATCCTTACAGGGGGCCGGAAGAAGACAGGACGGAGTCACATTGAGACCCGACACATCGTCGGCTCTTGCGGGAAGATTGGTCAGAAAGCAGAGTCCGACCAAAAGGACGATCCATCGCGAAAGAGCATGGCTGCGCCCGTCGGTCTGGATGGTTCGCAGACGTTTGTGCTTAGGGTATACATTCACCAAACGGCTTGTAGCAGTCATCGTCCTTAGCGTCCTGTGGCGGTGGCTTGACGGCTGTCGCTGGCATCTTCTTGGCTGCTTGATGATTCTGCTTCGCTGTGACTCGTTCGGCTTTCATGCCTGCCGACGGGCGCTGCATCGGAATTCGGCCTGATGGGTCCGCATTTTCTAAACTGACTCCATGCTGCGATGCTACCGCACGCAGAGTCGGCGGGATCCCGGTCTGACTCTGGTGCTGCGCAGGACTTTCAGATGGGCCCGTTGAGCTTGCTCCTTCATCCTTTCGGGTACTCTGCGGACTGACTCTGTTCATCGTTGGTGGAACTGCGCTGACGGAGTCTATGTTTCGTCGACTTTCGCTGCGTGCGGCGCGGTGTGAAAGTCGCCAGATTGTTCCGCCCGTCATGGAAAGAACGAAAGCGAATCCAAGCCAAATATGTCTGTGTTTGGCGCTTGGTTGTCTGGTCGTGATACCGTAAGACCGGGAACGGAGAACATCTGGCAGCGTTTCCCACGCGGGCTGATTGGCATCTGCGGAGCCCCAACGTGCACCTGCAACGGGTTCACACTTCAGACCGATCAGCGACGCGCGCAGGCGGTCGGTGGTGGCGCGCAAAGTCGGACGTCGTGCAGGGTCTTTGGCCAGCAGTTCTGCCACCAGCTTGCTCAGCGCGACTGGCACCTCTGCACGGCGCATGCGGACGTCCGGTGGGGATTCTAGCTGATGCCGCGCCATGACGGTCCCTGGATTGGGATCAACAAACGGAGGCCGCCCCGCCAGCATCTGGAACAGAACGACACCCAGCGCGTAGACATCACTGCGATGGTCAATAGGAACTCCTCCTGCGCATTGCTCCGGGGACATATAGGCCGGGGTGCCGATCCACATCTCCTCCGGTGTGCGATTCCTATCTGTGTCCGTGAACTGCGTTTCTTCCAGCTTGGCGATGCCAAAATCAATGAGCTTGATCCGTTCGCCGCTGGCCATCTGTGGATCGGCGACGATCATCACGTTGCTTGGCTTGACATCACGATGGACAATTCCGCTCTGATGCGCAGCGCAAAGGATATTCGCCAGCTCGATCGCATGCTCAATCGCTTGGCGGACGTCTGCCGTTCCACCCAGTCGGAGGAGCCGATCTGCAAGCGTTTCGCCGCGAAGGAATTCCATCACAAGATAGATTCCACCGTCGGCAAGATTACCGACATCGGAAATCTGTACCAGACCTGGGTGTTCGACCCGATTGGCGGCACGCGCTTCATTTAGGAATCGCTCCTGCGCTTCTTGGCGCAGCGCCAGTCTGGGATGCAGCACCTTGATTGCAACGCGGCGCTCTATGTCTTCCCGAATGCCTTCGTACACCGTTCCCATTCCGCCATTGCCCAGAATGCGCAAAATGCGATACGGACCGATCTGCGAAATGGAATCTGCTGGCGTGCTGCGTGATGGAATACCGTCGGAATCGCGCACCGTTTCATCCAGTTCGGTGCGGTCTCCTTCCCCTTGCATCGGGGGGCTAGAAAAGGAAACTACTTGCCCCGCCATTTGTGAGGCTCCAGCCCATGCGTATCCAGGATGCGTCCGACTTGACGCGGAGACAGCGACAGAACTCGTGCGATGGAACTTACGTTGCCGCAGTGTTCCGCAAGCAATTTCTCCATTTGCTCAGCGGAGGTCGTCTGGGCCGCCCGTGTGGGTCGCTGGCCGGAATGTGAAGACGGACCCTGTGGCGTTACCGATGACGCGGCAGTTCCAGTGTCTTTGGCTGGTTGATTCGTCACAGAGGCGGCCAGCCAGCTCGGCAGCGACTCATTCACAAAGTGCGTCTGCCCTGGGTATCTCGTGAGCCAGTATTCTGCCAAGTTGAATACTTCGCGAATGTTGAGCGGCCAACCGTAGGTCACCAAAAGTTCCGCGAGCTCGCGATCCAGCGTCGGGATGGACCCGTTTGGGAATCGGGAAAGGAGAAGTGGAAGGATCTCCTCGCGCCTTTTTCTAAGTGGTGGTAGCTCGATACAGTGCGTGCTGATTCTCGCCAGAAGATCAGCCCGAAATCCGTGGGAATCGGTCGCGCTGTGTAGATCGCGATTGGTTGCCGCCACAAGCAGCACGTCGGAGTTTCGTTCAGTGGTCGCTCCAACTGGAACGAATTTTTTTTCGGCCAGCGCACGCAGCAGGTGGGCCTGAACCGTCGTTGGAACCTCGCCGATCTCATCCAGAAACAGCGTTCCATTGTCGGCGGCTACAAAGAATCCTTGGTGATCTGCATGCGCCCCCGTAAACGATCCCTTGCGGTGTCCAAAAAGCGCGCTGGTTGCCAGCTCTGGGGTCAGCGTCGCACAGTTTACCGCGATCAACGGCCCTGTCCGCTGCTTTGTCTTCGCACTCTGTGCATGAATATAGCGCGCGACTTTCTCTTTGCCGGTGCCGCTCTCTCCCAGAATCAGAATCGCACCCCCGCGTGCCGTTGCTTGTCGGGCGTAGTGCAGCACGTCGTGCATTTCCAGAGAACGAACCACGAAATCACTGGGCGTGTCCGTGCAAAAAGGAACGTCATCCTGAAGCAGACGGAAAAGAAGCAGCGTTCCACCGACGCGGATCACGTCATTGTCTGTTAACAAAAACGGATGCAGTGGCGAAATCCTTCGTCGGTTTACGAAGGTCCCATTGCGGCTGTTTTCGTCGCATAGGGCGAATTTGCCCCCATCATTTGTGATGCTGGCATGGCGAGACGAGACAAGGGGATCGGACGGCAACTCGATCTGGTCTGGGCCGCAACGCCGACCGACCAGCCGTGCCCCAGGGCCCACGCACCACTGGAATGGATCGCGCTCAGCTTCTATAGGAAACAGCTGATAGAGAACTGCTCGGTGGCGCACATTTCGAGCTTCGCTCGCGCGATCTGTTTTTGTATCCGGCACCGTCAAGACCGGCACCATCCTACTGCATTTGATCCACGCGATGTCACGACTTTGGATGACGTGGATCTGGATAATGCGCTTTGATGCGTAGTTCAGGCGGCTCAATCAGGCGGCCCAATCAGGCGGCTCAATCAGGCGGCTCAATCAGGCCGCGCAGCTAAGCCGCTTACGCAGGCGTCCGATCAGGCCGCTGACACGCGCGATCAGCAGCCGTTACCGGACTCAAAGTTGTCCAGCCAATGTGTGCCGTTTGCCATCTCTGACGCTACTTGCCAAGCGAATGCCATGTGTGCAGGCCGGAAAAGACGATGGCACCTCAATTGCTTAAGCGAATCGAGGAAATTTAATCTCAGATAAGGAGATGTGCGATGGCTGAAAACACGCAGGAACAACAAAGCGAAACGACATGTATCACAGATACACAGGTCTCGCAAATCAACGAAAGTCTGATTCTGATCAGAGAGAAGTGCCAGAATCTCTATGATGTGGTTAGCCACTTGGATCAAGACTGGCTTCTGATTGCACAGCCTCGACTCAATTCGCTATTGCAGATCCCGGAACATTCTGCTGAAACTCTGGCGATCGTGCGGAAGCTCGGCAACTGGCCAAATGAGTATGCAGATATTAAAGTCAAAATAGAACGATTGAGTACAGATGCGCTCAATATATCGAAGTCGCTGAGCGCCGAGAATCAACTACATGAAAAGCAGATCCAGTCGCTCGCACTTCTGGATACAAGGCTAAAGGATCTGGGTGCTAGTTTTGAACAATGGAAGGCCAACAGCCAGGCCAAGCACACAGAACATGAGCAAGCGCTTCGATTGATTGATAGTGTCAATCAATCGACAGCGGGAGAGATTTCTACGATCAGAGAGTCGCTGCGCCAAGGGCACGAGTCGTTGCACCTGGCAATAAAGGATATCGAAAAGCAAGCTGATCGGACGCGAAGCGTGCTTATGGAGACGCTGCGTGACGTTCAGCAACGCTTCGACAAGCAGAGTCTCTCGATCCAGCAGCTCCACGATGCCATGAACGCGATGTCACGCGGGATTGAGCAATCGACGCATCAGAACGACGCCAGTCATCGTGAGACCAGAGACCGACTGAGTGAGTTGCAGCAAACAATTAGCCCCGTGGCTGTGATATCGAACCAGCTCTCGGGTTTACCTGTTCAAGTTGCTGGTTTGGATA
>CAYTGC010000240.1:3177-7715 GCA_964437195.1 uncultured Myxococcales bacterium | reverse complement strand
AGCTGCCAGTCCGAAAACGCCGCGCTGGCCCGCACCCGCGCTTCGTAGGTCGTGTGCTTCTTGTCGATCTCGGCCTGGTGCTTGATGGCTTCTTTTTCGTTGTCCTTCTGCTGCTGCTGTTGCTTCTCGACAGCGGCCTCGCTGCCTTCTGATGCAGTCTGCCCGTCAGCACCCACGTTGAGCTGGGTCTTGCCAGCCTGCGGATCGAGCTTGTCGAGCTGGTTCGCTTTGAAGTTGCAGAAAAAGCTCGCCCGCGCCTTGTCCTGACGAGCGATGGCTTCCTTAAGCGCGTAGGCCTCTTTCATGCGGAAGTAGCTGGCCGGAAACATCGAGCCGTACTGCATGCGCATACTGGGAACGTGGGAATAGAACGTTTGGTCCGCGGGGCTGGTGCCCACCATGCCGTCCAAGCTTCCGTTCAGCGTATAGGCAGGATTGATTAGGAACGTGATCGTGCTGACGTCGAGAGGCACGTCATCCACAGGGCGAACGTCATAGCTGACCATGCGTCCGCTGCGCTTGAGCTTGGTGATGTACACGTCCGCCATGCCCGAGATCACGAGCGCGTACCCCACGTTCTTCGGCACCCAGCGCGTGCCGACTGGAGCGCAAGCCGCTTTGTCCTCGATGCGACCGGTGAGCATGATGCTATCGCTGGTGCTCAGACGGGATGTTGCGCCGACCGAAGAGTCATTCGTGCTCTGCGTCTGGAGAGCGTAGTTGAAGACCAGGCCGGCCTTCCCTTCCGAGATGCTGCTCATAAAGAACGGGCCACCTGCCTGCGTGCTCCATGCGGCACCGATGAAACCGTCCAGGCTGAAGGCAGAGCTTGAAATCTCTCTGCGCTGCCAGCTGTAGCGCGTCTCCTCTGCCTGCGTCAGCGTGACTTTCGTGGCCCCCATGTAGTCATCTTCGACGGTCAGGTTCTCTGACGGTACGGGCGGTGCGCCCTCGATGTAGCCCAGCAACGTAGGATTGATCTGCGAGTTGCCGATCCACTGCAGGAACAGCTCATCGACGCGTTGTTCTGGTAGGACTTCGACGCTGCCACCCACGACATATCCATAAAACCGGCGCATCAGCGCCTGCTTGCCACCATCGGGCGCGACTTCAATCGACGAATACTCACAGGTGACGACGCGGTCGGTCTCAGCGCGGGGCAGCGAGGCGGTCTGCAGAAGCAGCGCCGAGCCCTTGAGCTGTCCTTGGAAGGCCCCCGACTTGATGTCCTGCACTTTCCGCTCTGCGTTCAGCGCCTCCATCGGGTAGTAGGCCAGCAGGCCGGCTTCGGTGCCAAGAAGTCGGCGGTGCATATTGCGGCGAACCTCATCAACGGAGAGCGATCTGCCATAGACGCGCACATCTGCGATCTGGCAGGGGGCCGCGCTGCGGGCCTGCGTGAAATAGCGTCCGATGAACAGGTTGCCTGTTCCAAGAAAGTCACTGGTTGAGACCCGCTGTGCGGCCAGGACACCGTCGACGTACAGCGTCTGGGTCTTGCTGCCTTGTTCATAGCTGGCGCAGATGTGGTGCCAGTCCGTGTCGGTGTACAGCTGCGTGGTATTGAGGTCGTTGCCGCCAAAGGCCAGCGTCAGCGAGTTGTCGGGTCGGAAGCCGATATGCAGAGCCTTGTTTGTGACCCCTTCACTGCCTAGCGAGGCCAGCACCTGGAAGACGCCAATGCCTGAGTCGCTGCGCCGGGTCCAGCACTCGAAGCTGAAGCTCTTCCCGGCAAGATCGACAGGAGGGCAATCGATGTATGGATCGCCGCGATTGGGAAGGACCAGCACTTTGCGAGCGGCGGCTCCGATGTTCGCGGTGCAGCCAACCCAGCCGATGCCAGCCATGGTTCCGTGTGCGGATCCACCACTCGATCGATCAAAGGCCGTGGTGCCTGTTGCTTCGCACAGCGGAAAGTAGGCGATGAGTCCCGGCTCATCACCCGCCACCACGGAGCGAGCATGGATGGCGATCTCTGCATCGCTAAGCGCCAGGCTCCACATGCGGACCTCGGTGAGCCGACCGATGGGGCTTCCGCCGCCCGCCGCGTTGCCGATGTACTTCATGTCCAGCGCCCGCATCAATGTGATGGTTGCGTCCTGCGGAGCTCCCTTGACGACTCCGTGGCGTGCGTTTGACGTCAGATCCTTCACCTTCCGCACGCTGTTTTCATCGCTGGTCTCCATGCGGAAGCATGCGACCAGGTTGGCCTCGTTGCCGGTGGGAGAACGCGACGCATCCTCGCGAACCTCGGATGCCTTGCGGGCCACATTCCAGATCGCGACCTCAGCGATGTCGCCGTTCAAGTATGCGTTGCTCGCCGGGTCGTGCCCCAGATACAGCGGGCCGGACGAGGCGTTGATGGTGCCGGCCGTTACTGCCAGGGTCGCTGCAAGCTCTCCATCGATGTAAAGACGGATCGCGCTGCCGTCGAAGGTTCCGGTGTACGCATGCCAGCCAATGATCTCGGGCATCGCGTATTCGACAAACTTCCAGCCCTGTCCGCTGATCCAGACATGGAACTGCACATTCTTACTGGATGCGACGGGATGCATGATGAACGCATCGCGCTTGCTGACCAGTGTTCCGCTGGCGTTCCAGGTTGTCGTTGTGCTGCGTGCCCACACCGAAACGGTGATGGCCGTCGTCGGGCTTGCGTGTGCCGGTACCTCGACACCATCGCTGCTGCCATTCAAACGCAGGACCGGCTGCCGCACCTTGACGCTGCCGAGCTTGACGCCGTTCGTATAAAAGCTGGCCGTGTTGCCGTCGGCGCTCACCGCAAAGTGATGAAAGCCTTCGGCAAGAAGCTGTGAAAGATCGATACCGCTGCTGAAAAACCAGCCATCCACCAGGATTCCCAGCCGCTGTCCACCGCGCACAGCCAGTGGTGCCGAGCGTGAGTCCGTCGATGCCGCAAGCAGGCTGAGTAGATAGGGGGAGCCGTCCGGCTTCGTCGCCACGGGGTATCGGACCCAGGCATCACAGGTCCAGCCGCTGCTCGGCAGAGTGACAGGCTTGGTCAGCGTAATCAGATCCCCGCTGTCTCGAATATCGGCGCACGCCCGAACTGCATCGGGCACCCACTGTTCGAATGCAGCGTTGCGGCTGTCGGCTGCGGCGTCGTACAGCGTTGTGCGCAGACGCCCCTGCCTGTCGGCGTAGGTCAATAGGACATTGCCCGTGCAGCTTTCGGAAAGACGCACTGCGCCGATGGGCTGCGCGAAGTCGAGCACCGCCCCCGCCGTCCGCAGCCCGCGATCATCGACTGCAAGCGCCGGCATGCCAGCGACCGCCGCCTGCGCCAAGTCGCTGAGCAAGGTCGTGTTCTTGGCCGCTAGATCGGTGCGCGCGTTGTTGAGTTCGGTCTGCGCAGTCACAAGCTGGCTTTCCAGCGTTGCCAGGTCTTCGCTTTGCGCCAGTGCCTGCGTCAGCCAGTTCAGGCGAGTCTCGGTCGAAAAGATCTGCGAGTCGAGCGATGCGATGAGCGCCTCGCTACTGACCAGGGCTGCGCTCGCCGTATTCGTCAGCTGCGAGGTCTTGTCCAGCGCCCACTTCTGATTGGGCGTGCCCGTTTCGTTCCATCCGATGACAGGTGTTCCTTCGGCTGTGTACGCGCCCAACACTTCCATCAGGTGTCCGCTGTCGCTTCGTAGGTAGACCCAGCCGCCCCCAAGATCTTGGATGCGCCATTTCTTGTACGTAAGCACAGCGTCAAGCGATCCGAAGATCACGCTGGGCGTATTCGAGCCAGACAAGAAAGCCGACATGCCGATGTCGATGCTGAGCAGCGAAACTTGCAGACAGGAAGAATCGTCCCCCTTTTTAAGAATCTGGAACCAGCCGTCGCCCAGGCCTTGAAAGCGAAAGAGCTGACTATCGCTATTGCCCCAGGCATAGGTCGAGATCGAGACCCCAGAGCGACCGTCGGCGTACAGGCCGCTGTGCTGGACGCGCAGCTTGTGCCAGTAGCTGGTCCAGCTTGCATTCAGGCTGTTGCGTGCGCTGACGGCGTCGGTGCGCTGCGTCTTCAGGTTCGCCAGCTGGATGGTCACTGCCGCCTTCTCTTCGATGTACGGCTGGTTGCTCCGCGCGACCTCGATGCGCGAGCGCAGATCGGCGACCGTTTCCTCCAGCCGGGCCACCTTGCGTTCGACCCGATCGACGTTCGTCAGGTTGTCCAGAGTCGACTGCTTCTGCGCCGGCAGGGAAGCCAGCGGTGCCAGGTCGGTGTAGCTCTCGCGCGTTACAGCGTCCGAGACTAGGCGGATGCGGTGCTTGCGAATGTCGAGAGCCGTCCATTCATTGGCGGGCGGTGCTGCCTCGCTGCCCCACTTGCCACGCACATTCGATAGCTCAAAGGCGCGCATCACACTCACGCCGTCGGGAACGATCACGCGGCAGGTGGCCCGGTACCAACCTCCGCCCAGGCTTAGGAAGTCACTCTGCTGCACACTGGTCAGCGGGAACGGGATGACTTCCAGGCTGCTGCGCGTGCTCTTGCCGTAGTACGAAAAGGCAAACAGCTTGTTGCCAAG
>CAYTGC010000240.1:0-3077 GCA_964437195.1 uncultured Myxococcales bacterium | reverse complement strand
AGCGCAAGGTGCATCGTCGCCTTGACCTCGTCTGCGGTCCGCACGCAGTCCCAGACTTGCACATCGGAAAGTTCGCCGCGGAAGTTCCGCCCGACGGTCAGATCCCCGACAGGAACCCAGGTTGGATTCCCTTTGATCGCTGCATGGCGCTTGCTCGCGGACCGATCCTCCGCCCCGCTCTCAAGCGGCCAGTAGCCAACCAGGCCATCCTCCTGACCGCTTAGGCTGGTGGTCAAGTCGGCGCGAATTTCTGCCTGTGTCCGCGCTCGGTTCCACAGTTGCACGGAAGCAAGCTGCCCTTTGAAGTTGCGCGCTGGCTGCGTCGATGTGACGGGAAGGTCGTCATGGCCAATGCACAAGACTCCGCCCGAATCCGCCTGAATGCTTGAGGTGTATGACTTCTGGGCCACCAGCTCGCCGTCGATGTAGAAGCGCAGGGCGGTCCCGTCATGGGTTCCGGTGTACAGATGCCAGCCCTGGATATCCTCCGGAGTGAAAGCGACGGAGGTAGTCTCATTCACATAGAACGAGATAGCCCGTGAGCCTTTCCACGGATGCAGAAAGAACGCATTGCGTTTGCTGACTAGGCAGCCGTTCTCATTCCAGGTCGGCGTATCGCTGCGCGCCCAGACCGACACCGTAATCTTCGAAGTCGGAGAGGCGAAGGCCGGAACCTCCAGGTAGTCGTCTCCGTCGAGCTGCATCGCCGCCCCGATCAGTGGGGTCAGCGTGCCCGCGGTGACCGGGGTACTGCTTTGCGGATACACGTACACGCGGGTCCACAGCGGGCTGCCCAGCAGTGTCGCGTGCCGAAGCGCCGACGAAAGATCCAAGGTCGCTCCATTATCGAGCGGCCAGTACCCAAGAAGCCCCGCCTCCGTGCCTATCAGCCGCGTGCTTCGCTGCGCGGCGATCTCTGCCACCGTGCGTGCGCGGCTCCACAGCTCGACCCCTGCGATCTGTCCCTTGAAGTAGGGAGTCGGCAGCGAGTCCTTGCAGCCAATGAACAGCGGGCCGCTGTCCATGTCGATCGAGCCGGCGCTCGCGAGCTCACCGACCAGGACTCCATCGACATAGAAGCGGAGCACCTGTCCGTCGTACGTGCCCGCGTAGTGGTGCCACGCCTGGATGTTGTCCGGCGCAAACCCGATGCCCTGGATGGTGCCGCTGATCTTGGCTTCGAAGCGAAGGGTCTTGCTTCCCTCCATCGGCGACAGGAAGAACCCGAATCGCTTGCTCACAATGCTTGCCGAGGTGGTCCACAGCGAAGTTCCGCTGCGCACCCAGGCCGAAAGAGTCATGGCGGAATTGGGAGTGGCGAAGTCCGGCACGCGTACGGCATCGTTGACGCCATCGAACGACAGCAGCCGGCTGCCCAAGTGGCTTGGCTGCTCTTGGGCAACTTGTTTCTGCGCAACCTGGACGCCGTTTCGATGCAGCGCCAGGCGCAGCTCGCCAGACAGTTTTGCGTCGAAATCGATGGTTCCGGCGTAGTGCGTCCAGACACCGACAGGAATCGTCCCTGGGTCGCTCAGGCTCTGCACAGTTCCGTTGCTCATGCGGACGGCAAGCTGGACCCGGTTGTCGCTTCCCAGGCAAAGGTCCATCATCCCTCCGCCTTGACTGATCAAGCTCTGCGCTAGGTTCCCCGCCGCGTCGACAAGTACCCAAGCACAGAGCGTACGACCCAGGTTGCGCGTGGGGCTTGGGGGGGGCAAATCCAGACTCTTTGCGCCCACCATGTCATTCCCATCCAGGCGCAGCCCGCGGCGCGTCACTTTGCTCAGGTTCGCGACCTCTCCCGGGATGAATGCCGTGTCGAGCACAAAGCTCTTGGCATCGGCATCGACCGACGTGACAGGGACGATTCCGTCATAGGTCGCCGTACCCGAGATCTGCACGGAGTCCCCAACCTTTAGGTCGTGCGCTGGACACAAAATCCGAAGTTGCCCAGCTGCGCTCTTTTCGACACCCACGATCCTGTTGTCAAAGACCAGGCCGCTCGGTTTGTCGGGCACAACCTCCCACGTGCCTTCTTGGCTGTTCTGGAAGGCGGCTGCGATCTGAAACGTCGTGTCATCGACGCCCAGCACGATGTAGTGGCCGTCGTAGCTGCGGGTACCGCTGATCTTCACCTTGGCGCCCGCTGCCAGCGCCGCTGGCAGTGCCTGTTCACTGCGCACGCTTAGTAAGTCGTCGGCTCCTTGCTCCGTGGCAACGATGGTTCCTGACGGGGGTGGCGTGGCCTCTGCAAACTCTTTGATGTCATCCAGCAGAGACAGCGGGGTCAGGACCTCGCGTGCGCCACTGCGCAGGATCTCGATCGTGTCCGGCGTCGGATCCACCTGCGACAACGTGCCGTCGGCGGCGACTGCGAAGTCGAGGACCGCAGTCTTGACCGGGTCCTGGCCGCCCACCCGAACCGGTACCGCCAGCATCACGCGCATGACGTCGCGCACAAGCTGCGGCCCCGCTTCGGTCATTTGTTCGCGTTGCAGATCGTATGTGGTTGCCGACGGACAGTCGGCAATCGTCATATTGGAAAGGTTGATGGTCCGGCGGGTGATGCCCGGAATCAATCGATAGATAGAGTGCTCTGGATTGCTGGGATCTCGCGTGCAGTACAGATAGTCCTTCGCGTCAAACAGACCGTCGGGGCCGCAGCCCACCGAATACAGCACCACTTTCTGCGCAGTGGAATCATAGGCAAACACATGCCAGCGCTGGCGGTCGCTCTCGCTAGTCGGGGTCAGGACCACGGAGTACCAACCGTTCTGGATGGCACCGATAAAGCTCAGCTCCACTGCGGGCTCGAAGAAGCTATTGCCGTTGATATCGCGGTAGTCCAGATTGTCGAAGTTCGTGCCGCTCGTCGAAGTCGCGGACTGTTGGGGCAACAGACGCTGCTGGCTGCGCCGATAGCGCACATCTAGTTTGGGCAAAAGCTGATTGGTCATGCCGTCGAGCACGAAGCGGCTCACCAGCAGCTTTCCATCCGTCACCGTGGTCCGGAACACGTAGACCCAGCTCATCGCCGAGACGACCTGCACCGAGGAGCCCAGCATGACCTGGCTGGA
>CAYTGC010000239.1:0-7728 GCA_964437195.1 uncultured Myxococcales bacterium | reverse complement strand
CGAGGCCCGCTCCCGTAGTAAGCTGTGCGCTGTGAAGTTGCATGCACAAAGACACGGCGCACTGCTGCTAGTCGGCGTCTTGCTTGCAACCTGGGCCTGTCAGCTCGAGCGGAGATCGTCTGCCGAGCCCGGCCTCCTGGCGCTTCGCTCCGTGCCCGACGCTGGCCTTGCCGATTTCGGATCGCCGCTAGACGCATCGATTGTAGATGCCGCGATGCCCACCAGCGGGGATGGCGGTATGCCAATCGCACTTCCGCCAAATTCGCCACCGCCACCGCCACCGCTCGTGCTGCCCGGGGGAACTTGGGTGCTGCCGCGGGGCGATCTTCAGCGCACCGGACGCAGCCCATTTGCGCTGCCAGACAAGCGGCCTCATGTGGTGTGGAAGTTTGGCACCAAGGGCCGAGTCACTGGCTCGCCCATCTTGTCACCCGACGGCACGATCGTATTTGGGTCGCATGATTACTCGATCTACGGACTAAATCCCGACGGGACCTTGCGCTGGAAGCGGGCCACCCAAGACATGGTGTTCGCATCGCCGGTCGCCGCTCCTTCTGGATCGGTGCTGGTCGGTTCGGACGACGACAAGCTCTACTCGCTACACGTAGACGACGGAAGTGTGCGCTGGACGGCGTCCCCGGGTCGGTGCAAGCGAAGCCTCGGTGCTGGCCCCGAAGCCTCGCGCTGCGACGTGGAAGGGGTGACGCCCGCGCCCGATGGGTCGCTGTACATCGGCGGCGAAGGCATTACTGCGCTGACGGCCGATGGCAAGGTTTCTTGGCACTACGGAAACGACAAGAAGCACTGCAGCTCGTCGCCCAGCCTCGGTTTCGACGGAACGCTGTACGCCGTCTGTCAAGACCTGCTGGTTCACCTGAATCCCGACGGAAGCAAGCAGTGGGAAGTGCAACTTGCGTTGGATTTGGCCGAGCCACCAGCGATAGGGCCCGACGGAACTGCCTATCTGGGCGGCGAAGATCGGCGGATCTATGCAGTATCCAAAGAGGGCGTCATCAAGTTCTCGGTGCCGACGGGGGCTCCGGTTCGAGCGGCGGTCGCGCTGCGGGCCGACGGGACGATCTTGGCCGGTTCCTATGATGGTCAGATGTATGCGATTCGCAGCGACGGAACGCTGCTGTGGAAATTTCAGACTGGCGATGCCATTCAGTCAGCGCCGATCATCGATCGCAAAGGCCGGGTGCTATTTGGCTCGCGCGACGATCGGCTGTACGCGCTGACACAAGACGGACAGCTCCTGTGGCAGGTGGTCTTTGATGCGGATGTCGATGGCTCGCCCCTATTGGCTGAAGATCACGCCATTGTCGTGGGGACAGACGATCGACACGTTTACGCGCTGCGACCATCGGGCAGAAGCAGCAGCGACTGAGCCAAGCTGCGATAGATCGCAAACCCGTCGAGTCGCTTGAGCAGTCGATCGGTTAGTTCCTCAGCGGTTTCGGCCTGGGCGGATTTTCGTCGTCGCGGATAGCGCTTGGCAAACGCCGCCGTCGCACTGCGATGCAGCTCAATGAGATCGAAGCAGCCAAGCAGACGCATCATTTTGGGCACTGCGCGCACGCCAAAGCCGGGCAGGGTGAGCAGAAGCTCGGCCACGCGCTCTTGCCAGTACAGCTCTTCGACGACGAGATCATCAAATAGTCCTTCGTCCTCCTCGGCCAAGGCTTGCGAAATCGAAGGGCGAACCCGACGCAGCGTCTCGGGATGCGGCTGACCGGCAGCACAGCGCTCGGCCAGTCGATACAGCATGGTCCCGAGAGACTTGAGGCCAAGTTCGTCGCGAAGCTGCGATTCTGTCGCGTTGGCGATCGCCATTTCTGTCGGAAAGCTCCGTCGCAACAGCATCGTCGGAGATCCAAACGCGGTGCACAGCTTCTGGCAGATTTCGGGCGCCTGCTTGGCGTTTTGGGTGACGATGAGCGTCTTGGCCAAATCCTCGAACACCGTCGGACTGCGCAGGACGTGCGCGGCTTTTTGTTCCGACACCCAGGCCAAGTCGCGATCTCGCTCGCACAGGTGATAAAAAAGCAGCAGGTCGTCGTCGAGACCTAGCATCCAGCTAACGCGAGACAGCACCGCTTCGGCCATTTCTCCCGGACGGGCTCCGTAGACAAGGAGCGCATCGTGACCGGGGACGCCGCGAACGAGCACTTCTTGAACCGGGCAGTCCTCGGCCTCGCGGTCTTGGGGAAGCGGAATCGCAGTCTGCAGCGCTGGCTGGCTCGGATCGTAGATCGCTGGCGGCAGCACGCCGATCGGGCTCACCGCAATCGCCTGGGACAGCAGAAAACCCGTCGGGATCGCGAGAAGCTGGGGCTGCTTGGGTTCAAGCGGCGGCGGTGTGACGAAAGTAGACGACATGGTGCGGGCGGTATAGCACGGGCCTAGGCGAAGGAACGACAGCGCTGTCTCGTCACAACCAAGAAACCACCGCACAATCAACTGTGGGATGTCAGTCCGTGCCAAGGAGGCTTGCCATGTCTTGTCGCAAAGTCCGTCGATGCCAAACTGTCCGATCGCTATCTGCGCTGCTGCTACTTCCGGTCCTGTTTCTGCTTTCAAGCTGCGAGTTTCTCGACGCGCTTGGGCAAAATGTCGAAAATCCGCCGACGGTACAGGCATCGGCCCTGCAGATGACCCGCCGACCGAGCGTCACGCAGCTTGCAGCGTACTACTGTCCGACCGTCATCACCGATTCCACGCTGCGACTCTTGTGTACGGTGACCCTCGGATCGCCACCACCGACGAGCCAGCTCGCATTCCATTTTGGCATTCACATCCTCATTACCAACCCGAACAATGTGCCGGTGCCTGCGCTTGATGTACTCCTTGCGCTGCGACTGTTTGATGGCCAGCAAGCGGAGGCACTTGGCGCGATTTGTCTGAGCATGTGCGGGGCTTTAGACCCAACGTGTACCGGACAAGCGAAGCCCGGAGCCTGCACTTCGAGCCAGACCGACATTCGGACACTCAATGATTTTCAGGCGCGGATTCCGCAGCTGATTTCCGATCTGGTGACCGGCAAAGCCGAACAGGAACTGCGGAAGTCGACGATCGCTGCGGGTGGGAATGTGAATCTCGATCTGGCGTTTGTGCTTGGTCTTGATCAGGCCTTGGCTGTGTTTCAAAAAGTTGCGGTGAACTTTGTGACCGATCTGCTAAACGGGAAGAGCCCGACGCTGATGGTGCCGGTGCAAGCAGAGGGAACGGTGTTTTTTGAGCTCAAGCCGGTGGGCAGGTTTGGGGTCTCATATGGCCCGCTGCGGACAACGTGGAACATTGATTCGACCATCCTGAACTGAATCCCGCGTGAATTGCCGGACCACTAGATTCCGTTGCGAAATTCTGATTTCAGTCCTCGGGCTTCGGCATTCCGGTATCTTGTTCCAATGGAAGACGCCCTGTTATCGCTGAAGACCGAGTTCCGGAATCGTGGCTGGAACCAGCGACAAGTTGCTCCAGTTCTGTTGGAACTGTTTGTTCATGTCAGTCTCGCCCTGGGCGGGATCGCAATTTTCGTGCTGACCGAACCCTACTGGCTGCGTGCGATCGGGATGTTGATTTCGACGTATGGCTCCGTCGGTGTGGGAACGAATACGCACACTGCAACACACTATGGCGCGAGCCGCCATCGCTGGGTCAACGAGGTGCTCACGTACTTCGGTTACCCATTTTTCCTGATGTTGGGCGCGACGTTTTGGCGACACCGCCACATCACGCTTCATCACGCAAATCCCAACGTGATGGGAATTGATGAAGACGCGGATTTCTCACCTTTTTTTGCCAGTACCGACGAAGAAGTGGCGCAAAACAAGGCCTGGTTTATTTCCTTCCAGCGCTATCTGTTTCCGTGCATGGCGTGGCTCAATAGCTACCTTCGCCAGATCGGAAGCTGGCGACACCTGATTGATATCCTGCCGGACAAACGGCGGCGGCGAATCGCACACTGGGCGGACATGGTGGTGATGCTGCTGCACATCGTGGTCTGGTTTGTGATTCCTTCGTTCTACTTCCCCGTCCTGCATGTGGTTGGCTTCAACTTGCTGCGGATCGGACTCCTTGGTTATCCGCTCTACTTTGTGCTGGCGCCTGGACACTATCCAGAGGAGGCGCTCTGCATCGCGAAGGGAGACTGGAAAAAAGACTTCGTCCTTCTGCAAACAGCGACGACAATCAACTTCCATACCGGATTCTTGGGGTCGCTGCTCTGCTCTGGTTTGCAGTACCAGATCGAGCACCACCTATTTCCCGGATACAGCCACATCTACTATCCAAAGATGGCGCCACTGGTGAAGGAATACTGTCTACAGAATGGGTATCCGTACCGGATGCTCGGCTGGACAGAAGCAGTCCTAAAGACCTTTGAGATCTTCTCCAAGCCGAAGCACGTCTACCCGGATGTCGAGGCGCTGCGCACGGCTGTCAAAGCACAGTCGGACTCGGCCCCCGCTCTGTAGCGTTGGCCTTTCTGACTCCTAGCCAAGCTGTACCGCCGCTTCACCACACAACGTCGCGAGTCGCGTGAGCAGCTCGTCACTTGGCTGAATCTTGCAGTCCGTAGGAAGCTGCGCTTCGACCCGCCAGCGCCCGGGTTTTTGCAAAATGATCGACACACGAACTGGGCCGGGATGCGTGGAAAACGCTTCCTTCAGCGCGCCCACTTTTGTTTCGGTCAGCTCATCTGCGAGCACAGACAGGGTCAGCTTCTGCGTTTTCTCCATCCGGATCTGTGACAGAAGCTGCACTTCGCGGAGGTTGATCTTGCGCTGCTGGTTCTCTCCGTCACCGTCGCTCATGAGCTGTCCGATGACCAAGATTGGTTCGTCGGCTTTCAGCAGCGTTTCGTAGTCTGCATACGCTTTGGAAAAACAGACAACCTCGATTCCGCCGGTCTGATCCTCCAAGCGGAAGGATGCCATCTTGCCGTTTCCGCTCTTCAGGATGCGCTCGCGGAAGTCTGAAACGACACCACCCGCCACGATGTCTGCGCGATCGCGACCGCGAGGAATTTCGTAATTCTCGTCGGCAAGTTCGGCCACTGCGACCGCGCGGGCTCGCTTTAGCTCTGGTGCGTAACGATCCACCGGATGGCCGCTAATGTAGAAACCAAGCGCCTCCTTTTCGAGCGCAAGCTTCTGTTTGGGAATCCAATCAGCGACCTGCGGATATGGTGGCGGGGGTCCAAACTCACTCCCAGACTTGGCCGAGCCGCCTCCCAGAAGTCCGAACAGAGAAGTCTGTCCGCTCTCTTTTTCGCGCTGCGCTTTCTGCGCCCGCTCGACGGCAGAATCGAGCGCAGCCATCGCTTGGGCTCGCCCCGGAACCATGGCATCCATTGCGCCACCTTTGATCAGCGCTTCCAGAACCTTCTTGTTGGTCTTCCGCAGATCAACGCGCTCACACAGGTTCCACAGAGAGCCAAAGTTGCCCTTTTCCTTCCGCGCCGACAAGATCACTTCGACTGCGCCTTCACCGACGCCACGGATCGCCGACATACCGAATCGGATGGCCTGTCTTTCGATCGGAACCCCGGACTTCGGGTGCTTTTCGCTGATGTGAACGACCGAGAAATCCATCTCGGATTGGTTGACACAAGGCGGCAGCACCGGAATGCCCGAGTCACGCACTTCAGCGACGTAGCGCGCCACTTTGTCGGTGTCATCCTTATCGCACGTAAGGAGCGCAGCCCAAAACTCTGCGGGGTAGTGTTTCTTGAGGAATGCGGTCTGGTACGTGACAAGACCGTACGCAGCAGAGTGCGACTTGTTAAAGCCGTAGCCTGCAAACGCCGCCATCAGATCGAAGACCTCATCGGCGATCTTGGTGTCCACTCCGGTCTTGGCTGCACCGTCGAGGAATTTCGCCTTTTCCTTTTCCATGACCTCCTTTTTCTTCTTGCCCATGGCGCGGCGAAGGAGGTCTGCACCACCGAGCGAGTAGCCCGCGAGTGCGCGAGAGATCTGCATCACTTGTTCTTGGTAAACAATGACTCCGTACGTCTCCTTGAGGATCGGCTCCATCGCCGGGTGGTGATAGACGATCTTCGTGCGACCATGCTTGCGGCTGATAAAGTCATCGACCATTCCGCCTTCCAGTGGTCCTGGCCGATACAGTGCGCCTGCTGCGATGATGTCTTCGAAACAGTCGGGCTTGAGCTTCTTCAGCAGCTCCTTAAAACCGGAAGATTCCAGCTGGAACACGCCGGTCGTGTCACCTTCCGAGATCATCCGGTAGACGCTTGCATCGTCGAGAGGAATCCGCCGCAGATCAAAGTCCGGATTGTCCTTTTGGATCATGTGCACCGCGATATCGATCACGGTAAGCGTCTTGAGTCCAAGGAAGTCGAACTTGACCAGTCCGGCTTCCTCGACTTCTTCCTTCGCAAACTGGGTGACGATTTCGCCGTCCTGTCCTCGGTAACAGGGAACGTGCTCCCACAGTGGGTGTTCTGCGATGACGATTCCTGCCGCATGCATGCCCGCGTTGCGGTGAAGTCCTTCGAGCGCCGTTGCAATCTCGACCAGCTCTTTGAACTCCGCTTTCTCACTCATGATCTGTTTGAACTTGGGCTCATTTTCGAGCGCCCACTGCATCGTCACCGGATGTCCCTCGACGAGCTGCGGCAAGTTTCGGGTCAGATCATTCAGATCCTGAAACGACATTCCCATCACGCGGCCCACGTCTTTGAGCGCACTTTTTGCAGACAAAGATCCGAAGGTAATGATCTGGCCAACGTGGTTTTTTCCGTACTTCTCGGAGACGTACTTGATGACTTCGTCGCGCCGATTCATGCAGAAGTCGATATCGAAGTCCGGCATGGAGATGCGTTCCGGATTGAGGAATCGCTCAAACAGGAGGTTGTACGGAATCGGATCCAGATCGGTAATCCGCAGCGAATATGCAACGAGTGATCCGGCGCCTGAGCCGCGGCCCGGTCCGACGGGGATTCCGTGCTGTTTGGCGTAGTTGATGAAGTCCCAAACGATCAAGAAGTAACCGGGGAAGTCCATCTTGACGATGACATCGATCTCGCGCTGAAGCTGCTGGCGATACTGATCGGGATCGAATTTTTTCCCGAACGCAGAGAACTCCTCAAACCGCTTTTCCAGACCTTCTTCCGCAACTCGCCGGAAGTAGGAAGGAATGTCGAATCCTTCCGGAACCCGATAGCGCGGGAGCATCGGTTTTCCGAGCTGCAGCTCGACGTGACAAGCATTCGCAATCTGGACTGTACTTTCCAGCGCTTGCGGCATGTCTGTGAAGAAGGAATTGAACTCTGACGGACTGTGCAGATAGTAAGAAGACACCTCGTGCTTGAGCCGTTTTTCGTCGGCCAGCGTCCTTCCTTGCTGAATCGCCATCAGGACTTCGTGGGCCTTGGCATCGGTCTGATGAACGTAGTGACAGTCCCCGGTTGCAACGAGAGGAATGCCAGTTTCCACCGACATCCGCTTCCAGTCTTCGTTTACCTTGGCTTGATCTGCGAGTCCGTTCGGCTGAACTTCGAGATAGAAGTCACCCGGCGCAAAACAGTCTGCGTACTGCTTCGCCATCTCCTTTGCGGCTTCGTAGCCGTGGGTGAGCAGCGTCTGCGCGATCTCGCCACCGAGGCACGCAGACAGACCAATGAGTCCCTCGCTCCGCTCCTTAAGTAGCTTCTTGTCGATGCGCGGGTGGTAATAGAAGCCTTCCAAATACCCCATTGAGTTG
>CAYTGC010000238.1:0-7729 GCA_964437195.1 uncultured Myxococcales bacterium | reverse complement strand
CTGGTTATGGGGTTTTGGCTCCGTCGTCTTTGGTCTTGACCCGCCACACCCGCGCGTAGCCGTCATCACTGCCCGTCACCACATACTTGCCATCGCGCGAAAAGCGGGCGGTGTTGTCCAGCTTCTGCCGCCAAGTGTCATCCGCCCCTTCGGGTCGGGGATTCGCCAGCTCTTGCATCGGTAGGCCGGTGAATGTTTCCCAGATCCAGGTCACGCCGGTGTCGTCGATGCTCAGGCTGTAGAAGCCGTTGGCGAAATTCCGCACGTCCAGGACTTCCCCTTTGTACGATCGCCCGTAGCGCTTCTTGTTGATCTTGTGCATCCGCGTCATCTGCGCAGCGTTGTCGTTTTTGAGTGGCGGTGTCACATCCAGGTTCCACGCATAGACCAAGCCACTTGATGTGCCAACCAGGGACCGCGTCGACGCTTCATTCATCCAAAGGAAGCTGATGTACCCAGTGTGCCCTTTCAGCGTGCGGAGCAATTGTAAATCGTTGTTTCCGTCCCGCTCCATCCAGTGAACCAATTTGCTGGCGTCACCCAGCATCAGGTAGCGATCGTTTCCCGAAAACGCCACCGCGCTGACATTGCTATCCTGTTCCCGTGTGGCCAAGAGTTTCCCGGACGGTGAATCCCACAGTTTGGCAGTCTTGTCATCGCCGCCGCTCAGCAGTAGCTTCCCATCAGACGAAAAGGCGATGGCATTGATGCCTTCACTGTGCGCAACAAACTTGGCCAGCCGGGATTCCCCGAGCGTGTCAAAAATACAGACCTGCCCGTCACGGCCTGCGGATGCGACATAGCGTTCGTCAGGACTAACCGCCAAGGCAGACACGCGGGTCACATGACAAGCCTGTGTTGTCGAGCGAGTTTCTTTGCCGGTTTCCCAGAAATAGATCGTCCCTCTGTCCGTACCAGTGACCAGCCGCGTTCCGTTTCTCACCAAAATTGCGGCGGTAACCGGGCCTGGATGCTGAAACAGGAGTGGGGTCTTGATCCCAGCCTCTGGGACTGCACCCAACCGTCTCTTCAGGAGCGCCACATCTTCTTCCCGCTCTTTTTTGACCCGTTTGATGAGCTCAAGCTGAGATTGTAGATCCTCTGTACGCTTCTGTTTCATCGCAAGCTGCTGCTGCAAGTCACTGATCTTTTGGTTGGCCTTCGCCAGTTGGTCGATGGTCTCACTCAGCTTTCCGCTTTCCTGCTTGGCCAGAGCCAGATCCGCAGAGAGTTTGGCAATCTTCTCGTCTTTCACTGTCGTGACGTCTCTGGCTGCGGCCAAGTCAAGCTCCAGCTGCGCTTGCCTCTGATTCAATGTGAGAAGCTCCGTTTGCGCGGCTGCTCGGAATGCTTGGAGACGCCGCTCCGTTTCACCAAGCTCGGCTCGATACAGCAACGCATAGGTGAGCAGCACAGTGACTACAACAGGTACCAGGATCGCGAGGCCGAAGAATACGTATCGTTGTCGAACTTGCTTGCGGACTTGGGTGTCGCGGGAACGCTGGATGTAGTCCTGCTCGGCATCGCTGAGGCTTCCTTGGTACTTGAGCCAACTGTTTGCCTTTTGCAGGGCTTCGCCGCTTAGCAGCTTGGCCGTGGCGCGTTGTTCAGGCAGTGCGCCAGATCGGCACCAGGCTTGGTACTGGTCTTCAAACCAGGCGCTGGTCAGCTCGTGCTCGAGCCACGCCTTGTCCAAGACGGCCTGGGTGATGCGGCTAGCTGGGACCAGTCTGTCGATATCTGCCCGGCAGATTCCCAGCAGCAGCAGTTCCTGATGCAGCGGGTCATCGGGCCGATAGGGGACCGGCTGCTCTCCTAGTAGCACGCGGCGATACACGCGGAGCATAGACTCGATCCGTGCGACGCCAGCGTCGGTCCGCCGCTCTTCTTTGATCCGATACTGGGCATAGGCCAGGAAGTCGTCGTCCGCCCTGTCCTTGCGCAAAAAGCACTGCTCAACGACACCCTGCACCGAGCCGTCTTCTGGACCTGGTCGCAGGGCACCACGACGGCCAAGTTCGTACAAGATGCGGTGGGTCAGATACGGCTGCCCGTTAGTCCGATCGAAGACTGCGCTGAGCAGTTTGCGCGGGTCATGGGGTGGTTTCACAAACCCCTGCAGCGCGGGAAGGAAACCATCCAGATCCGAGCGTACAAACGGAGGCAGTTGAATGCGCTGGAGGTCGGGCTGTTTCAGCACCAATTGCAGACCCTCACTCAGCATTTGGCCACTGGTCGCCAGCACACCCAGAAGACAAAACGCGAAGCAGAAGTCGTGACGCTCCGTTAGCTCATCCTGAGCGGTGCTCAGAACAGCAAAAAAGCTGCGCCGATCCAGCGCCGATTCCACTTCATCAAACAGCAGCACCAGGCCGTTCTTCCCCTGGCTCCACTTCACCAGTTCCAAGAGCACGCTGCGCCAGGTCTGGGTCCAGTTCTCTTCCTGATGCTCGACAAGAAAATCGTCCAGGGAAACGCCTTGGCCGGCAGGAAGCTGCGCCACCGCCTGTTTCCAAATCTCACGAAACAGGGTGCGAAACCAGTCGCTCTCGTAGCTGCCGCTCTCTCTGCTCAAATCGATGGAACAGACCAGGAAGTCTTTGTTTTTGCGCAGGTGTTCAGCCAGTCGCATCCGCAAGCTGGACTTGCCGGCCTGGCGACTGGCCGCAACCAGGCAGCACTTACCGGTGCTGAGGTAATTCGCAATCTCCTCGTCAACCGGACGCTTGATGTAGACCGCGTCGGGCTTCAGCTGCCCCCAGGCTTGGAGCTTCGGTGCTGGCTCGCTCACCCAAGACTCCTATTGCCGTAGAAGGTGCAGGAACAACCGGCAGTGCAGACGGTGGCCGCCGCGCCTGTGCGGCACGATGAGCCCCTGGATGGTAAGTCGGCGCAGATGATCCTCGGGGCAGCCCCGCCCGGCCTGGGTAAAGACCTTTTGCAGGGTGTCTAGATGATCACGCACCAGGTGGGCGCGCAAGCTGGCAAAGTAGTTGTGAAACAGTGTACCGCCATCGGGAAGACAGGCCGACTCTTCCAGCAGGAAGGACAGGGGCTGGACGCCGTCTCGGCATGCGGAATACAGCGCCCAGCGGACCAGATACGGTTGTCCAGACAGGAGCATCCACAAGCGTTGCGTATCGTCTTGGCCAAGTGCGAGTCCATACTTTTCCGAAAGGGGGGCAAGCTGATCGATCGAAAGGTCTGGGACGACGTGCGTTTCGCCCCAGCTCAGCCTGGACTGGCGCACATTGCGGATGACCGATACGGGTGGGGCGGACAAGCTGACCAGCAGCGACACATAGTCTGTGTCTTGCATCAGCGCCCGCAGCGGTCCAAAAAACGCATCCACAGTCGGACTGTCGAGCAGTGCGTTCGTCCCGTCGAGTGCCAGTACCAGTTGGTGCGCGCGACACTCGGGTCGCTGATGATAGGCCGCCAAAAGCGGCCAGACTTCATCAAAGCTCTCTGGATTGGGGGGGATTCCATGCAGCTCGCTGGCGGTCAACCGAAGCTGATGCAGCAGTTCATCGCGCAGCTTGCGAAACAGGTTCTTGCGGTGTTCTAGGTCTTCTGTGCTCCAGCGTGACAGATCCACATACAGGGTCTTGATGTCCGGGTGCTGCTTTTGCAGCGTGCGCAGAATGTGCTGAATCCACCAGGATTTGCCCTGCTCGTTCCCGCCCAGCAGATTGACAGATACGCCTCCGCGGAGTGCGTCGAGAATGCTCTGCTCGAAATTGGGTGACGCCACATGCAGGGCTGGGTGGTACTGGGCATCTGGCTGAAGCTGGCGCAAAGAAACGTTGAGGACGGGCAGCTCTGCCTGGCTCGCAATCGTTTTCACCTGCAACGGCATGCCATCGCGAAGCCGCTGCCACCGGACGAGCTTTTCCCGCAGTCCGTGCACTTCCGCTTCCGTCAAGTTCGCCAGCTTGGTGTTCCATTCGGTATCGGACAGCGGGGCTTCAGGCAGATCAGACAGCCAGTCTGGATGATACGCGACGCAGAACAGCTCGCGCTCAACCGGCGAAAAGAGGACTCTTTGGGCCTCTGTAACCAGAGGCGGTAGCTGATCCGGATTCGGCATCCCACCATCGTAGCGCACTCCGTAACGTTGTGACAACGATGATGTTTTTCGACCACTCCGCAGTCTGGTCCCCGAATCAAGACCGGGTATGCCCCCATCGCACAAACACCGCCAAGTCCGTCAGGAATCGGGGCACAACAAGTTTCGCCAGGATTGACTGGGACACGCACATCTAACAGTATGTTTTGATGAGCAAAAAAGGTGGTCCAGATAGCGACCTCCATCCCAGAGCGGAAGCTGGGCCACTTGCGTGTAGCACACTGACCCCGAGCCAAATGGAAACCGCTCAGCAGGTGCTGCGGCTCCTGGCAGGTATGGCCAAGGCATCCCCGCTGGACGTGCAGTACGAGCAAGACCTGATTCGCATCGATCCCATCCGCCACAACCGGACGATCTTGATCGATGGGGCGCGCGGGTCCGGCAAGACGACGCTACTTATCAGCTTGCTGGATGCGCTGCAAAGACGTTTTGGACAGCGCATACACCCCCGCCATCCGAACGAAGAGCAAGATAACTGGGCAAACGTACTGACAGAAACGACCGGATCGGCGCTGATCGTTCCTGTTTCACTGGTAGATCTGGCTCCACTGCCCAGACGATCCAATCTGATGCTGCTGCTGGTTAGCTGTCTGGAAACCATCGTGAAGAGGATTGAGTCCGCTTCCCACGGATTATCCCACGAGCAGCGGGCCCAGGCAGGACTTGCCCCCTTCTGTCACGATGGCGAGCGTCCGCTGGCCAGTCGCGAGCGATGGAATGACCTAGCAACCGCGACGATCCAGGGCTGGGATGATCATGCGACCAAACGAACACCGCCCAGTGACTTGGAATCCTATGCGCGCGAGCAGATGACCGCAGAACAGCAGCGTCTGGATCTGAGCAACCTGATCGATCGATTCCTTTCCGCACTGCACACGGACTTTCGCGATTATTTACAGAAGTCCAGCAAAGACAAGCGGCGGAGCCGGAATGAAGAGCCCGTACTGTTCTTGATCGCAGTCGACGACGCCGATATGAATCCTGGTCGTGTGGCAGAGCTTCTGGATGCGCTTCGCCTGCTAGGCCACCGTCAGCTTGCCTTCCTGCTCACGGGAGACAGTGAGCTGTTCCAAGACACACTGTACAAATCCTGTCTGATCGCACTCGCGGGGGAACGACTGGCTGTGAGCGATGCCGGCGAGCCACTGAGAGCCAGGGCGGAGCCACTTGCCCATCAGATATATGACAAGCTAGTCCCCCCATCACATCGATTTATCATCAAGCAAATACCGCGTGACCTGCGGCTCACGGTTCCCACGTTGGCGCTTGCGAAAGTCGACGCCGTGCTGTCATCCCAAACGCTCGCTCAGACTGAGCGGACCCTGGCGTCTGCGCTCGAACAGTACTCTCCACGCATCCTCTCAATCCTAACGCACTGCCCGTTCCTTCTTGATGTGGTACCTGGGCATATGCGTCGGCTACAAAACCTTCTTCTCGCTGTTGATCGACCACCGGACAGTCGAGAAAATACCCAGGACCGAGAATCCGAGCTGATATGTTCGCTGTGGCAGGCAAATGCTGCGGAGGCAGGAAGCGCGAAGACAAGACAGAGTCTCGGTGACATAGGCTTACTTGCCGGTGAGCTACGTGTGAGTCTGCGTTCGCGCGTTGCGGAACTGTGTTTGCAACCGACTGGGAGCAGCGGGCCTCAAGGCACAGAACGCAGTGTGCATCAGCTCTCGTTCCCTAAGTATCAACTTCCAGAAACAGACGCTTTCAACCGTGAACAAGTATTGGTCGCGGCTCTGACCCTGGCCGCAGTCACTGCACTACTACAAGTGAATGGCACGGTGAATCTGGCTGAGTCGCCGACCGTAGCCACCACTGAGCGCCCACTGGTGCAGGTTCAGATCGATCTGACCAATGGGCTGAAGCTAGGATGGCCGACCCCTGCACCGCTTGCCTTTCATGAGCAAGTCGCGTTGGTGTACTACTTCGAGGAATGGGGCCTGGCCCGTAAGAGGATCTCTCAGCTCGCAACAGGCTACATTCATTTGATCTGCGCGATGAGCAAGCTGTTCGCAGCGCAGGGCAAGGCGGTACCCCAGAAACCAACCTCAGAGTTTTCCCTTAGCGATTTGGCGCGACAGATCCGTTTGATTGTCGACACTCCAGACTCAGGGAAGACAACTGCCGAGAAGAGTGTGAAGGCGTGGGCCAGACACGGAGTAGCCCTGCTTTGCGCACCGGAGTACGGTTTGCCCGCCAAACTCGCGAACGAGTTCTTGTTCGAGCTGCTGCGCATGTTCGGAGAATCGGAGTGGCGTCTGCTGCGGTCGGATCTTGCGCAGAAGCGGCGTGAGCGAGTCCTGGCGGCGCTGTCCGAGAAAGGTGCTGAATACGACCAGAGCCGCTCGGATGTGGCACCTCTGGGGGAAAACAAAACGGTAGATCGACTTTTATCCCTGATCGATCAGCAGCTTCCTGAATATCATTTCAGACTGCTCGTAGAGGATGCGGGCCCAGCAGGGGCGATCCGCGAGGCGCTCACTGCCGCGAATCTAAGGGTCTCTGATGCGACGCTCATGCTCCTCGAACAGGGCTCTGGGCGGTGGCTACGCCAACTCCTGGACGGACTTTCTGAGCTTGCACAACAGAAGCCAGAAAATCGGCAGATGGTCTCTGCGCTGCGCACGTCCTGGCAAGCGACAGGCCAAGCGGAGTCCTATGCATTTCTGACCGATACGGCACGATTTGAGCGGACATCGCAAGACCCCCCGGAGGAAGTTCTGCGTCGGTTGCGTTCATCTCTGCTAAGCGACCGACTGCCCCGCGGAGATTTGTTGGCAACTGGACGCAGCGATTACACAGAGCTTTCCATCACTGTGTCTCTTGCTGCTGTACCGACGTTCCAGATTGCAGCAGGCCAGCTAAGCCCTCTGCAAGAGGGTATTCTTCATTTGCTGTGGGATGAGCAGCTTGCGGGAGAAATAGTTCTACCTCTTGTGACCACGCATGAGTGGCCCGCAGTATCGGTGCGGCTCGACTCGACAACCGATCAGATTGATCTGCCTTGGCTGTCTCCGCTGTTTCGCAGCTTTGCTGCGGTGGGGGCTGTTACAGAGACTTGGAATCAGGCCGTCGAAATCTTGCGCCGTCCCGAGCACCGTCGCGCCGACAGCATCCTCATTGACCGTTTGGCATTCTTCTATCTGCGCTGCTGTCTAGCCGCAGCCACCGCAGCGCCGATGCCTACAGTCCTTCCGGAAAGGGATCTGCTGTACCGAGACTTTGGTCTGTTGCTCACACAAGCTGTGCAGGTGGTCGCTCAGACTCTTGAAAAGCAGCATGCAGATCGTTCAGGCATTGTGACAGCAGAACTGTGGGATGCGGTGATTTCGTTTGCGCTGCCAGAGTCTGGGCTTTCGTTTGCAGGCGTCCGATCGATCATTCGCTTTCTCCAAGATCGCGATAAGGATCTTCGCCACCTGCGGAGTGCGCTAGCAAGGCGCAAGGCCCGCTTGAGTACGCTCATTTTGAGCGAAGGTGGTCCCACGCGGCGAACCAAGGTAGAGTGCCAAGCCGCGGCTGAGCGCGTTCTGGAGTATCTTGAGAAGATCGCCCGCAACGTCGACCACCCTTTCCAAGTATGGCTCGATA